>CP073261.1:307083-614166 GCA_019739335.1 Erythrobacter sp.
AAGCGCATCGCCGAAATGGCCGCGCTCGCCGCCAAGAACGGCATCGAGCCGCACGCGGGTCATGGCCTCACCTACGAAAACGTCCAGCCGATCGCCGCGATCCCGCAACTGGCGGAGCTCAACATCGGCCACTACCTGATCGGAGAGGCGATTTTCGAAGGGCTGGAACCGGCCGTACTGAAAATGCGCGAACTGATGGATCTGGCGCGGTGAGAACAGCGGCATGATCGTCGGTCTCGGTTCGGACCTGTGCAATATCGAGCGGATCCAGAACTCGCTCGACCGCTGGGGCGAGCGGTTCCGGGCGCGTGTGTTCACCGATGTCGAGAACGCCAAGGCCGCGCGCCGTCCGCACACGATGGCGGGTACCTATGCCAAGCGTTTCGCCGCCAAGGAAGCTTTCTCCAAGGCGGTCGGCACGGGGTTCAAGCGCGGGGTGTTCATGAAGGATATCGGCGTGGTCAACGCCCCCAGCGGCGCGCCCACGCTCGCGCTCACGGGCGGGGCGGCGGCGCGGCTGGCTGAACTGACGCCTGCCGGGCATGTGGCGACGATCCACGTCACGCTGACCGACGATCACCCGTGGGCCCAGGCCTTCGTGATTATCGAAGTGCACCCGGCATGAGCGGCACTCCGGCTCCGGACGGCAAGGAGCGCATCAACTGGTGGGCCGAGGCCCGCGGGCTGGCGCTGATGCTGCTCGCGGTGCTGGCCTTCCACACCTTCATTGCCAAGCCGTTCTACATCCCCAGCGCCAGCATGGTGCCCAACCTGCTGGTGGGGGACCGGCTGGTGGTGAGCAAATATCCCTACGGCTGGAGCTGGGTTTCGGCCAGTTTCCACGTGCTCCCGCGCGAAAGCTGGCGGATTGCCCCCGCTACCCCCGAATATGGCGACGTGGTGATCGTCGTGCCGCCGGACCGGGCGGAGGATTACATCAAGCGGGTAGTCGCCCTGCCCGGCGATACCATTGCCATGGTAGACGGCCAGATCGTCCTCAACGGCCAGCCCGTACCGCAGGATATGGAACCGCCGGTGCGCCTGCCCGCCGAAAACGACAACCTCTGCGCGCGCGGTGACGGGTTCGACAGCCCGTGCCTCGACGATTTCGAACCCTACCGCGTTACGCTGGAAGACGGCACTCAGGTTTACGAGCCACCGACCTACCGGGAAACTCTTCCCAATGGCGCGAGTTACCTCATCATCGATCATCGCAAACAGGGGCTTGATGACATGGAACCGGTAACCGTGCCCGATGGCCATGTCTTCCTGATGGGCGACAACCGCGACCATTCGGCAGACAGCCGCGCGGATGCCGCGCCGTTCGGCAATGGGCTTGGCGGCCCTGTGCCGCTGTCCAGTGTCGGCGGGCGAGCGGAATTCATTACTTTCTCGCTCGATGGCCGCTCCACCTTCAACCCGCTGACATGGTGGGACGCGCTACGCGGTGGGCGCGCGTGGACGAGCCTGCGACCTGAAATCAGGCCGGTACCATGAGCACGAGCGATGACGCCGACTTGAGCGACGAGGCGCTGGGCGCGAGCCCTACCCGCATTGCCAATCCGGCGTTACGGTTCGAAGCGTGGCGCGCGCTGGTGTGGGCCTCGGTAATCGGACTAATCATCCTTGGGGTCTATATATCGCAAAGCTTGCTGGTGATTTTCGGTGCGCTGGTGTTCGCGTCGATGATCGACGGTGGGGCGCGATTACTGGGGCGGGTGCTACCTCTGGCTCGGGTGTGGCGCGTCAGCATCGTGCTTATCGCAACCACCGCATTCCTCGTCTGGCTCGGCATTTTCGCCGGGTCGAGCATTTCGCAGGAAGCTGCCCAGTTTCCCCAGATCGTGCAGGAGCAGGCGCAAAGCATCTTCGGGTGGATGCAGGCGCAAGGCTTCGAAATCGACATGGGCATGGTGCAATCGATGTTCAGCCAAGCCGCGAGCGGCTTCGGCACCGTGACGCGGGCGCTAGGCGGCCTGCTCGGCGGGCTGACCACCCTGCTGCTGATAACAATCATCGGCATTTACGTCGCCTTCGAACCGCGGCTTTACGAACGGGGCGTTGCATGGATGCTGCCCACCGCGCGGCGGAGCGAATTCTACGAGACCGCCAGCCGCATGGGCTTCACCATGCGCCGCCTGATGTTCGGGCGGATCGTCGGAATGGTGGTGGAAGGGATTTTCACTTACGCCGCACTCGTGGGCTACGGCCTCGTGACCGGCGATGAAATCCCGATGGCTGCGCTGCTGGCGATCCTCACCGGCCTGCTCGCCTTCGTGCCGAACATCGGGGCGATCATCTCCGGCGTGCTGATGGTGCTGGTGGGCTTTTCAGGCGGGTCGCAGATGGGGATATACACCATCGTCGTCTATCTGCTGGTGCAGAATATCGATGGCTACATCGTGGTCCCGATGATCGCCCGCAAGACCGTCGACCTCGCCCCCGCGCTGGTGCTGGCAATGCAGCTGGTGATGGGCATCCTGTTCGGCATTCTCGGCCTGTTCCTTGCCGATCCGCTGCTGGCGATGATCAAGGTGGCGCTGGAACAGCGGGCGCGCCATAATGAGGAGGATGCCGGAAACGAGGAGGCATCCGGCAGTCCGGCAATGGAGAATTCCCCTGCGTAAGTTCCTTTACACCATCGTGTTCCTGATCGTGCTGGTGATCGCCGGCCTTTTCGCGCTGCGCACCTTCGGCGAGGAATTGACCGAGATCGCGCTGGTGCCGAGCGCCGAATTCGTCGAGCAGGACCCGCTCGACACCAATGCCTATCAGGACCCGGCGATGTGGTTCAGCAGGCCCGGCATCGGCGTGGCGAACGATCCGGCGCGCTGGCAACCGGCTTTCGCGGCGGAAGTGGCGCCGGTCGGGTCTGCCAGTGCGGCGACAGTTCCTGTTGAGGCAGCCGAGCCTGCTACTACCGGAAACACCCCCCGATTCGCGGTGTTCTTCATTCACCCGACCAGCTTTTACGACGCGCGGCAATGGAACGCCCCGCTCGCCGACGAGGAATCGCAGAACCGCGCCCGGCTGATGGTGCGCGGCATGGCCAGCGCCTTCAACCGCGCGAGCGAGATCTGGGTGCCGCGCTACCGGCAGGCGACTTTCGGCGCTTTCATCACCGACATGCCCGAAGCGACGCAGGCCTTGGACGCCGCCTACCGCGACATCGATCAGGCCTTCACCTTCTTCCTCGATTCGATCCCCGAAGACATGCCGATCGTGCTCGCCGGGCACAGCCAGGGTGGCTATCACGTCACCCGGCTGTTGCAGGAGCGGGTCGCGGGAACCCCGCTGGCAGAGCGGGTGGCGATGGCCTACCCGGTTGGCTGGCCGATCTCCATCGAACACGATCTGCCCGCCCTCGGTCTGCCCGCCTGCGGCTCGCCTCAGCAGGCAGGCTGCATTGTCAGCTGGGCCAGTTTTGCCGAACCCGCCGATCCCGGTCAGTTCCTGCGCCGCTATTCCGCGATTCCCGGCAACGACGGCGAGCCGCGGGGCGACGATGCCATCCTGTGCGTCAATCCGCTCAGCGGGGTGCTGAACGGCGAGGCGGATATGGCGCAGAACCTCGGCACGCTTGTGCCCGAAAACGACCTGTCGTCCGGCGAACTGGTGGCGGGGGCCGTCCCGGCGCGATGCAGCAGCAACGGCCTGCTGCTGGTGGGCGACCCGCCCGAGCTTGGCCAGTATGTGCTGCCGGGCAACAATTATCACGTCTACGATATCCCGCTGTTCTGGCGGAACCTGCAGGAAGACGTCGTTCGCCGGGTGGAAGCATGGAACGCCAATCGTCAATAGGGCCGCTCCTGACCGAGAATGCAGGGGAGTTCCGCGATGCGCTGCCGGATGGCGGCGTGCTGCTGGGGCTCGATCTCGGCACCAAGACCATCGGCATTGCCATAGCCGACGCCGGATGGTCCTTCGCCACGGCAGGCAAGACGCTGGCGAAGAGCAAGTTCGGGGCCGACCGCTCCGCGCTCGAAGCGATCTGCAAGACACGCGGGGTCAAAGGGATCGTTATCGGCCTGCCGCTCAACATGGACGGCACCAGCGGCCCGCGCGCGCAGGCGAGCCGCAGCTATGCGCGCAACCTGCTGCAACTGGGGTTGCCGGTGCTGCTGTGGGACGAACGCTGGTCCACCACCAGCGCCGAGCGGGACATGATCGCGCAGGATTTCAGCCGGGCCAAGCGCGCGACGATGATCGACAGTCACGCCGCCGCCGTGATCCTGCAAGGCGCAATCGACCGGCTGGCGGGGGGGATTTTGTAACCTCTCGTCATTGCGAGCGAAGCGAAGCAATCCATTCCCTGACGTAGGAATTTCAGCAAAGCGCAGGAGATGGATTGCCACGTCGCCTTCGGCTCCTCGCAATGACGAAGTTATGAACTGAATTCGAGTATTCTCCTTTTTCGCGCCGCTTCCAACGCCACCAGCCTGCTGCTCGATGCTTCCGCGCGCCGCCACAGCGCATCCCGCTCCGCCAGCCCAAGCACCCCCGCCTGCGCTTCTAGCGCAGTCAGCCGCATCCGGTCGCTGGGGTGCGACCCGGCGAAGTGGTGCGCCAGATCGCGCGCCTCCTCGCCCCCCAGACCGACCGCCACCCGCAGGAACGTCTCGCTCCCGCCGGGGCTGATCACACCCGCAATTTCATTCTTCTCCACATCGAATCGGTACTGGTCGAGCCACCCTTGCGCCCCGCCAGCGTGCATCACGTTGAGCGACACCGAGAGGCTTTCGGGCGGCAGCTGCGAATGCACGTCGAGATGCGCGCGGTAATGCATCAGCTTGCCCGGCGTCAGCGTCGAGCGTTCGACAAACTGCAGCCCCGCCGCCTCGCCGATAGCGCCCGCCACCCGCTCGTAATCGTATTCCCAGTAGTCGCTGGCATAGCCCGGTCCGAAGTAACCCAAGGTGAGGAAATCGAAGTCGTGATCGTGCGGCAATTCGTAGCTGAAGGCCCCCCTGCCGCTTGCCCGAAACATGTGTTCATCGACGCTCGGCCAAAAATTGGCGCGCATGTAGAATTCGCTACCCAGCGTAGACAGCATGATGACCTGCGGCCCGTAATCACTCGCATCTTCGGCTGCCTTCACCCCGCGCTTCAATTCATCGAGCAGCATATCGCCCAGAAAGTCACGGTTGTTGCCCAGCCGTCTTAGCCAGTGCGCCGCGCCGAGCAGGCTCTCCTCTTCCCACGGGTGGAAACCGCTGGCGTGCAGGGCTTCGATGCAGTCCCCGAGTTCACAAGCGGCTTGGTCCAGGCAATCGACTACGCGCGGCATCCTGTGGCTCCCAGTTCGGCGAATTCAGGATAGTTTTCGAGTAATTGCGCCCGCAGTGCCCCGGCGTTCGCCGCCAGCGGATCATTGGCGGCACGCGCCATATTGCCCAGCGCCGCGAAGCCCTCTGCACTATCGAGGGCAAGACACTCGCGCAGCGCCTGCCAGCGCAGCGATCTATCGCCTTCACCCGTAGCCAGCCACGCCATTTCCGGAGCCGCATCGCTGCGGCCCATGCGGCCGAGCAGCGCGACGATCATTTCCTGCCGGCTGGTGGCAATGGTGCCCGCACTCTGCGAAAGCAGCGCTCCGGACTGCGCATCATATTCTCGCCCCGGCTCAGGCTCGGCGGCGCTGCGCATCAGCCGCAGCACCACCAGTCGGCGCTCGACCGAATCGACCACCAGCGTCTCGCTCGCCGAATCGAGCGCGATCCGCTCCCCGCCTCGCAAGGAAAGCGCCTCGCGATCGAACTGCACCGCCGTCCCGCCCGCCGGTCGCGCCCGCACGATCCGGGCCTGCCCCTCGCCTGCAAGCACTGCATCGAAGCGGCTGGCATCCGAGAATGTATAGGTGCGATGATCGAGCCGCCCCGGCTCGCGCGCCTGGATCATCAGTTGCACCCGGCCTGATCGCGCTAGCAACAGCGTGCCCGCCGCACCGTCAAAACCGTGGCGGAACGGCGGGTGACCGATCGGATTGGCTTTCAGCGCTGCGCAATAGTGCCGCACCAGCAACGCGATCAGTCGCTCGGCCTCGCCCACCTCGGTGAACATGGCTTCGAGCAGCGGGCACATTTCCAGCGGAGCACCTTTGCCGTAGCGGTAAAGCTCCTCCGCCAATTGCTCACCGCCCGGTTCCGCACGCCACGCGGTCCGCGCCGCGTCCATTGCGGTCTGGGCCTGGCGTTGCGGACCGCGATCGGTCCGCAACGCTGCGATGAAAGGGTTCAGTTCCATCCTCGCTCGACCCGAATGTTACAGCAGACCGCCGGTCGGCGGAGCGCTGTCATAGACCAGCGTGGCGAGGATAATGATCGTGTCGTTGTGGCCGGGGCCGCCCGGCGTGGTAGTGGTTCCGAACACGCCGGTCAGCGTTTCGAGATCGGGCAGGCTGCTCAGATCGAGCTTTGGGAATTTCATCGATTGCTCTCCGTTCCAGGGATGCGACGCGAATGTCGATCCGCTGGAGAGCATGGCTTGTGCAAGCACAGGCAGGAAATTAAATTATTGTAATACAGTTAGTTATTATGATGTCTGGGTCTTGAGCACAACCACGATCCCTGCCGGATAGTTCCCGCTGTGCGGCAGTGCCAGCCGCTCGGCATCAGCGCGGGCGCGGGCGAGGATGGCGGGATTGACCGCCGGATCGGCGATCACGGCGTCCGCCGTGCCGAGCAGCCGCGCCTGCCGCAGGGTAAGGTCTTCGGGATCGTCACTCGCCAGGGTGAATTCGTGGACCTGCGTCGCTTCCGGCTCGCCCGCCGCCTCCAGCCAAGCATCCACCCGCTCCGCATTGCCCTCGACCAGCGGATCGAGTGCCCCGCCCTCGCCCAGCGCCGCATCGAGCGCGCGGCGGCGTTCGGGCATGTCCGGAAAGCGGGCGCGGATGGCGTCTCGCGCGGTCGAAAGACGGTCCGCCAGCGCACCCAGATCGGCAGGCAGCAATTTTTCGAGCCGCAACCGCAATTGCTTGGCAAGGCCGGCGGAAGCCCCGCCGGTTCCCACCGCCACCAGCACCGGATCACGATCGAGAATGCTCGGCGTGGTAAAATCGCAAAGTTCTGGCCGGTCCACCACATTCACCAGTAGCCCGGCACAGCGCAGGCGGATCGCATCGGCCTCACACATCGCCGGATCGTCATGCGCGATGAAGGCGAGCCGTGCACCGAGGTCCAGCCCCTCCTGCATGTCGGCCACCACCCGCCCACCAGCGCGTTCGACCAGCCGCCGCTTGGGTTCGGCCATGCCCCCCTCGCCCAGAACGATCACCGGCTGTCCGGTGATCTGGTGGAAGAGCGGCAGCGATTGCATGACAGCAGGATCAGTCGAGCAGGAAGTCGGGCACGCGCTCGGCATCCATGATCGCGTCCGCCGGAATCCGGTCCGCCACCACCGCGAACCGTGCGCCATCCACCAGCACTTCGGGCACGAACCCGCGCGAATTGTAGCTGCTGGCCATCGTCGCGCCATAGGCTCCGGCGGTGCGGAACACCGCGAGGTCGCCCGATTGCAGCGCGTCGCAATCACGGTCGCGCGCAAAGGTATCCCCGGTCTCGCAGATCGGGCCGACGATGTTGGCCGTCATCCGTTCGCCCGTGGGATTCACGGCGTCAAAATCGTGCCACGCGCCGTAGAGTGCTGGCCGAGCAAGATCGTTCATCGCCGCATCGACGATCACGAATGGCGGGCCGTTGCCGCCGCGCTTCACCCGCACCACGCGGGTGAGAAGCACCCCGGCGTTGCCCGCGATCACGCGCCCCGGCTCGAAAGTCGGGTGCACGTCCCAGTCGGCGGTAACGCGCGCCACCATCGCCCCGTATTCGGCAGGCGATGGCGGGTTCTCGCCCGCCTTGTAAGGCACGCCCAGCCCGCCGCCGAGATCGACATGGGTAATGGTATGCCCGTCAGCACGCAGGTCCGCCACCAGCGCGCCCACCTTGACGAAAGCGGCTTCGAGCGGCGCCAGATCGAGCAGCTGGCTGCCGATATGCACCGCCACCCCGCGCAGGTTCAGCCCTTCGAGCGCGGCCAGTTCGCCGAAGGTTTCCCGCGCGCGCACCAGCGGGATGCCGAACTTGTTTTCCGCGCGGCCGGTGGAAATCTTTTCGTGGGTCTTGGCATCGACATCGGGATTGATCCGCAGCGTCGCCGCCACTTCGCGGCCCTGTGCTGCGGCGAGTTCCGCCAGCTCGCGGCCTTCTTCGGAAGATTCGATGTTGAACTGGCCGATCCGCTTTTCCAGTCCGAGCAGCAGCTCTGCGCGAGTCTTGCCGACGCCGGAGAACACGATCTTGTCAGCCGGAACCCCCGCCGTCAGCGCGCGGATCAGCTCACCACCCGAAACGACATCTGCGCCATAGCCCTCACGGCTCAGCACCTTGAGCACGGCAAGGTTGGGGTTCGATTTGACCGCGAAGGCGATCAGCGGCTCGCGGCCGGACGCTGCCGCAATCGGTGCCAGCCCTTCGCGGAACACCCGCGCGTGCCGCTCCAGTGTGGCGCGCGAATAGACGTATACGGGTGTGCCGACCTCCTCCGCAATGCGCGAAAGCGGCGTGTCTTCGGCGTGGAGTTCGCCTTCGGTGAGATGGAAATGGTCCACGGTTTACTCTTCCGGCGGGAGATCGAAGGGATCGTCCGCGCGTTCCTCGCTCTCGCGCCGCAGTTCCACGCTGCGTTCGGGCGCAGCCTGCGGATCGATGGCGAGCAGTTCGTCTGCAGTCAGCGGCTCGCTTGCGCCATAGGGAGCGGGCGGCAGCGCTTGCGGGGCGACCGGCTGCAGCGGCGTGCGCTGGGCGCAGGCCGAAAGCAGCAGCGCAGTACCGATTACGGCGAGAGTGCGTTTCGTCATGCGTTCATTCCCAATGCCTTGCGCGCTTCGGCTACGCGTTCCTTCACTTCGGCGGGCGCGGTGCCGCCGTAGCTGCTGCGCGCCGCCACCGATGCTTCCACCGACAGCGCCTGATACACCCGTTCGTCGATCCGCGCATCGATGGCTTGCAAATCAGCAAGCGGCAAGGCCTCCAGCGCCACGCCCCGGCTCTCGGCCAGCTTCACTGCTGCGCCGGTGATGTGGTGCGCCTCACGGAACGGAATGTCCGCCTGCCGCACCAGCCAGTCGGCCAGATCGGTGGCGGTAGCATAGCCCAGTTCGGCCGCTTGCCGCATCCGTTCGGTGCGGAAGTCGGCGCCTGCCACCATTCCCTCCATCGCCGCAAGGCAGAGGTGGAGCAGCCCCGCCGCTTCGAACACCGGCGGCTTGTCGTCCTGCATGTCCTTCGAATAGGCGAGCGGCAAGCCTTTCATCGTCACCATCAGCGCCACCTGGCAGCCGACGATCCGCCCCGCATGGCCGCGCACCAGTTCGGCGGCATCGGGGTTTTTCTTCTGTGGCATGATCGACGAACCGGTGCTGAGCGCATCGGGCATCCGCACGAAGCCGAACGGCTGGCTGGCCCAGATCACGAATTCCTCCGCCAGCCGCGACAGGTGCAGCGCGCACATGCTGGCGGCGCCAAGGAAATCGAGCGCGAAGTCGCGGTCCGATACGGCATCGAGGCTGTTGGCAGTCGGAGCGGCGAAACCCAATGCCTGCGCGGTCATTTCGCGATCGATCGGGAAGCCGGTGCCGGCAAGTGCGGCAGAGCCGAGCGGGCACTGGTTGAGCCTTTTGTGCGCGTCGCTGAAGCGCGATACGTCGCGGGAAAGCATCTCGTAGTACGCCATAAGGTGATGGCCGAGCGTCACCGGCTGGGCGACCTGCAGGTGCGTGAAACCGGGCATGATGCTGCCCGCGTGCTCTGCCGAACGGGTAACGAGTGCGCGTTGAAGCGCTGCAAGTCCCTGTAATGTAGATTCAATCGTGTCGCGCACCCAGAGGCGGAAATCGGTTGCCACCTGGTCGTTGCGGCTGCGCGCGGTGTGCAGGCGACCGGCGACGGGGCCGATCAGCTCCGCCAGCCGCGCCTCGGTGGTCATGTGGATATCTTCGAGGTCCCAGTTTTCGGGAACTCCATCTCGCTGATATTCCTCGGCGATTTTCTCGAGCCCGGCAATGATCGCCTCGGCATCGGCATCGCTCACGATGTCGCAAGCCGCCAGCATGGCAACATGCGCACAACTCGCGTCGATGTCCTGCCGCCACAGCGCCTTGTCGAACGGGATAGAGGCGTTGATTTCGCGCATGATCGCGCTAGGTCCTTCGGCGAACCTGCCGCCCCACATCTTGTTGCCCGCTTGGGCATTGGAGGAATTGTCCGTGGCCAAAATGCGTCTTTCCCTACTTGCAGCGGCGGTCCTGCTGGCGGGGTGCGATAACGGCGCGGGCGGGGAAGCGCAAGAAACCCCCGCTGCGGGCGCAACAAGCGAATATGTGCCGCTTGTGGGCGAGCCCGATCCGATCCTGGCGGGCGAGGCGATCCCCGCGGTGACACTGGTCGACCCCGCTGGCGCAGAACTGGCGTTGGCGGAAGTCGAGGGGCCGGTGCTGCTCAACCTGTGGGCCACCTGGTGCGTGCCCTGCGTCACCGAAATGCCGCTGTTGGACGACTTGGCTGCCGACTACGAGGGGCGTTTGCAGGTCATCACCGTGAACGAGGACGGATTCGGCGCCGAGCCGGTGGAGCATTTCTTCGCCGAGAATGATCTCGAAAACCTCCCGCGCTGGATCGACTCGGACAATGCGCTGGCCGGGGCGTTCGGTGGTGGCTCCCTGCTGCCGCTGACAGTGCTTTACGATGCCGAGGGGCGCGAAGTCTGGCGGGTGATCGGCGCGTGGGAATGGGATGGCGAAGAAGCGCGAGCGGTCATCGATGAAGCACTGACGGCCGACACTGCCGCCAGCGCGGAATAGTCGGGCAGGCCCAGTCCCAGCTCGTCCAGCCGCGCACCCGCCAGCCCGGCCACCAGATGGGCCTTCAACTTCGGCCCCGGCGGAATGCGCGAGCCGGGAGCCATCAGCAGATCGCGGAACAGCGCGGGCCAGATCGAGCTCGACTGGAACGGCGGAGTGAAGCCCCAGGTCAGCCACTGGTAGAGTCGCACGTGCTCTTTGCGCAGCGAGACGTATCGGGCGAGCGCGACATCGAGCGTGTCTGCCTGCTCCAGCGCTCGGGCCAGTCCAAAGGCATCGAGCAGCGCCATATTCGCGCCCTGCCCTAGCTGCGGACTTGCGGCGTGCCAGGCGTCACCCACATGCGCGGTGCGCTCGCCCGTAGCAGCGGGGCTGGTACGGTGAGCGTAGCGGGCGAAGGTGAGCTGGTGGGGATCGGTCAACTGGTCGCAGACTGCCTCGCACGCGGGCCACAGGCGGCACACCTCGCTTCGAAATCCCGGCATTCCGGCGGTAAGCCAACCCGGATATTCGTCCCCGCGCAGCGACCAGAAGAAGGCCGCCCTTCCCTCACCGACTGCCAGCACGCCGACCATGCGATCGGCGCGACGGTATCGCTGTTCGAGCAGGCGCGCATCGAATGCGCCGCCGCCCGGCCAGTCCACCGTCGCCCACAGGGCGCCGAAGGGCAGTGTCGCCTCCCGGTGCGGCACCAGCGGCGAGCCTACGCCGAGCGCGTCGATCACCAGGTCGTGCGGCGGCGATTGCGTGTCGTCCGCGAAGGTGAGGTATCGCCCAGCGGGGACACAGGCAGAGCCCGTAACCTCGTGATCCGTGACGATCATCACCCCGCTGGCCTGCACCGCATCGAACAGCGTCCCGAACAGGCTGGCGCGGTGAATACCGAGACCGAAGGCATCCGGGATTGGCAGGTCGGCATAGGCCGCCTCCAGCACCGCTTCGCCTTCGGTGTTGCGCCCCAGCAGCGCATCGACGGGCGCGCCCCTAGCGACCACCGCTTCCGCCAATCCCAGAGCGGCGAGTACCGCCATGCCGGTGGGTTGCAGCATCAGCCCGGAACCGACCGGGCGCGGTTCGGCGAATCGCTCGTAGAGCGTGACCCGATGCCCCTGCCGCTCCAGCAGCAGCGCGGCAGCCAGTCCGCCGATGCCGCATCCGGCGATAGCGATGGAAAGGGGACTCAACGGCTAGGGACCAAGCTCGAAGTAACCCTTCGCTGGCGCTCGGGAGTTTCGACTCGAAACCGTCCCCCGGACGGTTTCGTGCAGTCGAAACTGGTGGGCGGTAACGGGCTCGAACCGCTGACCCTCTCGGTGTAAACGAGATGCTCTACCAACTGAGCTAACCGCCCCTGTGCTGCGAAGCAGCGCAGTTACGCAGGGGAGGCAGCGCGGTCAAGGCAGGATCTTTCGGCCATCTGGTGGGCATTGCAATTTACGCATTCGCCGACGCTGGGATCGGCTCGCTCTCGCTTTCGGGCCCGCACGGCAAGGGATCCGGCCACGGCAATTATGAGCGCGTGGGGGACTAGGGTATCCCCATTATCCAACGGGTCCCTGAACGGCTCGTATCCGCAGCGCCGAGGTCCTCGAAGCCTCACCGCTTTATTTCGACTATTGTCGAATTATCGCTTGACGAGATGGGGGTCTGGGAATATTTCGATTCTTATGGAAATAAAATCATCAGCAGCGGTCGAAGCCCTCGCCGCTCTCGCCCAGGAACACCGCCTGAAGCTGTTCCGGTTGCTCGTTCAGGCCGGAGAGAACGGTATGGCGGCAGGCGCGATCGCGACGGCGCTCGACGTTCCCAACTCGTCGCTCTCGTTTCATCTCGCCCACCTCGCGCGGGCTGGACTTATCCAGCAACGTCGGGAGGGGCGTTCACTGATTTACACTGCCGACTATGCGGCCATGAATGCCCTCGTTGGATTTCTCATGGAAAACTGCTGCGGCGGGGAAGATTGCGCTTCACCGGCTGACAGCGAGGCCCAGCCATCACAATCGGGAAGGAAAACCGCATGAAGCGATTGCACGTCCACGTCGGAGTGACCGACATCAGCCGGTCGATCGGCTTCTACTCCACCCTGTTCGGCACCGGGCCGACCGTGACCAAGCCCGATTACGCCAAGTGGATGCTCGACGATCCGCGGGTGAACTTCGCGATCTCGGCAAGCAATGTCACCAAGGGTATCGAGCATCTCGGCATCCAGGTGGACGACGGCGAAGAACTGGCCGAAGTCTACGGCCGCCTCAAGTCCGCTGACCGGCCGGTGATCGAGGAAGGCTGCACGACCTGCTGCTATGCCAGGTCGGAGAAAAGCTGGATCGCCGATCCTGACGGGGTCTTGTGGGAGGCGTTCCATACCACCGGCGGCTCGACCGTTTACGGGAACACCAGCGATCTCGCTGCTGTCGCAGATAGCGGAACCTGCTGCGGGCAGGTGGCGGCATGAGCACTTCCTACAACGTGCTGTTTCTCTGCACCGGCAATTCGGCCCGATCGGTGCTTGGCGAAGCGCTGATGAACGCCATGGGTGAAGGACGTTTCCGCGCCTACAGCGCGGGCAGCCAGCCCAAGGGCGAAGTCCATCCGATGACGATCGAGGTGCTCGACAGCTTCGGCTATCCGACCGCCGAGCTGCGCTCGAAGAACTGGCACGAGTTCACCCAGCCGGGCGCGCCGGAGTTCGATTTCATCTTCACCGTATGCGACAACGCGGCGGGAGAAAGCTGCCCCGTCTGGCCCGGAAAACCCCTCACCGCGCACTGGGGTCTGGAAGATCCCGCCGCCGTCGAAGGCGATGGCCAGCGGCAGGCGTTTATTGATGCGCTGGGCTATCTGAAGCGCCGGATCGAGCTGTTCCTGATGCTCCCCTATGCGAGAATCGACGACATGGCGATGCGCGGAAAGCTGGCGGCGATCGGCCGTGAGCAAGGCGCGAGCACGTTAGCAAAGGACGCGCAATGGGCAGCGACGTAAGCGAAAGTCGCCGGGTGATCCGAAGCCAGTGGGGAATGCCATCATGAGCCAGGCATCCGCAGCCGCTGCACCTGCTGCATCCCCGCTCGGCACTTTCGAGCGCTTCCTCTCGCTCTGGGTGATGCTCGCCATCCTTGCGGGCTTGGCCATTGGCCTGCTCGCTCCCGGCACCGTGACCGTGCTGGCAGACCTTGAATATGCCTCGGTCAACCTAGTGGTTGCGGTGCTGATCTGGGCGATGATCTTCCCGATGATGGTGGGCGTCGATTTCGCCAGCATCAGGGACATCGGTCGCAAGCCGAAGGGGCTGGTCATCACCCTGGTGATCAACTGGCTGGTCAAGCCCTTCACCATGGCGGCACTCGCGGTCCTGTTCTTCGATTACCTCTATGCCGGCTTCATCCCGGCAGACGATGCCCAGCAATACATTGCCGGGCTGATCCTGCTCGGCGCAGCCCCCTGCACCGCGATGGTGTTCGTCTGGTCGCAGATGACCAGGGGAGATCCCGCCTATACGCTGGTGCAGATCTCCGTGAACGACCTGATCATGATCGTGGCCTTCGCGCCGATTGTCGCCCTGCTGCTGGGCGTGACCGACATCGTGGTGCCGTGGGAAACGCTGTTGCTGTCGGTCCTGCTCTATGTGGTGATTCCGCTGGTCGCGGGTGCCTTAGTCCGGCGGCGGGTGATCGCCACGCATGGCGGGGACGCGGCGGCGGTCGATATGTTCACCGCGAAGCTGAAGCCGTGGTCGGTAATCGGGCTGCTGGCCACCGTGGTGCTGCTGTTTGCATTCCAGGCGAGCATCATCGTCTCCAATCCCCTGCTGATCGCGCTGATCGCCGTCCCGATCATCATCCAGTCCTATGCCATTTTCGCCGTCGCCTACGCCTGGGCCTTCGCCTGGAAAGTCCCGCATAACATCGCTGCGCCCTGCGCCATGATTGGAACATCGAACTTCTTCGAGTTGGCCGTCGCCGTGGCGATCGGCCTGTTCGGGCTTTCGAGCGGGGCAGCGCTGGCAACGGTAGTGGGTGTGCTGGTCGAAGTGCCGGTGATGCTCTCGCTCGTTGCTTACGCCAACCACACGCGCGCCCGCTTTCCGGGAGGAGCGGCATGAGTGCTGGACACAGCGGGCAGCGCCTTCGCACGCTTGCCGATGCCGACTACTTGCCTGCGCTCCAGCCGGAGTATGCCTATCGGCGACCTGCTGTCGGGCTCGGCCCGCTCGATCCGTCGCCGCGCGTGCTGCTGCTATATGGGTCTCTGCGAGAGCGGTCCTATTCGCGGTTGGCAGTCGAGGAAACGGCGCGCCTGCTGCAATACTTCGGCTGCGAGACCCGCATCTTCGATCCATCCGATCTTCCCTTGCCCGATCAGGTCAAGGACGATGACCACCCTGCGGTCCGCAAGCTGCGCGAGCATTCGCTATGGTCCGAGGCGCACGTCTGGTGCAGCCCCGAACGCCACGGTCAGATCACCGGCATCATGAAAACGCAGATTGACCACCTGCCGCTGGCCTACAAGGGCCTCCGCCCCACACAGGGCCGCGCGCTGGCAGTGATGCAGGTAAGCGCCGGATCGCAGAGCTTCAACAGCGTGAACACCTTGCGCATTCTCGGCCGCTGGATGCGCATGTTCACCATCCCCAACCAGTCCTCGGTCGCCAAGGCGTATGAGGAGTTCGACGAGAACGGACGCATGAAGCCGTCGAGCTACTACGATCGCATCGTGGATGTGGTGGAGGAACTGGTCCGCTTCACCGTGCTACTTCGCCCCCACGCCGACCAGCTCGTCGATCGGTATTCGGAGCGCAAGGACAAGGACCAGCCCGTCGAGACGCAGGTCGAGGCGGCCGGACTGGTCCGGGAGTAGCGCCGATCGGTCATAGATTCGTTTTCCCGCAGGCTCGGCGCAGCGAGGAGTCATAAATGAGCCGCAGCAGCCCGCTAGTCGATCGGCAAAGTGACGAAGTCGCCATCCCACATGGAGTCCTTATCTTGAAGCATCCATTCATGAAGCTGGCCCTGCCGCTTCTCTTTCTCGTTCCCGGCCCCCTTGCCGCACAGCAAGCGACGGATACCGAGACCTATCGCCAGCAGGGCGAAGCGGAACTGGAAGCGCGCCGTGCAGCAGCGAGCCGCCCGGATCGGGCGCGCAATGTGATCATCTTCATTGGCGACGGGATGGGAGTCTCCACCATCACCGCCGCGCGCATCCTCGCTGGCCAGCAGGCCGGGGTCGATGGCGAGTCCTATATCACCGCCATGGACGAGCTCGAACACACCGCGATGGTGCGAACCTATTCGCATGACGGGCAGGTCTCCGACAGCGCTCCAACGGCGACAGCAATCCTGGCGGGCGTCAAGACGCGCAACAGTGTGATCGGCCTGGGACCGGAAGCCGTGGTGGACGACTGCGCTTCGGGAATGGCACACCGGGTGCCGTCGCTGCTGGGCATGGCGCAGGAGGCAGGGCTCGCTACCGGTATCGTCACGACAACGTCGATCACCCACGCGACCCCGGCCGCAGGTTATGCACACACCCCGCAACGCGACTGGGAGTCCGATGCGCGTATGCCCGCCGAAGCCTTGGAGCAAGGATGCGTCGATATTGCCCGCCAGCTCGTCGAAGGACCGGTCGGCTCCCGGCTTCAGGTGATTCTGGGCGGCGGTCGCAGCGCATTCATGTCGGCAACAGTGGCCGATCCCGAATATGCAGACAGGTCCGGTGATCGGCGTGACGGACGCGATCTGGTCGCGCAATGGCAGGCCGCCAATCCGCGCGGAACCTTTGCCTGGAACGCCGCGCAGTTGTCCGGCTTCGACGTGGCTGGAAGTGAGAGCCTGCTGGGCCTGTTCGAGCCAGGCCACATGCAATACGAAGCCGACCGGTCGGCAGACCCTGCTGGCGAACCATCGCTGGCCGACATGGTGGAGCTCGCCGTGCGGCGGCTTTCAAACGGCCCCCAAGGGTATGTCCTGCTGATCGAGGGCGGACGGATCGACCATGCTCATCATGCCGGAAACGCCTATCGCGCCTTGAGCGATGCGGTAGCCATGGACGAAGCCGTCGCCAGGGTGATGGGCATGGTGGATCTGAACGATACCCTCGTCGTCACCACAGCCGACCATAGCCACACCTTGACCATGAGTGGCTACCCCCAACGCGGCAATTCGATCATGGGGACCGTGGCCTTCGGCGAGCCGATCCTTGCGCGCGATGGCATGGCCTACACCACGCTGGCTTATGCCAACGGGCCAGGCTCTCAAGTCGGTCAGACACGTTCAGACCCGGCCCACGAGGATACCGGGGCGATCGATTACCGGCAGCAGGCTCTTATCCCGCTTTCCAGCGAGACCCATGGCGGTGAGGACGTCGTGGTGCGGGCCTCCGGTCCGGGCGCGCGCCTCTTCAGCGGCACGTTGGAGCAGCACACGATCTTCTACATCATGCGCGATGCACTGTTTGGGTCGAGGGAAGCTCGGGCATCAAATTAGGCGGCGTGCGTCGGTGCTTCTCCGGCGCTTGAGGGCGAGCTGGCACATGCATTGGGTCCGCGAACCGGCCCTCCAGCTTGGATCGGATTTACATAGGTTAATAACATTCCAGTAGTTTCAACAACTTCCGTCGGCTCCCCACCCGTGCGATCTGGAGCCCAGGGAGGGCACTTATGCGCATTGTTTGTTCGAGAAGAGTAGTTGATCCGGTTGATGGGGAGTTCTCGCAAGAAGCCGGCCGTCGCAGTGAAATTCGGATTCAAACCGTTCTGCGCGTGGGTCGCGTGATTGCAGAAGGAGATGAGGGATTGGTACGGGTTCGGAACCTATCCAATCAGGGTGCCCGCCTCCAACTGCAAATTCCCGTGGAAATTGGAGATTTGTTGACGCTCGAGCTTTCCGACGACGCGATGATGTCGGGGCGGGTAGTTTGGTCCACGGAAGGCAATTGCGGCCTGGTTTTCGACAAAGAAATCGATTGCGCTGATTTGCTCGGGCGACTGGCAAGCCAAAGCAAGAGCGGTGCGTGCCGCGCCGTGAGGTTGCCGATTTCCTTGCCAGCAGTGATCCGCAGCGAGCAAGGGCTGCGCCGAACCGTGGTCGAGGACATCTCCCAACGTGGTATGAAACTCAGGCACGACGATCGCTTTGTAGAGGGCCTGCGCGTCAGTGTTACGCTTCCTTCAGGCCTCGAGCGTTGCGGGGTAGTGCGCTGGACCAAGAACGACGTTGCGGGCGTTATGCTGCTAGACCCCTTCAGTCCGCAGGAACTTGGATCCGCCAAGAAGCTCTAGCTGCGCACCTTATGCCTCCGTTTGTGAGGCTGCACCATCTTTTGCGCAGTTATCTAAGCGCTGAGAGACCGAAGATATGGGATTTCCGAGAATGAAAGCGGCACGGGCCGCGTTCCGTCCAAACGCACTTTCAAGAGAATAGCTGGAGAAAGCTAGATGAATTGTCCGGTGGATTCCCCTGTCCGCGATGTACCGCACGAGCAGGATACAAGCCTGCGCTCAAGGGCAGAAAAGCGCAGCAATGCGATTGCCGAATACGATATCCTCGACAGCGGCCCTGAGCTAGAATTCGACAGCATCGTCATGCTTGTCGCCCAGATATTCGGTACGCAATCGGCTGCGATCAGCTTCGTCGATACCGACCGACAGTGGTTCAAGGCCAGGTGTGGCATAAAGCCAAGCGAAACGCCTATCTCAGCTTCGTTCTGCGCGCATACCATCGAAGTTGACGACATTCTGGTGATCAAAGACGCGCGGGCAGACCCGCGTTTCGCCACCAACCCGCTCGTCACAACTGAACCGTTCGTAAGGTTCTACGCCGGAGTGCGCATTTTTTCCTCTGACCGCATTCCGATCGCGGCCTTGTGTGTCTTCGATCCACAGGCCCGCCCGGAAGGGCTGACAAACCTGGAAAGGAGGACGCTAAAAGTTTTAGCCTCACAGGTCGAAGTCCTGCTGGAAATGCGACGGTTGGTGATGGAGCGCAATGGTCAGGTCATCGCCCAATCGGCCTTGTCAAAAAGACTAAGACATGTTGCTGAACATGACGAACTGACTGGATTGCCCAATCGTGGACTGTTCCAGAAGCGGCTAGCGGATGCCATCCGGAAGGCGGACCAAGACGAGAGTCGCGTGGCATTGATGATGGTCGATGTCGACCACTTCAAGCAGATCAATGACTCGCTGGGTCACGATGTGGGCGATGCTCTCCTGCGCAGCTTTGCCAGAAGACTTCGCTCCACCGTCCGCAAGAGCGATACCGTGGCAAGGCTTGGGGGAGACGAATTTGGCATCCTGCTTGGCGAGTTCAGTCGAGAAGAGGAGGTCACCGAAATTGTCCAATCGCTCATCAATCGCTTGCACGAACCGATCACGCATCGTGGGCGACTGGTTGAATGCAGGGCCAGCATCGGCATTGCCATTTATCCCGACCATTCGGACACTGCCGAAGGCCTGACGAAATGTTCGGATCTTGCGCTTGGCGAGGCCAAACAGTCGCGCGGTTGTGCCGAAACCTTCAGGCGCGACATGACCGAGGAATTCGAGCTCGAAACCCAGAAGCTCTCAGTTGCCAGGCGAGCATTGGCGGAAGAAAATGTCATTGCCCATTATCAGCCCAAGATCGACCTCAATTCAGGCACACTCGTCGGCTTTGAAGCATTGGCCCGATGTAGGAGCAGCGAACGCACACCGATGCTGCCAGAAAGCTTCTTGCCCGCGTTTGAAAACCGCGAGTTGGCCGTCGAAATCAGTCGGCAGATGGTTGCCAGGGTCCTCGATGACGTTTGCGGGTGGGTCAGTCGTGGAATAAAATTCGGGCATGTCGCCATCAACACCGGTGCTGCCGACTTTCTTTCTGATGATTTTGCCGAGAGCCTGCTGGCGCAAATCGAGAGGCGCGGATTGAACCCAAGCGTGATCGAGGTGGAGATTACCGAAGGCGTGTTTCTTGGCCGGGGCTCCCATCATGTGGCACGTGCTCTTTCCCTTCTGAGCCAGGCCGGCGTGCGCATTGCACTCGATGACTTTGGCACCGGTTACGCCTCGCTTACCCATCTGAGGGAATTTCGTGTGGACGTGCTGAAGGTCGATCGAACCTTTGTCGCGGGGATCGGGAAGAATCCGGATGATACGGCAATCGTGCGGGCGCTTATCGGCCTAGGGAACAGCCTTGGTATCGAAACTGTGGGCGAAGGTATCGAGACCAACGAGCAGGCCGCATTCATGCGGACGCATGGTTGCGACGTGGGCCAAGGGTACCTTTTCAGCCCTGCAGAACCCCGCGCAAGAGTTCCCCTCCTCGTTTCGCAGTTTGCGAAAAGGGCAGCCGCATGATCTTACCGTTTCCCACTGCCGAACGACGCACGGAAAAGGAGGATTGCATAGCACTTACATCGCTCCTGTATGTCAGCAAAAGCACCATCCCTTCGGCCGAAGCAGAGGAAGAGATTGCCCGGATTGTCGCCACGGCTCACGCGCGAAATCCTGGCTCCGGGGTAACGGGAGCCCTGCTATTTGCGGGCGAGCATTTTGCGCAAGTTCTCGAAGGCAGCAAGGGTACTGTCGATCGACTGATGGTGAACATCGACCGCGATCCGAGACACGCACAGGTCGCGATAGTCGATCAAATGCCGATCAAAGAACGGCGCTTTCCCGATTGGAGCCTAGCCTACTTTGGCCCCAGCCAATTCGTGTCCAGACACGTCACCCGGTTGCTCGGAGATCCGACACCCGGAGATCACCGGCGTGCCTCGCGATGGCTCAATGAACTGCTACGTGAGTTTGCTGGGAGCCGGTAGCTGGGTCGGGGCTGCTTTCTTGCGCCTCAGCCTAGACTGGTATCAGAAGTGAAATTCTGCTCCGGCGGAGCTTCTTTCCTCCCAGCAGACTCAGCTGGGGTGCATGTCTGGATGGGTTTACCTTGCAGTGGCGTTTCATTGCGCCCGGGAGGCCAATATAGAGCGGACCCATCGAGAGCTATGACCACCCGATGTTCGAAAAGCCGAATTCACTTGTTGGTTGCCCGAGACCGGCGGCATCCTCCGCTTATCTTGATCAGAACTCATGATGGACAAAGCTGTCCGAGGCATGATGCAGCTAGAGAAAAGCCGGGGTGGAGAGCATTGTGCCGCAACGGCAAGCACGCGGGATCGCGAACGTTCAGAGGCGACGCACAATTGCCTTGGCCTAGTCTTCTATAACCGAAAAATTCTCGAGTGTGTGAAATCTGACCATCGACACAGCGAAGGCAAAATTGGACCCGGAAAAGGGTGGCACCCCTCCGTAAGCGGAACATTCGGCAGATGATACTTATCTGCTGCCTTGTTCAGATCACTTCAACGGATCACCTCATAAGCCATGGAAATCGTGGTGAGCCCGACAGGATTCGAACCTGTGACCCGCTGATTAAAAGTTAGTATTGCTACCGGGGGCGCGGAGCAACCACACTCCCACAACCCACGGTTTTCAAGCATTCTTCTTCTCTCCTGTTGTAAAACGTTATGAGAAGTTATAGCGATCCTGATTGCTATCTGATTGCTGAAAGGGGTCCAATGGCAACTGCGCTGATCTCGAAACGAACTGTCGATGATGCCAAGCCAGGCCCGCGCGACCAGTTCGTTTGGGATACCGCGACGGCGGGTTTCGGGCTGAAAGTGACCCCAGCCGGCCGCAAGACCTATGTCTTCCAATATCGAATTGCGCGACCCGGCGAAGCTGATCGAACCCATCCCATCCGCTACACGATCGGAAGGCATGGGAGCCTCACACCGGAGCAAGCGCGCCGCCGCGCGAAGGAACTGGCGGCTCTTGTGGATTGCGGCATATGTCCGCGCGAGCGGGACCGCGATGCATTTGCGGCGGCGGATGAGGCCCAGCGCGAAGCTTTTGACAATGCACGGCTGGAAGGCGAACTGGCCTTCGAAAGGATAGCGGACCTCTGGCTCGACCATTACGAGCACGAAAAGGAGCGCCGCCCCTCCAGTGTGCGCTTGGCCAAGCTGGTAGTGAATGGCCACCTTAAGCCCGTCCTCACCGGCAAGCCGATGCCTCACATTGACCGCGAGGAGATTCAGCCGATTATCGACGCCATCCCCGCTCGCCAGCGCGCCATGCGCAGGGCGGTTTTTGCTTATGCCTCCGTCCTGTTCGGCTGGGCACATAAGCGCGGTGATATTGCAGCCAACCCGCTTTCTGGCATGGTGAAGCCCGATGCACCAAAGGCCCGCGACCGGGTATTGTCAGACTTCGAACTTGCAGCGGTGTGGCAGGGCGCGAGCGATCTAGCCAACCCCTTCGGCGCCTTTTTCCGGCTCTTGATCCTCACCGGCCAGCGACGCTCCGAAGTGGCAGGCATCGGCTGGGCCGAATTGGACCGGTCGACCGCGACTTGGACGATCCCAGCCGCGCGAGCGAAGAACGGCGTCGCCCATATCGTGCCACTCGCTCCCGCCGCAGTTGCCGAACTCGATCGACTATCCAGAGCCGAGCATGGCGAGACCGATGAACCAGCCGAGAAATGGCCCAAGACAGGCCTCGTGCTTACCACCACCGGCATCACTCCGATCAGTGGCATAACGAAAGCGAAGGCGGCTCTGGATGACAGGATCGCGAAGGATTGCGAGGAGCCCATTCCCGGCTGGCGCATCCATGACTTGCGCCGAACCCTCGCCACCGGCTTCCAACGGCTCGGGGTGCGTTACGAGGTTACAGAGGCTGTCCTGAACCATGTGAGCGGCGCAAAAGGCGGCGTTGCCGGGATCTATCAGCGCCACACGTGGAAGGACGAGAAGCGAACGGCCCTCGATGCATGGGCGCATCATGTGACTTCCCTCGCCACCCCCATCGATGCGAACAAGGTCGTGTCGATCAGCGAGGCCAAGAAATCGGCGTAAGCCGGTACAAAGCGGGGGTCTGAGAAGCGGCTACTTCTCCGACCCCCTAACCAACACCGACACTAGGAGTCGACAGAATGGCTGAAACACAGATAGGGGCGAATTCAGAGCCCGTCACGATTAACCCGGTTGTCGCGCGCGTCCTGAGCGGCTTTGATCGACAGGAATTGTCTGCCTTCATTGCGATCGGCATTGAGATTGTCGATGCCTTGGACGGAGATGCCGATCTTGAGGATGATGACCCTTCCGGCGTCCATGACGAGGATGGCGCGAACACCTTGCTTGGCGATCGAACATTCCTCGGGGATCGGGGGCCAGGCTGCCCAATAAGCGACCCGGACGGGTGCCCGGCTGGCGATGATGGCTGCGCACCGTTTTTGAGAGCTGGAACGGTCCATTGGGGGCCAGCCGACGAAGACGCGGATTTCGAGATGCCAATTCAACCAGCCGAAACACTGAATCCAGAAGGCAAGGATTGCCAGTTGGGATAAGCGGCGCGATAGTCGCGAACGACGGGCTAGGCTTAGCGGCCGAATAGCGCGCTTCCCACGCGCCGCCCGTCGCCTTTTTTGGGACCGCTAGGGAGGCGGACCTTGTGCAATAAGATTTCAGTGGCACTTGCGACCGCTTTCTCTGAATTGTCACAAGCGGCCGACCTCATGCCGGATGAACCACCGACCGATACCCGGCAATGTCTCGCCACAATGAACCAAGTGCTGATCCGCTTCGAGAGATTGCTGCAGATTTTACACCAAGAAGGCTTTGGCGAGATCGCCGCCCTTTGGAGAGGTGCACTCGTAGCCGAGGTGAATGCTGGGATGAAGCGTGAACCGGACGAAATCCCGATTGGCGAGCAGCGCGCGTTAATCGCCGCGGCGCTCCGACGAGCCGAATTCAGCCTACCGCTCAATGGCGAACGCGACACACCAATGGAGCGCGCCGCATCGGCGACGGACCTTTTCATCGAAACCATTAATGAAGTCGGACCCGATGCGACCGAAGAAGAATGGATTGCCTCCTTCACTCATCACTACAAAAGGATGGTGGATTCGGCTGGTGATCCGTCCAAGGATTACGAGCGTGTCCACAAGTCAATTTGCCGCTTCAAAAAGCAGCTTCGAAGCCGGCCGCTTTTCCGCTTCGACGCCCAGGCACTCCGTTTCAACGAAGTGAGTTTTGAAGAGGCTGCGCATGGTTTGAGCGATAAAAAAGGGCGACCACGGAAGAACTGAAACTGTTGTCCCGTTTTTCGGTCTGATCGCTCGTTTATGCCGACCTCATCAAACCACAGATGAGGCCAGAAAATGCCAGACATCCTCAAAACCGACGAAGCCGCCAACTATCTCCGGCTCGGCCAGTCGACCCTCAATAACTACCGTACCAGCGGGGATGGCCCCCGCTTTTCGAAGCTCGGCGGTGCCGTTCGCTACCGCAAAGCCGATCTCGATGAATGGATCGAGAGCCGCCTCGTAAGCAGCACCAGCGAAGCCGCCTGACATGGCTGCGCGCGCGGGCGAGATGAGCAGCCGCCAAGCCTGCGAAATCACCGATGCCATCGGGATCGCGCCGGGGCTCATCACCATCACCGGGCGGCCGGGAGAGGTCAGTCTTGAGGTCTTTGGTCGCCGCGATCTTGAGCAATGGAATACAACATTGCCCGGCGATGAGCCGAATACCGCATTGGCCACACAGCGCGCGCTAGGCCTCGCGATGATGCACGGCTTGCCGATACTCATCCGCTTCATTTCGAAGGGCGCGCACTGATGACGACGCATCACCTTCGCGCATCACATGCCGAGTTCGGCGATCTCTATGCCGCCTGGAACCCGAGCGTTGCCCATGTCGAGCCGGGAGTGCGATCCAGCCGCTTCGCTGCTCGGCTGGCACCATTTCGAAGCAGGGATGATGCGGAGCGCGCGCTTATGTGCGCTGGCGCCGTCCTGAGCCCTGTCGAGTTCACCTGATGAAGAAACAGGGGCACTTCTTCATTGTCGACCTGCCAACATTCGATGCGGTTTGCAAAATGGAGGACCCGGACGCGACCGCCGCCTATCTGGTGCTCGCCGCCGGGACACAAGGGGCCGGAAAAGTCACATCATGGAGCCGCGAGGCAATCGCAACGCGTCTTGGCTTCAACTGGCGCAAAGCAGATGAATGTGTCGCCCGCTTGGTCGATCGGGGCTTTGTCAGGTGGATAACCAAATCTTCGCGGCGCGCGCGCCTGGAACTGCCTATTTATGAAACGCGCCAAAAGCCGTCCGTCGCCGAAGGCCGCGTCCTGAACCTAGTCCAAGAGGGCATGCACCCGAAAAGCGACACGGAAATTCGCGCAGCCTCTCGGCTTTGCGGCATGGGTTGGCTGGCCTCGATAGAGGATGGCTGGTGCGCGATCGATGAGCGACAAATCGTGGCAGCGTTTCTACCTCTCTCGCTTCTTGGCGATGGGAAAGGCATCGCGACAGAAACACCCTGCATCATCGAGAGAATTCGGAAGGGGCGCGATGCCATGGCCTTCCACCTGTTGGCGCACCTGTATGCTGCTCAGGATCTCGCTCACCTTGGCGGGGTAGACAGTCGCCTTCTCCGGAAAACCTTCGACAAGGAGCAGGTATTCGCCACTGCAGACAAGATCGTATGGAAGTTCGAAGGCGGGCGGGACTGGGTAAATTGGACGACTGAAACGATCCCTCACCGTGGCAAAGGCGAAGGTAGAGGGGAGAAATACTTCGAGCGAGTTCAATTACTTGAAGATGCCGGCGCCATCGAATGGCTGATCGCGCTCGCCGAGGACCAGGCGCACAACGCAACAATCATCTACCCCGTAGCAATCCTGCGGCACGGCAAGATTGTTTTGCAGGAGCCAGAAAGCCTCACCGGACAATTCGCCACAGCCGCGGCTGTGGAGATCGCCGAACGTGGCGAGGCACCCGGTTATTGGCACCAACCCGGTCGATACCTGCTCACCACAGACCGGCTCTACCGACAGGCTTCATTGATCGGCATCCCGCGTCTGCGCGCTCGCGCCCGCACGGAGAATGCAAAGCGCTGGATGGCTGATCGAATGGCGAACTGCAGCGAGTGGGAGGATTACTTCCGGAAGGTGCTTATCGGCCATAACAGCGATAAATTGGATGCGCTGGAACGGGCGAAAAGCAGACTTCAATGCGAGTTCAATGCGACTTCAACGATACCTCAATGTGACCTCAATGTTTCCAGTGAGTCAGCTATGCACGATGCCGTGCTTCGCACGTGCGCATCCGGGGGGATGCGCTCATGAGATTGCTGATCGACCTGCATGGTGTTATACATGGTCAACACACCGGGAGCCCGCTCAATGATGACCCCACGAATGGCATTTCGGGACGCCGAACGGATCCTTTCCATCGGTCGCGACCATGCCGACGTCCGGCCCCTTCACGCGCCCACTGTGCTCCGGTTCCCTGTCGAGCGGACGCGCCAGCCCACGCGCTGACTTTCCCTGCCAAGCGGAGTGGGCATCGCCCGCCGTTGGGCAATCCATCCCTGAAATCCACAGGCGAGCCGGTCATGAGCCGCGCTGAGTGCCTGCTCGCCATATTGGAGACCTGACCGTGTCGACCATCTTTCCCGCCTATCTCAGGCTTGAGCATCAGCCCGGCGGTAACGCCCAGAGCAGCTTCCTTGCGGAAGTGAACAGTGCGCTCGCTCCTGCCGAAAAGAGATTCCAGAACTTCAGTGCCGAAGCCCAGCGGCTGGTGGACCAAGCACTATCGGTCCAGCGGAATGCTGGCGGCAGTTTCGACCTCGACGTTGCCGGGATGCGAGCGGCTGCCCAGGCGCAGGAATCGCGGGCTGCAACGGCACGGCAACTTGCAGCGGCTATGGAGAACCTTCGCCAAACCGAAGGCGACACCAGCCAGCAGGCCCGCTTGTCGGCCGCTGCGATGCAGGCGCTGGCGATCGAAGAGGAGGAAGCCGCACGAGCGACCCGCGCCCATGCCGCCGCAGTCGAACAGCTTCAGGCGGAACTCAATCAGACGGCCGCCGCAACCGATCAGGTCGTTCGATCCAGCGCGCGGGGAAGTGCCGCGCAGGGTGCGCTAACCCGTTCATCGGGCGCATCGCGAACAGCGTTTGTGCAACTTGGGCAGCAGATGCAGGACGTGACGGTGCAGGCCCAGATGGGCACGAATGCGTTCACGATCTTTGCGCAGCAGGTTCCGCAGGCCGCATTTGCGCTCTCTGGGCTTGCTGACAGTGCGAACAAGACTCAGGCATCAATCGGAAGGTTTGCGACCTTCATGGCCGGCCCATGGGGCGCGGCGATATTCGCGGCGACGGCCATCCTGGGCCCGTTCGTCTATGGGCTGCTGCAAGCCGAAGAGGCCACCAGCGAAGCCGAGTTCGCCACCTATCGTTTCTCCGATGCCCAGAACATCCTTGGCAGCGTGATCGATCTCACCACCGGGAAGATCAACACCCAGAGCGAAGCCCTCCTGAGCCTTGCCAGAGCGCAGGCCTTGGCTGGACAGGTTGAAGCGCGCCGAAGCCAGGCAGAGGCCCGCACGGCGTTGCAGGACATCGAAGCGCCCGGGCTCGACCTTGGCGCGGCACTGCGCGGGCGACTTCGCGAACGTGGTGGCGCGGAGAAGACCATCGCAGAGGAATTCCTTGCGGGGGATCGAACAGCGGACGCCGCGGTGCGCGAACTTGAACGGCTGCAGGAAGCCGGGAGGATTACCGAACAGGTGATGCTCGACACTGCTGAAGCCATCACCAGCTTGGCGCTGGGCACAGAGAACGAAGCAGTCTTCGCCGATGCCCTTGCGGCGCTGGATGGTGATCGATCGGCCCTTACCCAGTTCCTTCGCCCGCCGAGCAGCCGCGGGGGCGGTAGCAGCGGCGCGGGCCGCGCTGAGCGCGAAGCGGAACGTCTCGCCACATTCGGAGAGCAAGCAGCCGAGCGAATTGCGCGATTGAACGAGCAGTTTGACCGGCAGCCCAAACTGATCGATCAGGCCGCGCGATCGACTCGCGAACTCGAGACCATCATTGCGGAACTGGCCGAGCGCCGCCCCCCGGATTTCGAAGCGCTCATCGCCAGCGCGGAAGCCGCACGGGGCGTAATCGATGAGGCCCTTGTCCGCCCCTTCGCCGAACTGGAACAAAGCGGACAGCGACAGGTCGAGATTGAGTCCCTGCTGCTGGGCGGGCGCGAGCGCGAGGCCACCATCCTGCAAGAGATATGGCGGATCGAAAGCCAGCTTGGCCCTCTGTCTGCGCGACAAGCCGATGCGGTGGCGGAGATTGTCGAAAACCGACAGGATGAGCTCGAAATCATCCAGCGGCTGCGCGAGGAGCAGGACGGCTATCTCAGCGCCACCAAGAGCGTTCGCAGCGAGATCGAAGCCATCTTCGCCGGGCGCGGCGACATCGGCAACTTTCAGCAGATATTCCGCGACCTGCAAGCGCGCAGCCTGACAGACCGGATCTTCGGCGATGCGCTTGAAGAGTTGGACGATAGCGTGAAGGCTCAGTTCGATCGCGCTGTTACCGAACTGGAACTCGGCGCGGACCGGGCAACCCTCTCCTTCCGCGAACTGGCCGATGCAGCCAGCGCGGCGGCGTACCGGATGAACAATCCCGCTGCCGCCGATGCCTATGCGGCATTTCAGGCCAACTTCGACGCGCAGTTCGGCGCGGCTGAAAATACGATTGTGGTCAATGGCACCAGTCGGCGGCTGGAAACCGGAATCGCGGCCATGACGCCGGAGCCATATGCGGCAATGCTCTCGCAGGCCATCGCCGGGCCGATCGTTGATGAGCTCAACGCCATTTTTGGCACCCAGTTCTTCGACAAGTTCGAGCGGGCCATTGGCGGGGCCTTCTACGGCTTCTCCACCGCGGGCCCGATCGGCGGCATCCTGGGCGGTGCGCAGGGTTTGCTGGCCCAATTCGGCGAAAGCGCGATCGGGCGAGACCTTGCCACCACTCTGAATTCCTATCTTGGCGGGGCGTTACAGGGCGCGCAGACCGGCACCCTCATCTCCGGCCTGGGCAATGCTCTGGGCATCAACACTTCCGGCCTTGGCGCATCGCTGGGCGGCGCGGTGGGTTCGATCTTCGGCGGCCCGGTGGGAAGCCTTGTCGGTTCCATCGGTGGGAGCCTCATCGAAAAGTTCCCCATCCTTGGCGGGCTGGCCGGGCACCTGCTGTTCGGCGGCTCAAAGCGCGGCTCTGCGATCTTGGATGGCGGCGGCATCACCGGGTACTACGGCAATTCCAGCAGCCGGAAGGATACGGCCGGAACGCTGGCCGGGAGCGTGTTCGAAGGCATCGACAGCATCGCCGACCAACTGGGCGCGCAGGTCAATCGATCCGCTGGCCGGGTTTCCATCGGCATCCGCGACGGGAACTACCGGGTGGACCGTGCAGGCCGGGGCTACACGAAGCTGAGCGGCAATCCCGAGGTGATGGATTTCGGCGAGGATGCCGAAGCCGCCGTTCGCGCGGCGGTGATGGACCTCGTTCGAGATGGCGTGATCTCTGGCATCCGCGCATCTACACAGCGCCTGTTGCTGGCCGGAGATGATCTCGAAGCCGCCTTGCAGGATGCTCTGGACTTCGAAGACGTGTTCACCCGGCTGGCTCGCCACAAGGATCCGGTCGGCGCGGCGCTAGATGAACTCGATACCGAATTCGAGGGCCTGAAAGACCTGTTCGAACGCGCCGGGGCGAGCACTGAGGAATGGGCCGACCTCGAAGAACTGTACTGGCTGGAACGCGATGAAATCGTGAAGGAAGCAATGGAGCGGTCGCTGGGCCAGCTTCGCGGCTTCCTCGATGAAATCACCGTGGGCAATGATGCGCTATCGCTGCGCAACCGCCGGTCAATGGCCGTTGCCGACTTCGATCCGCTGGCCGAGCGCGTGGCGGCTGGGGATGCGACGGCCTTCGATGACTTCGTGGAAGCGGCTCGGGTGCTGCTCGACATCGAACGCGAATTGTTCGGCTCGACACAGGATTATTTCGAGCGGCTGGATCAAGTCACCGGGCTGAGCCAATCTGCGCTTGATGGCGCGGAGGGCGCCGCCTTCGCCGCTTCCAATCGTGACAGCCCATTTGGGGCTGGCGGCATCCAGCCGAACGACAACGCCGGAATCATCGCGGGCGTGGATCGTATCGTGGATCAAATTGCCAACGGGACGAACGCGCGCCTCGATGCAGTGAATGCCAACCTCGGCGCGCTGCTCGCCCAGGGCCGCGGCGGAAGCCGGAGCCTCGACTTCGGACTCAGGGAGGCAAGCTGGTGATGCGCGCCTCTTCCACTCCATCAATCTCAACGAAACCAAACGGAGAAGACCAATGAAAACTGATAGAAGCGCCCGGCCCGCGACAGAAGCGGCCGCGGAATTTGATCGCCAGTCGCGCGCCGGAACGCCGAAACTGGTTAGGCACAATGGGAGCATTGTCACGCTGTCGGAATTGTCTGCCGATGAGATCGGCGCGGCAATGAACGATGAACAGCGCGAGGCCTTCGCTCAGGAATGCGGCGTCTCGATGCCCAAGCTTCGGCAACAAGGCCCTCGCACCCGGATTCAGGCGGTGGCGTCGGCTGTGGCGACTGACAAGGCCTGCAAGGGCAAGGCCGAACTCGCGTTGCAGATGCTCGCCGATGATGAACTTGCCGGAGTTCCGGCCAGCGGGCTCGTGAAACTGCTTCAGGCGGGCGGTGCGAGCGATGGCAGCGTGAATGCGCAACAGGAGATGCGCCAGGCCATCGCTCGCAGCCAAGGCATCCAACCGCCGAGCCCTGCCGCGAGCACGGCTGCCAGCAAGGCCGCCAGTGCAGCGGCATGGGATCGGGCAATCGGCTCGCTCAATGGGGGGCAGGCATAATGGACGCCGCGACTATCAGACAGGTAGGCATCGAGTTCGACCGGCTCGACACCTCGAGCGAATGCGAACGGCTGGAAGAGGTGCGCTCAACCGTGGCGACACTCGAAGCCGCTTCCGCCCGCGCCGAGGAGAGGTTCGAAGCGCTCAGCAACGCAATACGCGACGGGGGCAAGCCGAAGGGTGCCGAGATCGCGGACGCGCTTCTCGCCGGTTCGACCGCCACCTTCGCCGAAACGACCGTGGAAGCGATGGAGGCGGAGCGGGCAAGTATTCGCCAAGGCATTGTGGAACTGCGGCGGCGGCTGGATGATGCTGATCGCGAACGGCAAGCCATCGAGCGAGATGCAAAGCACAAGGCTGGTATCGCAGCGAAGCCTTTGATCGATGATCTCTCACTTCAGGCAGGTGAGGCGGTGCAGAAGCTTGCATCGATTTACGCGGCAATGGCAGCGGTGAATATCTCAACCGGTGCCGGCGCGATCGAGCGGAGCGCGGTTGGCGAGATCATCAAGACGAGCGAATGGCCTCACAAGATTGCCCAGTACCACCGCGATTTGGAAGTGCCGGCCGATGTCGCCGCGGTGCTCCGTCGCCTAGATGGCAAGAGTGAAGCACTCAAGCTCAGGTTCGTGGAGACCGTGTCCATGCCCTGAGGCCCAGGTTGCCGGGCAACTGTTTGTCCTTTCGGGTGCCCGGCGGGGGCCGACTGCAGGGATCGCAGTCGGCCCCCTTTTCTTGGAGAAGAGTCAGGCTGGCCAAGCGACCTTGGGGAACTCGGCTCGCAAAGCCTCGATTTCGTCCATAACGCTCGTCAGAGAAGGCATGGAAGGGTTGCTCGTGGGACGAGCGGACACATCCCAATTCGCCTCCTCGGGGCCAGCATTTGCGATGGGCCTCGGTTCATCAAGCACCAGATTTCGCCATCGTGCCGCCATGGCCCGAAGCTTCCCGATCAACTCTTCAGGGCTGATGGATTGATGCACGTTGCTCTCCTGTCGCTGTGAAATTGTCGCCCATGAAGACTGGAACTTCTATCTATCGGTAATCCCCGCATAGGCGTCAGGGTGGAAAAAAGCGGTCTCGATGCGCTTTGGCCGCCAGAATTCCCCCGGTAGGACCCGCGTTTTCTGCCACGCCGACCGCATTCAGGCTCGGGCGATCCGGCGCTGCGGTGAACTGCTCAAGCAGTTCGACGGGAGGCAGGAAAACGCAAAACAAAAGGGCGGTGGCGACCGTTTGTTCCCGACCCGCTCCGAAGCCGCCGCCGATGCCGGTATGTCCCAAAGACAAGTCAAAACCGCCGTCCGCGTTGCCAACGTCCCTGCCGAAAGTGACGGTGGGGTCACTTTTGCTCCGACACTCAGGATTCGCCCATCCCGATAGGTCCAAGACTGTCAGGAACTGTTGTTAATCCCTATCCCGCTCGCTGGCAGGGAGAGAGCATTTGCCGCCGTTGTGAGGGGTCAGATCATGCCGGATGCAGCGTGGACCAGCGCGACGGTGGATGCGCCGATACCAAGCAGCAGGACGAGGCAGGAGCCTTGCGGCACAGCATCCGCCGGGCCACCCGCCAGCCTGACCATCTCGCGCACTACATTGGTCGCCTTCGCATTGGCCTCATCGAACAGGTTCATCGCCACGACCTGCCCGCCCTGCACATTCTGCTTGCCGTGGCCCGTCACCTTGAAGCGGTACGGGGCAGTCTCATCCCAAGAGATTGTGCCCGAGACGCCTGACCATGAGCCCATGGTTACGCCAGTGGTGAAAGTCGCTGTGCGCATGATGAAATCATCACCACGGTTTACCGGGCACAGGCAGATGCGCTGGAAATCGAAAGCGCCGCCAAGCGTCGGCTTGCCGATGAATATGACGCGGCGCAGGAGCGGGGGGAGGTCAAGGCTGCGAACAACGCCAAAACCACTTCCAATACAGAAGCGGTTTCCGTCGCCGACATTGGCCTTTCGCACAAAGAAATCCACGAGGCCCGCCAGATACGGGACGCGGAAGCCGCCGATCCGGGCGTTGTCCGCCGCACTCCCCGCATTTGACCATTGCCATAATCTGCCCCCCATCTTGATTCGTCCATACTGCAACGGGGGGAGATCATCGCCAATCGAAATCGCGGGAAATTCGCCAATGGTGTCGGCCTGATTGCTATCTGATTGCTGCCTGTAAACTCGAGAACATTCGCGATCTTCGCAGCCGCATAAGTATCTGAAAACGTGGTGAGCCCGACAGGATTCGAACCTGTGACCCGCTGATTAAAAGTCAGCTGCTCTACCTACTGAGCTACGGGCCCCCACGGGGCGGACCTATCGTCCGCGCGTCCACCTAGGGTTGCCGGGTTTGCCGGTCAAGCCGGATCGCCGGAACCGCTGATGGTGCTTCCGGGCCATGCTGGCTTGACGATGAAACAGGGTAGCAGATATGTTGGCTTCGATAGCGCTACCATAAGGCGCAAAGCAGGGGAGAATCGAAGATGCGGGGCAATCGTTTCATGGCATTGGCGCCGGTCATGCTGGCGCTGAGCGTTCCGACCGTGGCGCAGGAAGCCCAGCCTGCCGCCGCCGAAGCGCCGCGCAATACGCCGGGCCTGCCGGACGAACTTGTGGGGATCGACGAGGTGCTGACAGGTGGTCTGCTCAACGATCCCACCAGCATCGCCTGGGAGACCTATGGCGCGAACCTGGCCAGCGAGCTGATAACGGATGAAACCTACCCCGGTGGCGGCGCGGCGCTGCGGATTACCATGCGGCAGGCGGGGCAGGTCTACGATGGCGGGCTCAACATTCCGCTGCTGGTTCCGATACCGAGTGGAGAGCGGGTAACGATCGGATTCCTCGCGCGCACCATTGCCAGCGATGCCGCCGATGGCAGGGGCCGGATTGGCGTGCGTTTCCAGCAGAACCGCGCGCCCTATCCGGGCTTTGGCGATACGGTTCTGGCGGTCGGGCCGGAATGGGGCTTTTTTGAAGTGACTGCAGTGGCCGATCAAAGCTTTGCCAGCGATGCGATTGTCGCGATCCAGTTCGGGCTGGCGGCGCAGACGGTGGAAGTGGGCCAGGCCATCGTGGTGAGCGGGACCAGTACGATTAGCGACTGACCTGCGTCTTGCGCAGGCGGGCACGCAACTGGCGCAGCGACAGATTGCTCACCGGATCGCGCCAATCTGCGGCAATGGCGACGGCGGGACGGAGCACGAAGTCGCGCTGGCGGAACAGCGGATGCGGGATCGCCAGATCGGGCGCGGCGAAAATACCGCCGCTCCACAGCACGATATCCAGATCGAGTACCCGCGAACGCCACCTTTGCCCGCGCCGCTCCCGGCCCATAGCTGCCTCGGCCTCGTGCAGGCCGTCGAGCAGGCTCAGCGGTTCGAGCCGACTGGCCAAAACCAGCGCGGCATTGGCATAACGCCGCTGCGAGGGGCCGACCGGGGCGCTGTCGATCACCGGGGAACGCGCCACAACAGTGCCCAGCGTACCATCGAGCAGTTCGATTGCCGTTTCCACCACCGCGCGCGGATGGCCGAACAGGGGGTGACGCTGGTTGCTGCCGAGCGCGATGAGGTAGGTGCTGTCCGCCGCTGCTACGCCGCGTCCGCGCTCGCTAGCCGTCACGCTCAAATGTCTTCCGCGATGCGCCCGTAAAGCTGCGGACGGCGGTCGCGGAAGAAGCCCCAGCTCGCCCGGTGCTTGCGCCCGGCTTCAAGGTCGAGGCTCGCCACCAGCACGCCGCTCTCCTCTGCTCCGTATTCGGCGATCAGGTCCCCCCATTCGTCGGCGATGAAGCTGTGGCCGTAGAAGCGGTTGCCTGCTTCCTGCGATCCCTCGTGGCCAATCCGGTTGGCGGCGACCACCGGCATGCAATTGCTCACCGCGTGGCCGATCATCGCGCGGCGCCACATCCGGCTGGTATCCATTTCCGCGTCCTTGGGTTCGGAACCGATTGCGGTGGGATAGAACAGCACCTGTGCGCCCTTCAGCGCCATGCAGCGCGCGGTTTCCGGGTACCACTGGTCCCAGCAGATGCCGACCCCGATCCGCGCGCCGAAGAAATCCCAAACCTTGAACCCGTCGTTGCCGGGGCGGAAGTAGAACTTCTCCTCGTAACCCGGCCCGTCGGGAATATGGCTCTTGCGGTAGGTGCCCATGATCTCGCCATCGAGACCGATCATTGCCATCGTGTTGTAGTAGTGATGCCCGTCGCGCTCGAAGAAACTGGTTGGGATCGCCACGCCCAACCCCTTTGCCAGCGCCTGCATCGCGATCACCGAGGGATGCTCCGCCGTCGGCCGCGCCAGCGCGAAGAACTCGTCCTTCTCCTCGCGGCAGAAGTAGGGGCCGGAGAACAGCTCGGGCGGCAGGATCACCTGCGCACCTTTGCCCGCCGCCTCTTCCACCAGAGCGGAAACGGCGGCGATGTTCTCCGCCTCGTCCTCGGACCCGAGGGCAAGCTGGAGCGCGGCGACGGCAAGCGTGGTCATTCTTCGTGGTGCCTTACTGGCGTTTGCGGAACAGCAGCGTCATCCGGTCGCTCTCGCCGATCGCAAGGTAGCGATCACGGTCGGCCTCCCCCTGCGACAGCGTCGGCGGCAATGTCCAGACGCCGCCTTCCCAATCCGCCGTATCGGCAGGATTGGCGTTCACTTCGGAGCTGTCGACCAGTTCGAAGCCGTTCAGTTCGAACAGCCGGATCACGTCAGACTGGCGCAGGTAACCGCGCGAGCCATTGGCGCGGGCGTAAGCCTCGTCCTCCGGCGCACGGTGCTGCACCACACCGACCATGCCATCGTCCGCAAGCAGCGTGCGGATGGCGCGCAGTTCCTCGTCCGCGACATTGTTGTTGAGCAGGCCGTGGAGAGAGCGGAACACCAGTACCCGGTCGACCGTGCCCGCCACGTCTTCGGGGATCGCAGTGCTTTCGATCGCCAGTGGCGAACCGTATCCGGCCATGTCGCCTTCCGCGAGAGCCGCGAGCCAACGCTGCGGCCAGGTCGTGCCGTCCTCCGCCGCCAGGCGACCGCGCTGGAAGGCAACGTAGGAGCCTTCGGGCGCGAGGTAGGGCACCAGCACGCGGGTGTACCAGCCGCCGCCGGGGCTGTATTCGGCCACGCGCATGGTGGGCTCGACGCGGAAGAACTCCAGCGTCTCGATCGGATTGCGATACCGGTCGCGCGCCCGCTCTTCCGCACGGCGCGGATGCAGCAGGATATCGTTGAGATTGTTGGCGCGCTCGGCGGCACCATCCTGCCCGGCAGCGTGCGATCCGTGATTGTGGGCCAGAGCCGGACTCGCCAGCGAAAGGGCGGCCACGGCAAGAAGGGGGGTAAGGCGCATCGGTATCTCCCTGAATTTCGTCTGCTGTGTAACTAATGCATGGCGGTTGGATGACAAGCGGGCTTTAGGCCCCCATCTTCGCCGCAAAGGAGATTAGACGATGAGCGAGACTGTAATCGTGGCCGGCGGCTGCTTCTGGTGCACCGAGGCGGTGTTCAAGGATGTGGTCGGGGTCGAGAGCGTCGAAAGCGGCTATATCGGCGGCAGCGTGGCTTCCCCGACCTACAAGCAGGTGTGCAGCGGCACCACCGGCCATGCAGAGGGTGTGAAGGTGACGTTCGATCCGGCGCAGGTGAGCCTGCCCGAAGTGTTCGACATGTTCATGGGTACACACGATCCCAGCCAGCTGAACCGGCAGGGCAACGACGTGGGCACACAATACCGCAGCGCGATCTTCCCGCTGTCCGACGACCAGCGCGCCGAGGCGGAGGCGGCGATTACGCGCTGGAACCAGAGCCATCCCGGCACTGCGGCCGTCACCACGATCGAATGCGGAGAGTGGTATCCGGCGGAGGACTACCATCAGGAGTACTGGGAAGGCGAAGGCCAGCGCAATCCCTACTGCCTGGCGGTCATTCCGCCCAAGCTGATGAAGCTGCGGAAAAGCTTTGCAGGGAAAGTGAAGAGCGGCTGATTGGGTTTCCTCCTATCGCCTAAATCCTGAGTCCCCGCGCAGGCGGGGACCTGTCCGATCTGGCATGAGGTCCCCGCCTTCGCGGGGACTCGAAAGGTTCAAGCCACCCAACGCGCGACGAAGAACCCGTCCAGCCCGCCCGCCTCATTAAGCATCCCCGGATCGGTGCGGAGCCAGCCTTCGGCCGTCGGCAGCAATCCGGCGGGGAGTTCGTCGGCGCGGATCGGATCGGGAGATAGCTCACACAGCGCGGCTACGTCCTCGCCCTCCGCGCGTTCGAGCGAGCAGGTGGCGTAGACCAGCCGCCCACCGGGGCTGAGCCAGTTGACGGCACGATCCAGTAATTGTCGCTGCAATTCGGCCATCGCGGCGATCTGCCGGTCGCCGATGCGGTGGAGCACGTCCGGGTTGCGGCGGCAGGTGCCGGTGGCGGTGCACGGAGCATCGAGCAGCACCGCGTCAAACTGCGCTTCCGGGTGCCACCCCATTGCATCGGCTTCGATAATCTCGGCCGCCAGCCCGGTGCGGGCGAGGTTCTGCCGTAAGCGTTCCAGACGGCGGGAGGAATTGTCGAGCGCGGTGACCTGCCAGCCCATACTCGCCAGTTGCAGCGTCTTGCCGCCCGGCGCAGCGCAGAGATCGAGCACCCGCCCTTTTCCCTTTGGCCCCTCGCCCGCCCCCAGCAAGCGCGCCGGTAGCGAGGCGGCGAGATCCTGCACCCACCAGGCGCCCTCGTCGAACCCGGCCAGCTTCTCCACCGAGGTGCCACGCGGCAGGCGGCGGTGGCGCGGGGCTAGGCTCTCGCCTTCGAGCCCCTCAACCTCACTATCGCTGCGGAGCGAAAGGTCGAGCGGCGGTGGTTCTGCAAGCCCGGCAGCGATCGCTTCCGCCCGCTCGCCCCAGCGCGCGGCGACGGCTTCGGGCAGGCTCGGCACCGGGGGAAGCGTGGCTTCGGCGCGGATCAGCGTTGCGAACACGCCGTGCGCCAGTCGCTTTGGTCCGCCATCGAGCAGCGGCAGCGCGGTCGCCACCACCGCGTGCGGCGGGGTTTCCAGCCGCAGCCATTGCGCCAGCATCATCCGCAGCACCATGCGCGGCTTGGCATCTGGCGGCAACGGCTTGGCAGTGGCGCTGTCGATCAGCGCGTCGAGATCGGGGAGCCAGCGCAAGACTTCGCTGGCCACGGCACGGGCGAGTGCACGATCGGCAAAACCGGGCAAGCCATTCGCCGCGCCGCCCGCCTGTTCCAGCGTCTCGCCCCGGCGCAGCACCGCGTCGAGCATCTTCAGCGCCGCCTTGCGCGCACCACTTCCGGGAATTTCTGACATGGGGCGGCCCTAGGGCCAGTTGCGTCGCAGCGCCAGAGCGTCCATGTGATGCAGGTCATGAGACGCGCCACGAAACGACCTGACGGCTTCACCAAGCCCGCCCACTGGACCACCGATCCCCCACCCGCCCCCGCGCCGGGCGAGGTGGACGAGGACCTCAGCCCCACCCGCTACGGCGACTGGGTGCACAAGGGCATTGCGATAGATTTCTAGCGCGGCGGATCATTCGCACCCGGCGCGGGACCGAAAATGCGTTCCCAGTCCACCCGCGCCAGCGCCACCAAGGCACCGATCATCACGATCTGGAAGGCGATTCCCCAGAAGCTGGTCAGGCTGTCGCGGAAGGCATCGCCCACCGACGAATGGGCGATTGCCTGCGCCGAGGCGGCGTAGATCGAATAGGACACCAGCCGCCCGCTGAAGAAGGCCAGCGTGAACCCGGTCAGCGGCACACCCGCCAGCCCGACTGCCGCGAACACTTGCGCCGAAGGCAGCGGCGACAGCGCGAACAGTGCCAGCCCCGCGATCCCGTGGCGCTTGCGACGCAGGAAGGCCGCGCGCACGGCGGCGAGATTGCGCTTCGTTTTCACAGATACGTAATTCGCCAGCAGCCGGAAGCCGTGCGCCAGCGCGAACCGCCCCAGCGCCGCCGCCAGTGCTCCGGTCATTACCACCCCCACCAGCGGCAGGTCCGTATTGATCCCGAACAGCACGATGATCGACCAGGTGGGCGGGCCGAATGCAGGCAGCAGGTTGATCGCGAATACCACCGCGAACAGGGTGAGGTAAGTGGTCAGCAGGTCGGGAATCAGATCCACCCGCCCAGTTCGCGCCGGACGATGGCTTCGAGCATGTCCATCCCCGGCTCACGCGCGTTGAGGCATTCGATCACCGCGAACTGCTCTCCGCCCGCGTGGATAAAGCTTTCGCGCCCCTGCATCGCCAGTTCCTCGAGCGTTTCGAGGCAATCGGCGGAGAAGCCCGGCGCCGCAATCGCGAGGCGCTTGGTGCCATTGGCACCTTCCTCCTCCAGCGTCGTATCGGTGGCCGGTTCGAGCCATTTGGCGGGGCCGAACCGGCTCTGGAAAGTGATGACGAAGCGCAGGTCGGGGTACTTTCCGGTCTGGCCCATCGCTTCTTCGAGCAGCCGCGCGGTCTTGCGGCAGTGGCAGTGGTAGGGATCGCCCAGACCTAATGTGCGCAGCGGCATCCCGTGGAAGCTCAGCAAGAGCACTTCGGGCACGAAGTCGAGCGCATCCAGTTGCCCGCCGATATCCCGCGCCAGTGCGGCGATATAAAGCGGATCGTCGTGGTAGGGCGGCATCGTGCGGGTGGCCGGCTGCCAACGCTGTTCGCGCAGCCAGTCCCCCAGCTTGTCCACCACCGTCGCCATCGTCGCCGCACAATATTGCGGATACATCGGCGCGATCAGGATGCGGTCGCAACCTGCGGCCATCATCGTATCCATCCGGTCCGGGATCGAGGGCTTGCCGTAGCGCATCGCCCAATCGACCAGCACGCTATCGCCGAAGCGGGGTTGCAACTTCTCCGCCTGCTCCGCCGTGATCGCGGCGAGCGGGGAGCCCTTGTCGGTCCAGACCTCGCGATAGGCGGCGGCGCTTTTCTTCGGGCGGGTGTTGAGAATGATACCGCGCAGGATCGGCTGCCAGATCAATTGCGGGATTTCGATCACGCGTTTGTCGGACAGGAATTCGGCCAGATACCGCCGCACCGCGCCCGTTTCCGCCGCATCGGGGGTGCCGAGATTGACCAGCAGCACGCCGATTCGCCCGCTCTTTACAGGGGGATGGTCGGCCGGAAGCCGCTGTTCATTCCAGGTCATGCGCCGCCCGATAGCAGCGGCAGGCGGCGAAGGCGAAGCCCTGTTGCACTGAAAAATGCATTGGCCACCGCCGGAGCCACCGGCGGCACCCCGATTTCACCCGGATCGAAGGGTTCGGCGGCGCTTTCGACCAGCTCCACCACGATCTCCGGGCAGTCCGCCAGCGTGGGCAGGCCGAGCGCAGAGAGCCGCTGATGGGTGGGCAGTCCGTCGGCATATTCGGTCGCGCTGCCGAGCGCCAGGCCGAGCCCGAACACCAGCCCGCCTTCGATCTGTTGCAAGGCAATGTCGCGGTTGACCACCCGCCCGATATCGACCGCCGCGAACAGCCGCCGCACCCGCACCCCGCCCTCGCCCGCCGCCGCCTGCGCTATCAGGGCAATCCGCCCGCTGGCCGTGCCAAAGTCCATCCGGTGGCAGGCAAGGCCCTGCCCGCTGCCGCGAATGCCGCCGTCCCATGCCGCTGCCCGCGCCGCACGCTGCAGCAGGTCGACCATCTGCGGGTCCTGCCCCAGCATGGCCACGCGGTAGGAGAGCGGCTCACGATTGTGGCGCAGCGCCACCTCGTCGATGAAGCTCTCGCGGAAAAAGCAGGTGTAGCCGTGCGCCCCGCCGCGCATCCGCGCGGTGGGCAGGGGCAGTCTGACGGGGACGTGCTGCACCACCATGTCCGGGATATTGTAACCGAGGGCAAAGCCTTCCACCGCCATGGGATCGGCCTGCCCCTCGACCTGCTCGATAGCCGCCCAGCTCACCTGGTTGGCAAACAGCCGACGGCCGAATTCGGGCATCGTCGGCGGGCAGGCGATCCGCGCGCGCATCGCGGCGATCGAGCCTTCCTGCATAAGCTCCGCACCCACCAGCGCCGCCACGGGCGCGCGGGGATAGCTGGCGGCGTGTTCCTGCCAGCGCGACCAGGTGAGCTGCACCGGCCTGCCCGCCTCGCGCGCCAGCAGCGCCACTTCTATGGCCGCCTGATTGTCCAACCGCCGATCGAAACTGCCGCCCGCCGCGACCGGATAGAGCACCACGTCCGCCGCTGACATTCCCAGCGCATCCGCCGCCGCTTCGCGCGCGGCTTCGGGCGTTTGCGTCGGCAGCCACAGTTCGAGCACCCCATCAGCCAGCCGCGCGGTGGCACTGGTCGTCTCCAGCGGGGCGTGCAGCGCCGGGGCGACATCGTAGCGGAGCGCAAACGTAGGCACGTATTCGGCATCGCCAGTGCCGCGGGTTTCAATGGAATGCGCTGCCCCGCGCCGCACCGCGTCGTCAAGCGCGGCGACCATGTCGGCACTGCCCACCGGCGCGGCGGTGGTAAAGAGCGGGGCGATTTTCTGGAGGGCCTGCTCCGCCGCCCACCAGTTGTCGGCAATCGCCGCCAGCCAGCGTTTGCCGCGCACCAGCTTGATCAGGCCCTGCTGCCCGCTGGCGAGGCTTTCGTCGAAGGATCCCAGTTCGGCCCTGTCCAGCGCGCCGTGGCGGATCGCGGCGAAGACCATGTCGGGCAGCCGCACGTCGGCGGCGAAGACGTGTCCGCCATCCACCTTGGAAGGCAAGTCGAGCCGGGGCCAGTCGAGCACCCGTTCGCCGTCTTCCGCCGCTTCGACAGGCGGCACACGATCCGCCGGCGCATCGGGGCGAAGGGGGGGCGGATCGGGCGCAGAGAAGCGCGCTGCATCCAGAACCAGTTCGGCAAAGCTGGCGCGGTTGGCATCATGGTAGATGAATCCGTTCTCCGCCCGGCACTGCTCCCAATCGACGCCCCAACGCTCCGCCGCCGCCATCGCCAGCATCGCCCGCGCGCTCGCCCCGGCGTGGCGGCAGGCCCCTTCATAAGCCGCAAGCGAAGTGCCCAGCGCGGTGACGGTAAACCGGTTGTCCTGCGCCCAGCGCGCCAGCAGCAGGTCGTCCGTCTCGTCATTCAGCGAAGGTGCCAACGGTTGGCGCAGGGCGGACCAGTGCGCGGCGAGCGGGAGATTGGCATAGGCCCCGCTCACTGGTGCAGGCTCCACCGCCACCTGCCGCCAGTCCGCGCCCAGTTCCATCGCGACGATCTGCGGCAGCAGGGTAGTGATCCCCTGCCCCATCTCGAGCTGCGGCACCGCCACCGTCACCACCCCGTCGCTGGCGATCTTGAGCCAGGCGTCGAAGGCGATTTCGCCGGGGCCGGGTTCGAGCGGGTTGTCAAAGTTGCGCGGCATCAGGTTCCACGCGACCAGCAGGCCGCCGCCAAGCGCCGCCCCTGCCAATACGCCGCGCCGCGAGATTTTCACCCGGCGGTCTCCAGCCAGTCCTTCAGCCGGGCGGCAATGTCAGCGAACGGCTGGCCGAGCCCGCCGTCATTTGCGGCTGGCGGCTGGCCGGTATCGCTGGCCACGCGGATTTCCAGCGCAAGCGGGATGCGCCCGAGGAAGGGTACGCCGATGGCCCGCGCCGCAGCTTCCACTCCGCCGTTGCCGAACGGATCGCTCGCCTCACCGCAATGCGGGCAAGTGTAGCCCGCCATGTTCTCCACCATACCCACCACCGGCACACCGGCCTGGGCAAACAGGTCCATCGCCCGGGTCGCGTCGATCAGCGCCAGATCCTGCGGCGTGGAAACGATCACTGCGCCAGCGGGCTTGAATTTCTGCAGCATGGTCAGCTGCACGTCGCCGGTACCCGGCGGCAGATCGACCAGCAGCAGCTCCGCATCGCCCCAATCCGCATCCATCAATTGGGAAAGTGCCTGCCCCACCATCGGCCCACGCCAGGCGATCGCCTTGCCGGGTTCAATGAGCTGTCCCATCGAGACGAAACGCACGCCGAATTCGCTTTCGTGCGGGATCAGCAATTTGCCGTCCGAGCGCAGCTTGCTGCCTCCGGCGTCGAGCAACATCCCCTGCGAAGGGCCATAGATGTCGGCATCGACCACGCCGACTTTCATTCCTATCCGCGCCAGCGCCACTGCGAGATTGGCGGTGAGCGTGGACTTGCCCACTCCTCCCTTCCCCGATCCTACCGCGATGATCCGACGCTTCGGCCGCTCCCCCATCAGCGCCACGCGCACTTCGGTAACGCCTTCGACGGCAGCCACTGCCGCTTCCAGCTCGCGCTGCAATTGTGCGGAGGCCGAGCGGCCCAGCGTGCCGGCATCGGCCACCAGCGTCGCCACCCCGCCTCTCAGCGAAACCGAACGAACGAGGCCCGAAAGCTCGGCAGGAATGGCGCGGCGGATTGTTTCGTCATTGCTCATCGCTGGCCCTGCTAGCGGTTCGGATAGGCGCGGTCAGCAATTTTGCAGATGCAAGCCCCTGTTTTTTGCCTGCGGGCAACCTATACAGGATGGCATGGAACGTTTGGGCGGATTTATCGAGAGTATCGGGCTGGCTATGGCCGGCAAGCGCAATCCCTGGGGCAAGCCCTCCGGCGACGGCGGATCAGGCAGTGGGGGAGACGGAGGCGATGACGGCGGGGAAACACCCGGCGACGGCACTCCCCCTTCTCCCGGCGGCGACGGTCCGCGAAACCCCTGGCTGCCCGGCGGCGGTTCAGGAGAACGCCCGCGACGTTCGGCCAATATCGAGGATATTTTCCGCAGCCGCGGCCCCGAAGGCCCGCGCCGCGGCGGAGGCGGTGGTCCTCGCGGTCCCAATTTCAGGATCCCCCAACGCCCCGGTGGCAAGAGCTGGTTTCCCATCGCCATCGCGGCAATCGTGGGCGTGTGGATTTTCGCCACTTCGTTCCATTTCATCCAGCCGCGCGAACAGGGTGTGGCCATGTGGCTCGGCGGGCAGTATTCCCGCACGCTCAATCCCGGTACCGAAATTACCGCGCCCTGGCCGATCCAGACGGTGACGGTGATGGATGTGAGCGAAATCCGGCTGGAGCCGATCGACAACGAAGGCGGCAACCTCATCCTGACGGGCGATCAGAACCTTGTTGACCTGAGCTATATCATCCGCTGGAATATCAACGACATCGTCCAGTACCAGTTCGAGCTGGCGGACCCCGAAGAAACCGTGCGCGAAGTGGCCGAATCGGCGATGCGTGAGTCTATTGCCGAAACCGATCTCGATGCGGTGCTGTCCGGCGAAGGCCGGGCGCAGGTCGAAGCGCGGGTGCGCGAGCGGATGCAGACAATCCTCGATGCCTACGGGGCGGGGATTGCGGTGCAGGGCGTGGAAATCGCCCGGACCGAAGCGCCCGAAGAAGTGATCGAGGCTTTCAACGACGTGCTGGCGGCGCGGCAGGATGCCGAGCGGCTGATGAACGACGCGCGCCGATACGAACAGCAATTGCTGGCAACCGCCCAGGGTAGCGCGGCGGAATTCAACGAGATTTTCGAGCAGTACCAACTCGCGCCCGAAGTTACCCGGCGCAGGCTCTATTATGAGACCATGGAAAGCGTGCTGCGCGGTACCGACAAGACGATTGTCGAAGGCGACAATGTGACGCCTTACCTGCCGCTGCCCGAAGTGCGTCGCCGTGCGCAGAATTCGCCCTCGCTGACCGTCACCCCGCAGGAAGGCCAGTAACATGGAAGCGATCTGGCAGAACCACAAGGCATCGATCATCGCGATCATCGCGCTGGTCGTCGCTGCGCTCAGCTTCACCGTCATCATTCCCGAAACCCACCAAGCGGTGAAAATCCGCACGGGTAATCCGATCGCGGTTATCAACCGTTTCGATCCCGGACAGCCCTATGGCACCACTGCTGGCGTGTGGTGGCGTATCCCGATCGTCGAACGGATCCAGATGGTCGACCGGCGCATTCTCGATCTCGATATGGAAAACGAGACCGTGCTTTCGCGCGACCAGCAACGGCTGGAGGTCAACGCCTACGCCCGTTACCGCATCTACGATCCGGTCAGGTTCGTGCAAAGCGCGGGCAGCGAGGAACGATTGCAGACCGACCTTGCCCGCATTCTCACTTCGGTGCTGCGGCAGGAACTGGGTCGACGGACATTCGCCAGCCTGCTTACCCCCGAACGCGGCAATGCCATGACCAACATCCGGGACGAACTCGATGAGCAGGCGCGGCAATATGGCGCGCAGATTATCGATGTGCGGATCAAGCGCGCCGATCTTCCCGAAGGCACACCCTTGCAGGCCGCGTTCAACCGAATGCGGTCCGAACGGCAGGAAGAGGCGGAAACGATCCGTGCGGGCGGACGCCGCGATGCGCAGATCCTGCGCGCGGAGGCTTCGGCAAACGCGGCGGAAATCTATGCAGAGGCCTATAATCAGGACCCGGATTTCTACGATTTCTACCGGGCGATGGAAAGCTATCGCGCCACCTTCGGCCCGGCACAACCGGGTGAGGAAAACGTCGGCGAAAGCTCCGTAATCCTTACCCCGGACAACGATTACCTGCGCCAGTTCCAGGGTAGAAGGTAATTACGATTACACGTGTCGTTAAACAGTCGTTCAGCCTTGGTGGGGTGGATAGCTGGCGGGACACGAAGCCTTGCGCATTCCTGCGCGAGGCCAATGAATTGAACAAGAGGAACACAAGGACGTGAAGCCAGTGCGCTATTCCTACGGCATCACTTCGGCCCTGCTGGCAGGCGGTGCCGCCATCACATTGATCACCGGCTATCCGGCGGGCGCGCAGGTGGCGCAGAACGACCGGATCCAGATGGACAATGTCGTGCCCGTTGCCGGTGCCCCCGCCAGCTTTGCCGACCTGACCGAGCAGTTGCAGCCGGCGGTGGTGAACATTTCCACCCGCCAGTCGATCACGATCGAGCAGCAGGCCAACCCGTTCGAAGGCACGCCGTTCGGCCAGTTCTTCCAGCGTCGCCAGCAGGCCCCCGGCGCGCCACAAGCGCAACCGCAAACGCGCGAGGCGACTTCGCTCGGTTCGGGCTTTATCGTTTCGGCAGACGGCTATGTCGTCACCAACAACCATGTCGTTTCCCCCGATGCCCGCGCGCGGCTGGAAGAAGTGACCGTTACCCTGCCGGACGGCACCGAATATCCCGCCGAACTGGTCGGCACCGATCCCGATAGCGACCTCGCGGTACTCAAGATCAGCCGCCCCGAGCCCTTCCCCTTCGTCCGCTTCGGAAATTCCGCCGAAGCGCGCGTCGGTGACTGGGTAATTGCCATCGGCAATCCCTTCGGCCTTGGCGGCACGGTCACCAGCGGCATCGTTTCCTCGGTGCTGCGCAATGTCGGTTCGGGTGCCTACGATCGCTATATCCAGACCGATGCGGCGATCAATCGCGGCAATTCGGGCGGCCCGCTGTTCGACATGCAGGGCAACGTCATCGGCATCAACAATGCCATCCTCTCGCCTTCGGGCGGCAGCGTTGGCATCGGACTCGCCATCCCCGCCGAAGTCGCTTCGCCAATCGTGCAGCAGCTGATTGCAGGCGAGGAAATCCAGCGGGGTTACCTGGGCGTACAGATCCAGCCGGTAAATGAGGATATTGCCGAAGCGCTCGGCATCGCCACCAATCGCGGCGAACTGGTGCAGGGCGTGCAGCCGGGCGAGCCTGCCGAAGATGCGGGCCTGCGTGCGGGCGACGTGGTGCTTTCGGTCAACAACGAAGAAATCACGCCCGACAACACCCTGTCCTTCATCGTCGCCAACATCCGTCCCGGCACCACCGTGCCGCTGACCTACCTGCGCGATGGCGAACGCCGCCGGGTGAACATAACCGTGGGCCGTCGTCCGAGTGCGGAGGAACTGGCGCAGCAGCAGATGTTCCAGAACGAGGATGAAGAAGATCCCGGCATGACTCCGGGCAATTCGAGCAGTCTGGTGGAACGGGCGCTGGGCATTCAGGCGGTGCCGATCGATCCCGCCATTGCCCGCCAACTTGGCGTGTCCGCCGATACTACCGGGCTGGCAATCACCGGGGTCGATCCTTCATCGGATGCTGCCCGGCGCGGACTGACGCGCGGCGTGATGATCCTCGCCGCCAACAGCCGCCCGGTGCCGACGCTCGAAGCACTGGAACAGGTAATCGCCAGTGCCCGCGCCGAGAACCGTGGCGCGGTACTGTTGCGGGTCCAGGCGCGTCGTGGCCAGCCGCAATCGATCCCGGTGCGGTTGAACGCCGAGTAAGTTCCAACATTCTTCCGGCAACGAAAACGCCCGGCACCGTCATTCGGTCGCCGGGCGTTTTGCTGTCGGCTGTTAGAACCGCCGCTCGTTATACAGATCGTCCGCCGGAACCCGCTGCTGCGGGCGATCGCGGGGTAGTTCCTGGCCGGTCGCCCGCTCAAGGAAATCGTCGCTGGCGGCCGGGGGCGGCTTCGGCGGCGACGAGCCGCTTCCCGCCGGATCGAGCGGATCGCGCCGCACCCCGGGCCGTTCGCCCTCGACATCGAAGCCATCCTCGCGCGGGCGGCTGGTGCGACCGGGTTCGACCAGGTTCCCCTGCTCATCGATGTAATAGTAATAATCCTCCTCGCCCTCGAGCAGGAATTCATCATCGGCTTCGAGTTGCCAGTCGGGTAGTTGAAGGTCGGTCTCGAATTCCTCCACCGGGCGATCACGCACCGCATGGCGCATATAGGCAGCGAATGCGCGCGCCGGCGCTGTCCCGCCCTGCAGGCCGGAAACCGCAGCATTGTCATCGCGCCCCATCCATACGCCGGTGGTGATGCCGCTGGAAAAACCGACGAAATAGCCATCGCGATTGGTATTGGTGGTCCCGGTCTTGCCCGCCACGGGGCGGCCGATCTGCGCCGCGCGCCCGGTGCCGGTGGCGACCGCCGTCTGCAACAGGTCGGTGATTCCCGCTGCGACATAATCAGGCACCAGCCGATAAGAGCGCGCCTGCTCGTGGCGGAACAGCTCATCCCCGTCGGCCGTCGTCACTCGGACGATGCCATAGGGTTCGACCGAGTTGCCCCCCGCCGATACCGCCGCAAACGCGCGGGTCATGTCGATCAGGCGAACTTCATTGGAACCCAGAACCATCGATGGAACGGTGGAAATCGGCGTAGTGATGCCGAACCGCCGCGCCATGCTGGCGACATTGGAAAAGCCGACATCGTTGCCGAGCTGCGCCGCCACCGAATTCTTCGAATAGGCAAAGGCAGTGCGTACGTCGATCTCACCCGCGTAGCTGCCGCCCGAATTGCGCGGGCTCCAGCCGTTGATCGTCACCGGGACATCGTTGACCCGGTCGTCCGGCGTGAAGCCTGCTTCGAGCGCGGCAAGATAGACGAACAGCTTCCACGACGAACCCGGCTGCCGCATCGCGTCGGTCGCGCGATTGTAATTGCTGGTAACGTAGTCGGTGCCGCCCACCAGCGCCAGCACTGCACCGTCCCGGTCGAGGCTGACAAGCGCCCCCTGTGCGCCGCTTGGCGCATTGGCCTGGATGGAGGCGGTCGCCGCGCGCTGCATCCCGACATCGAGCGTGGTCCAGACCTCAATCGGCTCGAAATTGCCATCGGGTAGCAGCAGGTCGAGCTGCGGCAACGCCCAGTCGGTGAAATAGCGGATCGAATTCTGGCCCTCGGTCTCGCGCAGGTTGACTGCTTCGACATCCACCTCGCGCGCCACCGCCGGATCGAGATCGCCATACAGAACCATTTGCCCGATCACCACGTTCGCACGGTCCACCGCTGCCTGCACATCTGCGGTGGGAGAATAGCGGCTGGGGGCCTTCACCAGCCCGGCGATGATCGCGGCTTCTTCCAGGCTTAGTTCACGCGCCGAATGGCTGAAGAACCGGCGGCTGGCGGAATCGATGCCATAGGCGCCGCCGCCGAAATAGACCTTGTTGAGATAGAGTTCGAGAATCTCGTCCTTGGTGAAATTCCATTCAAGCGCCATCGCCAGCACTGCTTCTCGCAGTTTCCGACCCATCGAGCGATTGGAATTGAGGAAAATGTTGCGCGCCAGTTGCTGGCTGATCGTGGACGTGGCGCTGACCTGCCGGTCTTCGTCGATGGCGTTATAGACAGCGCGCGCCAATCCCGCAGGATCCACGCCGGGATGCGAGTAGAACCGGTGATCTTCCACCGAAATCATCGCATCCTTCATCACCTGCGGGATTTCGTCTGCATCGAGCCACTCCCCGAAGCTGGGCCCCAGTTCGACAATTTCCGATCCATCGCGCGCGCGCACCAGAATGGTCTGGCCGTTCGGGCTTCGCTTCAGTTCGGCGAAACTCGGCATCGATTGCGCGGCGAAATAGACCGAGGTGAACAGAGCGATCATGCCGAGCACGCCCGCCACCACGCCAACGATCATCAGCCGCTTGGTCCAGCGCCACAGCCCGGCCTTCCAGCCGGCTGGCTGGAGCTTTCTTGCTTTTGCTTTTCTGGAGCGCGTGCCCCGTGGAGTGGCCATCAGCCTTTACATTCCCGCCAGCGAGCACTCAGGCTCATGCCAATCCCATCGGACACGCGCCCTGCATAATGCAAGTGTAATCGGGCGTGAACGGCCCTCTTCCCTAATCGCCCGCTTTATCCTCCGGTTCGAAGTGGAGCGAGGCCGAATTGATGCAGTAGCGTAGGCCCTCCGGCCCGGGGCCATCGGGGAATACGTGGCCCAGATGGCCCTCGCACTTCGCGCAAACCACTTCGGTGCGGACCATGCCGTGCGACATATCACGGTGGATGGCGACTGCGTCTTCATCGGCAGGATTGGTGAAGCTGGGCCAGCCGGAACCGCTGTCATACTTGGCCTGACTCTCGAACAGCGGCTGCCCGCATCCGGCGCACAGGTATTCGCCTGCGGCCTTGTTCTTCTCGTACTTGCCGGTGAAGGCCCGCTCGGTCCCGGCTTCGCGCAGCACATGATATTGCTCCGGCGTCAGCTTCTCGCGCCATTCGGCTTCGGTGAGGGTGATCTTTTCGGTCATCGGGGTGAGGCTCCTTTGTCCGCAATATGGTGGTTCGCTTCGAAGCTGCAAAGGTTTTGCACGCGGAGACGCGGGGAGAAATTGCCGACCTCTCCGCGTCCCCCGCGTCTCCGCGTGAAACAAGCTAAGCGTTTACATCCGCGTAGTGCTTGGGCGCCGGAAGGCCGTCCATCTTCTGGCGCAGCAGCGGCGCGAAGCTGGGGCGGCTTTTCATCACGCGGTACCATTCGTGCGCACTTTCGTGGTCGGACCAGTCGATCCCGTCGAGGTAGTCGACCACCGAAAGCTGTGCTGCTGCGGCAAAATCGGCGAGGCTCAGCTGCCCGCCCGCAATCCAGCGGCGATTATCCACCAGCCAGTCGATATAATCGAGGTGTTCGTGCAGCAGCCGCATCGTTTCGCGCAGCACCCGGCTGTCGGGCGATTGTCGCAGCACCAGCCGCTTCTTCATCTTTTCGTGCAACAGCGGCCCGGTGATGCTGGCGTAAAAGCTCTGATCGAACAGCGCCACCAGCCGCCGGATTTCCGCCCGCGCCTTCGCCGTGCCCAGCATCAGCGGGCGGTCGTCCACGGTCTCTTCCAGGTATTCACAAATCACCTGGCTGTCGCACAGGGTAATTTTCTTGACTGGATCGTCCAGCACAGGGACCGTACCGGCCGGATTCACCTGGCGGAATTCCTCGCCCGCAGACCACGGGAAGAGCGTAACAAGCTCATAGGGCACCGCCTTTTCGCCCAGCGCGAGCTGGACCTTGCGGCTGAACGGACAGAGCGGGAAATGATACAGGTGCCACATAGGTGGCCTAGGCTATTGCCCCAAGCGCAGAGAGCGGTCCAGCGCCGTTTCCCCCGATATCAACGAGTTTGCGGCTCTTCGCCCTGTGGATTCTGGGGCAGGCGCTCGGCCAGTTCGCGCAATTGCGGCAGCATCTGCTCGAAAGCTCCTGCCATTCCGGCCATCGCTTCCATCATTTCGGGAAGCCGTTCGGCAACGACCTCGGGCGCGCGCGCGGCCTCCGGGCCGACGTAATCGCGCACCCGCGCGTCGGGATCGATGGCTGGAGAATCCTCGCCCGCCATCGTCGAAACCGCTTCCGCGAGTGGGGCGACGGGCATTTCCATCAGCGCGCCCACCAGCATGGCCGCCATCAGCGCCGCCTGCTCCTGGGTGGCGGGATCGGACATGGTTTCGACGGCGGAAGTGAGGTCGCTTTCGCCAGCGTCTTGCGCGAAGGCGTGCCCCGGCAGGGTGACGGCCATCAAGGCGACAGCGGCAGCGGCAATACGCATTAAATATCTCCGGTAAGCGATTCGGCGGGAGTGCCTAATTCAGTTTCGCTTGCGTATGTCTGAACGGCGGAGGTTACGCAGCGGGTAGCAGTGCGAGGCAGGCCGGCATGATCTGCTCAAGGGTCTCGCTGCCGCGCAAGTCCTGCGCTTCGGTGGCCAGCGCCGCAGCAATCTGCTCGCGGTCCAGTCCGGCTTCGTCCATCACTTGCGCGCTGGCGCTGACGAAGAATTCGCGCCCGTTTTCCCGCAGGTCCGGATAGACCAGCGCCTCGGCGCTGCCGTTGGCCTGGCCTTGCGCCACGGTAGCAAAAGCCGCCGAACAGCGCAGCAACATCCGGTGTTCGAGGCTGAGCGGAGTCGGGGCACTCTGATTGAGCGCAGCGAGCAGGGCGAGGGTGGGGAGGATCAATGCATCTTCCTTCTGTATCGGTAGAATTGACACGAAATGGCGCAACTAAACGGGTGCCGCGAAACCGGAGATGAATGCTTCGGCATCCCCGTTAAGTTCCCTCTCCTCCCAACAAGATTGACTCTATCCGCCCGCTCCCACAATTGTAAGTGGAACATACGAATTGGGAGAGTCGTGATGTCGGAAGACCGTATCGCCGCGCTGGAGGCGAAGCTCGCCGCGCTGGAAACCCGCCTGATCGTCCGCGAGGACGAGCTGGACGTGAAGAAGCTGCAATATCTCTACGGCTACCTGATCGACAAATGCATGTACGACCAGGTGGTGGACCTGTTCACCGATGACGGCGAAGTGCGCTTCTTCGGCGGGGTCTGGAAGGGCAAGGCCGGTGTCGCGCGGCTCTACATCGATCGCTTCCGCAAGCGCTTCACCCACAACACCAACGGCCCGATTGACGGTTTCCTGCTCGATCACCCGCAGATCCAGACGATCATCGATATCGATCCTGACGGCGTCACCGCGCGGCTGCGCGGGCGTTCGACGATGCAAGCTGGTCGCCATGTCGATTACCAGGGCGAGCAGCCGTGGGAAAAGGTGCGCCAATGGTGGGAAGGCGGCCTCTACGAGAATACCTACAAGAAGGGCGCGGACGGCAAGTGGCGCATCCACGTGCTCAATTACTTCCCCCACTGGCACGCCGATTTCGAGAAGGGCTGGGCCTATACCGAGGCGGAATATGTGCCCTTCCCGAAGGTGCTCTACCCCGAAGATCCGAGCGGGCCGGACGCCTTGATCGACGATCACTGGCTGTGGCCGACGCACAAGCTGCTGCCCTTCCACATGAAGCACCCGATCACGGGTGAGGAAATGCTGGCGGATCGCTGGGAAGGCGATGTGGCGCGCGCGGCGGCGAAAGGCTAACGCTCGCGCCAGCAAGGCCCGCCGAACAGTCGCTGGCCCAACGGAGATTGTGATGACCCAGTACCCCACCCTCCACATGAGCATCGACGGCGAGCAGGTCACCGGCGGCGGTCGGCGCACCCATGCGGTGGTCAATCCCGCCACCGGCGCGACGCTGGGCGAATTGCCGCTGGCCGATGCCGACGATCTCGACCGGGCGCTGGACGTGGCGCAGAAGGGATTCGCGAGGTGGCGCCATTCCACCCCGCAGGAACGCTCCGCCGTGTTGCAGGGGGCCGCGCGGCTGATCCTCGAACGCAGCGACGATCTGGCGCGCATTGCGACGATGGAGCAAGGCAAGCCCTTCGCCGAAGCGAAGATGGAAGTCGGGATGGTGGTCGGCTGGTTCAACTTCGCCGCCGGGGAAACTTCGCGCCTCTATGGCCGCGAACTGGTGCGCCCGGTGGGCCAGCGGGCGACCGTGCGGTGGGAGCCGGTCGGTCCGGTCGCCGCCTTCGCGCCGTGGAACTTCCCGCTCGGCAATCCGGGGCGCAAGCTCGGCGCGGCAATTGCGGCGGGCTGTTCGATCATCCTCAAGAGCGCGGAGGAAACTCCTGCCAGCGCGCTCGGCGTGTTGCAGGCATTGCTCGATGCGGGCCTGCCGCAAGGCGTGGCGCAGGCGGTGTTCGGCGTGCCCGACGAAGTGAGCCGCCACCTGCTCGGCTCGCCGGTGATCCGCAAGCTCTCCTTCACCGGCTCCACCGTGGTCGGCAAGCACCTCGCCAAGCTGGCGGCGGACAACATGATCCGCACCACGATGGAACTGGGCGGCCACGGGCCGGTGCTGGTGTTCGACGATATCGACGTGGACCGCGTGCTCGCCACCGCTGCACCGGGCAAGACCCGCAACGCCGGGCAGGTCTGCGTTTCACCCACCCGCTTCATCGTACAGGAAGACGTGTTCGAACGCTTCCGCGACGGGATGGCCGAGCGGCTCGCGGCGACGAAGATCGGTGACGGGCTGGCGGACGGCACGCAGATGGGCCCGATGGCCAATCCGCGCCGCCCCGATGCGATGGAGAAATTCGTCGCCGATGCGCGCGCCAAGGGCGCGACGGTCAACACCGGCGGCGAGCGGATCGGCAATCAGGGCTATTACTTCCAGCCCACCGTGCTGAGCGAAGTGCCTCTGGACGCGCAGGTGATGAACGAGGAACCGTTCGGCCCGATGGCGCTCGTCAATCCCTACCGCACCGAGGCGGACATGATCGCCGAAGCCAACCGCCTGCCCTATGGCCTCGCCGCCTATGCCTGGACCGACAATGCCCAGCGCCAGCGTCGCCTGGCAGCCGAGCTTGAGGCGGGCATGATCGGCATCAACAGCCACGTGGTCGGCGGTGCCGATGCGCCGTTTGGCGGGGTGCAATGGTCCGGCCACGGCAGCGAGGACGGACCGGAAGGCGTGCGCGCCTGCATGGTGGTGAAGACCGTGCACGAGGCCTAGCCAGACAAGACAGCGCCAAACTCTGGGGAGAGGACATATGGACGCGATCACTTCGAGAACCACGATCACCAGTGCCGCGCTGGCGGCGATGGAAGCGGCACTGGGCAGCGAACACGTGCTGACTACGCGCGAAGCGATGGCCGATCACGGCGATCCAATGGGTCCGCAAACCGACTGGTACCGCCCCGGCGCGGTGCTGATGCCCGGCAGCGTCGAGGAAGTGCAGGCCGTCCTCCGCATCGCCAACGAGCACGGCACTCCGATCTGGACCAGCAGCCAGGGCCGCAACAAGGGCTACGGAGGCGGCGCGCCGCGGGTGTCTGAAAGCTTCACCATGTCGCTGCGGCGGATGAACCGCGTGCTCGAAGTGGACGAGGACAATTGCATGGCGCTGGTCGAGCCCGGCGTACGCTTTTTCGATCTTTACGATCACCTCAAGGCGACCGGATCGAAGCTGTGGATGTCTTGCCCCGACCTTGGCGGCGGATCGATCATCGGCAACGCGCTCGAACACGGCGTCGGCTATACCCCGCTGGGCGATCACTGGGGCCAGCATTGCGGCCTGGAAGTGGTGCTGCCCGATGGCGAGATCCTGCGCACCGGCATGGGCGGGATGCGCAACCCGACCAACTGGCTGGTCTATCCGCATTCGGCGGGGCCGAGCTGGGACGGGATTTTCACCCAGTCCAATTTCGGCGTGGTCACCAAGATGGGCGTGGCGCTGATGCACGCGCCCGAAGTCTATTGCCCCGGCTGGTTCATGCTCGACAACGAAGAGCATTACGGCACTTTCCTCGAAGTGCTGCGCCCGCTGATGATCGACGGGACGATCTCCAACCAGCCGATGATCATCAATGCGGTCTGCGCCGCCAGCGCCTTTGCCGAGCGCAAGGAGTGGTACCAGGGCGCGGATTCCATCCCCGAAGAAGTGATCGACAAGATCGCCGCCCAGCCGGGTTTCGGGCGCTGGGTGATGCGCTTTGCGGTGCAGGGCGATGCCCCGGTGGTGGCGCACAACCGCGCCAAGATCGAACGTGCGCTGACGTCGATCCCCGGCGGCTCGGTAATGTTCGAGGAATATGACGGCCACAACCTGCCCGAAATGCACAACCCGCACCACGTGGTGCAGGCGGGGATCCCGTCGATGGCGCTCGATCAGATGACAAAATGGTACGGCGGCGAGGAAGGCGGACACATCGGCTTTTCCTGCGCCATGCCGATTGCCGGCCAGCATGGCGTGGCGATCCGCGATCTCGCTCGCTGCGTGCTCAACGAGCGCGGGCTGGATTATGGCGCGGCGATCATCGTCGGCAAACGCTCCATGATCCACGTTGCGCTGATCGTGTTCGACACCAAGAACGAGGCGCAGACCCGCGAGGCCTATGCCGCGACCAAGGCGATGCTCGGCCCGGCGGCGGAATTGGGCTACGGCGAATACCGCAGCCACCTCGACTTCATGGACGAAGTCGCCTCGCTCTATGATTTCAACGACAGCATCCAGCGCCGCTTCGCCGAGAAGATCAAGGACTGCGTGGACCCGAACGGCATATTGTCGCCGGGCAAACAGGGCATTTGGCCTGCACATATGCGGAGTGACACATGACGACCGAACTCAAAACCGGTGGCCAGTACGGCTATCTGCGGATCGCCACCGAAGAAGCCTTTGCCACGCAGGAGCAGCTCGATGCCATCCTGCGGCTGGTGAAGGAAGGCCGCGCGGACAAGGGCACCGTCAGCCTGTGGGGCTTTTACGGCACCAGCCCCAGTGAACGCACCACATTCATCCGCGAGCGGCTGCTCGATATTGGCGAACTGCGCATCCAGGCGATGGACGAAAGCGGGATCGACAAGGCGGTGCTGGCGCTCACCAGCCCGGGCGTGCAGTCGCTGTTCGATCTGGACGAGGCGAAGGGCATCGTCACTCGCGCCAACGATCGGCTCAAGGACGCCTGCGAGCGTTATCCCACCCGCTTCCACGGCATGACCGCGGTGTGCCCGCAGGACCCCGAATGGTCGGCAGCGGAATTGCGGCGCGGGAAGGAGGAGCTGGGATTTGTCGGCGTGCAGGTGAACAGCCACACGCAGGGGCATTATCTCGACGAGCCGCAGTTCGATCCGATCCTGCGCACCTGCGCCGATCTCGACATACCGCTCTACATCCACCCGCAGGGCCCGCCGGACGCGATGATCGGCGGCATGGTGGAAGCCGGGCTGGAGGGCGCGATTTTCGGCTTTGCGGTGGAGACCAGCTACCACGCGCTGCGGATGCTGACGACGGGCGTGTTCGACCGCTATCCTTCGCTCAAGCTGGTGCTCGGCCACGGCTGCGAGGGGCTGCCGTTCTGGATCGACCGCTTCAATTACATGTTCAACGCCGGATTACGTTCGGGGCGGTACGAGCGGCTCAAGCCGCTCCAGCACAGCCTGCACCATTACCTGCGCACCAATGTCTGGGGCACCAATTCGGGCCTCCCCTCCCCCGCCTCGATCCGGCTGATGATGGACGTGATGGGCGAAGACCGCGTGCTCTACGCGATGGACTACCCCTATCAATTCGTGACCGATGAGGTACGCCTGCTCGACGCGATGGACATGCCGCAGGAGCGGAAGATGAAGTTTTTCCAGAGCAATGCGGAGAAGCTGTTTGGAATATGATCCATCTTCGTCATTGCGAGGAGCCGCAGGCGACGCGGCAATCCAGTCCCGCTGGTAGTGACTTCGCGCTAGGGCAGGACTGGATTGCTTCGCTATGCTCGCAATGACGAAACAGGGAATGGGGAGACAAGACATGACGACATATGCGGTAACCGGAGCTTCGGGCAAATTGGGTCGGCTGGTGCTGGCCGAATTGCTGGACATGGTCGAGCCGGACGAAATCGTGGCACTGGCGCGCGATACTTCCAAGCTGGCGGACGTGGCGGCGAAGGGGGTGGAAGTGCGGCGCGCGGATTACGGCGATGTCGCCTCGCTCGATGCGGCGCTGGCTGGCGTGGACCGGCTGCTGCTGATTTCAGGTAATGAGGTGGACAAGCGGGTAGAGCAGCATCAGGCGGTGATCGACGCGGCGGGCCGCGCGGGTGTGCAGTTCATCGCGTACACCTCGATCCTCCATGCGCCCGAATCGCCAATCGGCCTCGCCAAGGGGCACCGTGCCACAGAGGCTGCGCTCGCCGCCAGCGAGGTGCCGCACAGCCTGCTGCGCAATGGCTGGTACAACGAGAATTTCACCGGCGCACTCGCCGCGCAGATCGAAGCCGGGGTGATCTACGGATCGCAGGGCGACGGGCGGATTTCCTCCGCCGCGCGCGACGATTACGCGATTGCCGCCGCGCAGGTGCTGGTCAATGCCGATGGCGGCGAAGTGCTCGAACTGGCGGGCGATGCCAGCTGGACGATGGACGATTTCGCCGCCGAACTGAGCAAGCAGAGCGGCAAGCCGGTGGTCTATGAAGACTTGCCGCCGGAAGACTACGCCGCGCTGCTCGAAACGCAGGGCCTGCCCGCCCCAATCGCCGCGATGCTGGCGGACAGTGCCTTTGCCACCAGCAAGGGCGCGCTGGAGGATTACTCCAAGACACTGAGCGAAATCATCGGCGATCATACCATTCCGGTCTCGATCACCATAAACCAAGCCCTCGCGAATGGCTGACATGCCGCTGGATCCGCCGCCGGTTTCTAGTACTCCGGCGGCGGGTAATGACGACCGCATTTCCCGCTACGGCTGGCACGCTATCATTCTTATGAGCGCGGCGCAGATGATGAGCCTGCTCGACCGGCAGATCCTCGCCATCCTCGCGCAGGATATCCGCACCGACCTCGACATCGGCGATGCGGAAATGGGGCTGCTCTACGGCACGGTCTTCGCGCTGTTCTATGCGCTGTTCTCGTTACCGCTGGGGCGGCTGGTAGACGGCTGGGTGCGCACGAAGCTGCTTGCGATCTGCCTTGCGGGCTGGAGCTTCTTTGCCGGGCTTGCCGCCTTTGCATCCGGCTTTACCCTGCTGGCGATTTCGCGGCTGGGCGTGGGCATCGGCGAAGGGGCGACGCAGCCTGCTGCCAACTCGATCCTGTTCGACAGCCTGCCCAAGAGCCGCCGCGGTCTGGCGATGGGCGGCCTCGGCGTGGGACTCGCGCTGGGACTCGGCTTGTCGATGGCGCTGGGCGGGATTGCCGCCGAATGGTGGGACCTGCGCTATTCAGAAGGCGGCGCTCCGCTGGGGTTCCGGGGCTGGCAATTCGCCTTCCTTGTTGCCGCACTGCCGGGTTTCCCGCTCGCCTGGCTGATCTACCGCCTGCGCGAACCGACGCGCGGAGCGATGGACGGGATCGTCACCAAGCCTGATCCCGCGCCTTTCAAAGCCAGCGCGGGCGTGCTCGCCGCAGTGACCCCCGCAGCCAACTGGTATTTCCTCTGGCGGCACGATGCCGGGGCGCGGCAGTGGGCGATCAACCTTGGCGGCCTTGCCCTCATCCTCGCCGTCTGTGCGACAATGGTGCAGGTGACGGGTGCCTTCTCCCCCCGCCCGCCGCTCGATTTCGGCAGCTTCACGCTCAATCCGCACGTGCTGCAATGGAGCGTGATGGCCTTCGGCGCCTTCGTGGTGCTGAACCTGTTCCAGAGCTTCAAGCTGACCGACAAGCCGACCTATCACGTCGCGCTCAATCCCTCGCTGATCCTGCTGATGGTGGTGGGCGGGCTGCAAACCGCGATCAATTACGGCATCATGGGCTTCACCCCCTCGCTGCTGATCCGCAAGTTCGAACTGACCACAGCGGAAGCGGGCGTGCAGTTCGGCCTGCTCTCCGCTCTGCTCGCCACGATCGGTGCGCTGGTTGCAGGGCCGCTGACCGACCTGCTCGGCAAGAAGCTGGGCGGGCGCGGAATGATCTGGCTGGTGCTGCTCTCGCTCGGCCTCTCGCCGTTCGCCGGGCTGTGGACCTTCAGCGCCGAAACGACCGGCGAGTTTTACACGCGCTACGTCGTCTACAGCCTGATCCTGACACTGTGGCTGCCGCCGACCTACACGCTGATCCTAGGGCTGGTGCTGCCACGGATGCGCGGGATCATGTTCTCGACCTATCTCATCATCATGACGCTGCTCGGCCAGGGGCTTGGTCCGTACGTCGTAGGCATCGTATCAGACCGGAACGGCGGCGATCTGGCGCGGGCGATCATGGCGATCAACTGGGTCGCGCCGGTTATCGCGCTGCTGCTGGTGGTGGTGATGCTGCGCTACAAGAAAGACGAGGCGAGCGTGATCGACCGCGCGCGGCGCGGCGGGGAAGAGCTATGACCACGGCCAAAGCGACTGTGCGCGATGCCGCTTTCGCCGTCTTTGCGCATTACGGCGTGGACCGATTGTTCGGCAATCCCGGCAGCACCGAACTGCCGATGCTCAAGGGCCTGCCCTTCCCCTATGTAATGGGGCTGAACGAGGCGGTGGTGGTGGGAATGGCCGATGGCTATGCCCGCGCCAGCGGCAGGCCCGCGCTGGTCAACCTGCACTCGGCGGCGGGCACCGGCCATTCGCTGGGCAACCTGTTCACCGCGTGGAAGAACAACGCACCGGTGGTGGTGACGGCGGGTCAACAGGCACGCTCGATCCTGCCCTTCGACCCGTTTCTCTATGCCGAACGGCCGAGCGAATTCCCGCGCCCTTACGTCAAATACTCCATCGAGCCCGCACGGGCAGAGGATGTGCCCCTCGCGCTCGCTCGTGCCTTTGCCATCGCCGTCACTCCGCCGATGGGGCCGGTGTTCGTCTCCATCCCGGTCGACGACTGGGAACGCGAATGCGCGATGCCCGATCTTCCCGATCTGGTGCTCAAAGCCGTGCCCTCCGCCACCGGGATCGAAGCCTTGGCCGCGATCATCGACCCTTGCGAGAACCCCGCGCTGGTGCTCGGCACCGGCGTCGCCAACAGCGGCGGGTGGAACTGCGCAATCCGGCTGGCCGAGAAGTGCGGCGCCAGCGTCTATGCCGCGCCCTATGCCGCGCGCGAGACTTTCCCCGAAGATCACCCGCAATTCGCCGGGTTCCTGCCTGCCTGGCGCGACAAATTGCGCGCAATGCTGCAGGATCACGATGCGATCCTCGTTGCGGGCGCGCCGGTGTTCACCTGGCATGTCGAGGGTGAAGGCCCGCACTGGCCGCCGCATGCAAAGCTGATGGTGCTGAGTGACGACCCGCAACACCTCGCCAATCTGCCCGGAGGTGCCAAAGGTTCGGGGGGCGTGCTCGGCGATGTCGAGGACGGGCTGGCGCAGCTCGCCAAGCGCGTGAACCCCCGGCCCTTCGCGGGCAGCCCGCGCGTACTCGCCAATCCCGAACCGGGGATGACTGCTGCCTATGTCCTCAAGCGCGTCGCCGCGCTGCGCCCGGACCGGGCGATTATCGTCGAGGAAGCTCCAACAGCGCGCGGGCCGGAGCACGAAGTGCTGCCGATCACCCGCGAGGGCGGCTTCTACTCCTGCGCCAGCGGCGGCCTCGGCTATTCGCTCCCCGGCTCACTGGGCGTGGCAATGGCACAGGAGGACAAGGTCATTGCCGTGCTGGGCGATGGAGCCGCGATGTATGCAATCCAGGGCCTGTTTACCGCGCACCAGGAAGGGCTTCCGGTCAGCTTCCTGATCCTGAACAACGCCGCCTATGCCGCGTTGACCGGCTTCTCCGGCGAATTCGGCATGAACCACGTTCCCGGGTGCGATCTGGCCGGGCTGGACTTCGTCAAGCTGGCCGAGGGCCAAGGCCTCGAAGCGCGCCGGGTGGAAAACGTCGAAGAGATCGACGCCGCACTCGAATGGAGCTTCGCGGCAAACGAACCGACGCTGCTCGATATCCGGATCAGGTAACCCGCCACACCCACAGCTTGATCGAACTGGCATAGCGCGCGCCGGTGCAGATGAAGATCGAGCGGTTCATCCAGTCGTACTTGCCCACCGGCGCGATGAATTCAGGCACGGTGCGGAAGTAGTATTCGGACGGGTCGACGGTCTCCCCCGCCACCAGTCGCGCCATCACTTCCGGCGGGCCGTGGCGCAGGCCGCGGTTGCGGATCTGGATCAGCGTGCCGTCATCGGTTTCGATGGCGTAGATCGCATCGGCCACGGTCACTCCGTCGGCGCGGGTGAGCTGCCAGTCGGCCGAATTTCCCATCAGCTGACCCTTGATCTGCGGCCCCTTCACATAGCCGCCCGACAGGATCGGAATGATCCGCCGCGTGCCATCGTAGGTCTGCCCGATCTGGCGCGGCGCTTCGAGTTCGCCGCCCGCTTCGTAGACAAATTCAAGGCCGGGAGGAGTGGGTCGCACGGTCATGGATTCGCTCCCATCGGTGTGTTCGCCACCGCCTCGAAGTAGTCGGCCACCACCCCGTCCAGCTCCGCTCCCGGCGGATAGTGGCTCAGCTTGACGATCACCGTGCGGCTGGCGGGATGGACGTAGATATACTGCCCGGCGAGGCCAACGGCAGAATAGGCGCCCGGCGCGTCGCCCAGTTGCCAGGTCTGGAAGCCGTAGCCGGAGAGCGGGCTGGCCGGATCGAGCGGGCGCATCGCGGTCATCTGCGCCACCCAGCCTTCGGGCAGCACGCGCGTTTCGCCCGCCATGCCGTCATCGAGCAGCAATTGCCCGAGCAGCGCGAAATCGCGCAGGGTGGCGTTGAAGCCCATGCCTGCCAGCGAGCGCCCGGTGCCGACGGGTCCGTCAGCCAGCCAGAAGCCGTTATGTTCAGCACCAAGCGGCTGCCACAGCCGCCGGGTTGTCAGCTGGTCAAGCCGCTCGCCGCTGGCATTCTCCAGTATCCGACCCAGCACGGCCATATCGAGCGTGGCGTAGTTGAAGCTGCTGCCGGGCTCATCGCGTCGCCCCACGGCCAGCGCGAAATCGCCGAAGCGGGCACGGTTGAGGACGACGGCGGCTTCGTGAATGCAGGCGGCAAGGCTTGGATTCTCGCCGAAGTCGTAGCGCTCCTCGATATCTGCGCCCGAACGCATTTCCAGCAGGTTGCGGATGGTGACGCCTTCGTAGCCGCCACCCGCCAGTTCAGGCCAGTAGCGTTCCGCCGGATCGTCGAGTGAGGCGATCTCGCCGCGTTCCAGCGCCTGCCCGACCAGCATGGCAACGATCGTCTTCGACATCGAGAAGCCGATGTGCCGCTCCGCCGGGCCGAAGCGGTTGCGATAGTCCTCGAACACGATCTGCCCGTCGCGCAGCACCAGCAGGGCATCGGTGTGGGTGGCATGGGCAAAGGCGGGATAGTCGCCCGGCATTGTGAAGCCCTGCGCCTCTTCCCATGCGCGCGGCAGGTCTGCGGCGCTTACGCTGCGGTTGGCGAAGACTTCGTGCGCCTCGCGGAAAGTGAACGAATTGACTTCCGGATTGAGCAATTGCCGCCGCATCGCGATGGTGGCGGGCGAGGGGTCGCGATAGGCCAGTTCCGGCCCCGAAGGCGCATCGTCAAGCACGGCGAGACCACGGCAGCCCTCGGCCACGTCCCACTGCCGCCATGCCCCATCCTGTGCCTGTTCCTGCGCCTGCGCGGGGACCGCGAGGGCGAGCAGCGCCGCGCCAGTCAGAGCGCGCCGCATCAGGCCGCTTCCGCCCGCTGCACCCGGCTCAGCCCGATGTCCTCGCTCCGCGCAAAATTGCCATGCAGGCCGAAACGCAGGCGGATCGGCACCTGGATTGTCGCCACCGGGCCTTTTTCGATATCGAGCGCGTCGAACACCAGCAGGTCGCTGCGATGCTCGGCCAGCCGATTGCACACCTGCACGATCCAGCCGTCGCCTTCGGGCGCATCTGGGCTGCGCGGGATGAAGCAGGGTTCCTGCAAAGTGCTGGTCGGCCCCGCCCACCAGTGGCTTTCCGCGCCGCTCTCCAGATCCTTGAGGAACAGGCAGTTCATCGGTGCCCCGCCCGCACTGCCGCCGACAGCTTCCATCGGGCGGCGGAAATCGACTTCCAGCCCCCAGGTGTAGCGATTCTTGCGCCCGGTGAAGCGATCGTCGATGCGGGGGAATTCGCTGAACGTTTCGGTCAGGCGGTTGATCGCCGCGAATTCCTCGCCGTTCGATGCCATGTCCACGACCCATTCGGTCAGGTGGGTCACGCTTTCCTGCGGATTGAACGGCGCGCCGTGGATGTCGGGGAAGAACGGGAAGAAATTATTCGCCGATTCCGGCGTCACCATGTGCACCTTCGTGCCGTCCTGCCAGGCGTTCATCGTATGGCTGGCAAAGCAGTTATCGCGCTTGAACCAGCGGATATCGTCCTGCTGAAGCCCCGCGCGGCGGGGGATAATGCCGAGATAGACCGGCCTGGTGGTATCGAACATGAAGGCCGGCTTGCCCTGCTCCAACTGCTCCCAGCTGCCCACGCTGGGCACGATATGCAGCACCAGATAATCGGGCGTGATCGCGAAATCGTGCATCATGCAGTAGTAGGGAACCTTGAACCATTCCTCGCGCACCAGCTCGCCTTCGGGGCTGATCTCGTAATAGGTCACGTCGTCGGTGTGCATCCCGCTCGCGGCGTAACCGATGGCGACCATGTTGCCGCTATCGGGATCGCGCTTGGGATGGGCGGTAAAGGTCTCGCCGGTCATCTTGCCGCCGAATTTCTCGTAGCCGACCGTTTCCATGCTTGCCGGGTCCATCACCAGCGCCGGGCTGTCCTCCTTGAGCGCCCAGAGCTTGCCGCCGAACAGCCAGGCATTGGTGTTGGCTGTGCCGCGAATCTGTCCTTTCACGCTTTCGTCGTCAGTCAGCGGATTGCGATAGGCGCCGAACAGCGCCCCGCCGGCGGCATTCTCCAGCCTCCACTTGTCGGTCTTCGCCCAGCGCTGGCGGAAATCGCACTGCCCGTCGTGGAAATGAAAGCGGGTGATCATCCCGTCGCCGTTGAAGGAGATATCGTCGTGCATCCGCGGCGGGAACTGCGGATCGGGCTGCACGCGAAAGAATGCCCCATCGAGCTCCGGCGGGATCGTGCCGGTGTGCTGAAGATCGGCGATATCCGCCTCGATCCGGCTGGGGGTGTTGAATCCGGTAAAGCTCGGGGTATCGGGAAATTGTGCCATCGGTGCCTCTCCTTGCACAAGATTGTATGCTCCACTAACAATCTCATCAAGCCGCCTTTGGGGCGGTATGTCCGGGGACAGGATTTTGGCGGGAGCGGCATTGACGCAGGACAAGGCAGAAGCGGAGGATCTTCCGCAAGGCGATGTCGGCGCGCTCGACGGGATCGTCGGTTTCCACATCCGGCTGGCGCACGGCGCGGTCTATCGCCACTTCACTGAAAGCTTCACCGATCTCGGCATGACCCAGAAACAGGTCAGCGTGCTGTGGCTGGTCGGCGATCATCCGGGGATTTCGCAGGTCGATCTCGGCGCGCGGCTGCGGATGGACCGGGCCACCACCATGACCATCGTCAACCGATTGCAGGAACGTGACTACCTGCGCCGCGAGCGCGCCGAGGACGACGGGCGCAAGCAGGCGCTGCACCTGACCAAGAACGGCCACCGCGCGCTGGAAGAGGCCAAGGCCTGCATCGAAGCGCATGAAAACTGGCTCAAAAGCCGCTTCACCCCTGCGGAGGTGGAAAAACTGGTGGAAATGCTGGCGCGAATCCACGAATAGGGGCCGATCCAGGAGAGGACAAAGTCAACATGGCCGCACCAGCCGGGGGTTCGAACCCCATCACTGTCATCAACGATACCGCTATGGGGGCGCGGCAATGGATTGTCGTCATCCTGATGGTGCTCCTGAACGCGCTCGACGGGTTCGACGTGCTTTCGAGCGCCTTTGCCGCGCCGGGGATCACCGCGGACTGGGGGATTTCCCGTCCTGCGCTGGGCGTAGTTCTTTCTGCCGAACTGGTCGGCATGGGCTTCGGCTCGGTGTTGCTCGGCGGCGCGGCGGACAAGTTTGGCCGCAAATACACCATGATTGCCTGCCTGCTGCTGATGGCGCTGGGCATGTACCTCGCCAGCATTGCCACGGGGGTGACACCGATGGTGGCCTTCCGTTTCCTCACCGGCATCGGCATCGGCGGGATGCTGACCACCACCAACGCGGTAGTGGCCGAAAGCACCAACAGCCGCTGGCGCTCAACCTGCATTGCCGTCTATGTCGCGGGCTATCCGCTGGGCGCGATCATCGGCGGGATTGCCGCTTCGGAATGGTTGCTGCCCGATCACGGCTGGCGCGCGATCTTCCTGTTCGGCGCAGTGGTGACGGCGGCGCTGATCCCGGTTATCCTGCTGCTGGTGCCTGAGACGGCGGCTTACCAGGCCACCAAGGGCAATGTCGCAGGAGTCAATCGCACGCTCGCGGCTTTCGGCAAGCCTGCCATTGGCGAATTGCCGACCATCGTTGCAGGGACGACCAAGCCCAAGGTGACGGACATCCTTTCGAACCGCCAGCTGCGCCCGGTCACGCTGTTGCTGGCTTTCGGCTACATGTTCCACACCATCACTTTCTACTACATCCTCAAGTTCGCGGTGCAGATCGTCTCCGACTATCCCCCCGGCTATCCGCCCGCCGAGGCGGCAACGGTGCTGACCTATGCCAATGTCGGCGGGTTCTTCGGCTCTGCGCTCTTCGGCTTCGTGATGGCGAAGCTCGGGATCAAGTGGCCGACCGCACTGATGCTGCTGATCGGTTCGGTGATGGTAGCCAGCTTCGGCATGGGCCGCGATACGCTGGATGGCTGGCAGTGGGCGACGATCCTGACCGGCTTCTTCACCAATGCCGCGATCAGCGGATACTATGCCGCCTTCGCGCGCGGATTCCCCGCCTATGCCCGCGCCACCGGCACCGGATTCGTGCTGGGGATCGGGCGGTTTGGCGCTGCCGGCAGTCCGCTGATCGCGGGTGCGCTGTTCGGCTGGCTGGGGAACGACCAGTTGCTGACGGTGTCGATCATCATGGCGATGGGCTCGGTCATTTCGCTGCTGCTGTTCCTGATGCTGCCCGAACGCGATGGTGATGAAGTGATGGCGGAAAAGCCGACAGCCTGAGATTCCTGTGGGAGAGACCAACAATGAAGACCCGTGCCGCCGTAGCCTTTGCCCCGAAGCAGCCCTTGGAGATTGTCGAACTTGACCTCGAAGGCCCCAAGGCAGGCGAAGTGCTGGTCGAGATCATGGCCACCGGCATTTGCCACACCGATGCCTATACGCTCGACGGGTTCGACAGCGAGGGTATTTTCCCCTCGGTGCTCGGCCATGAAGGCGCAGGCATTGTGCGCGAAGTGGGCGCGGGCGTTACCAGCGTGAAGCCGGGCGATCACGTGATCCCGCTCTACACCCCCGAATGCCGTCAGTGTAAATCGTGCCTCAGCGGCAAGACCAACCTCTGCACCGCGATCCGCGCCACGCAGGGCAAGGGGCTGATGCCCGATGGCACCAGCCGGTTCAGCTACAAGGGGGAGACGATCTTCCACTACATGGGCTGTTCGACCTTCTCGAACTTCACCGTGCTGCCTGAGATCGCGGTCGCCAAGATCCGTGAGGACGCGCCGTTCCAGTCGGCCTGCTATATCGGCTGCGGCGTGACGACCGGCGTCGGCGCTGTCACCAACACCGCCAAAGTGCAGGTGGGCGACAATGTGGTGGTGTTCGGCCTCGGCGGGATCGGGCTCAACGTGATCCAGGGCGCGCGGCTGGCGGGCGCGGGCAAGATTATCGGAGTCGATATCAATCCTGCGCGCGAGGAATGGGGCCAGCGCTTCGGGATGACCGAGTTCCTCAATTCCAAGGGCATGAGCCGCGAGGAAGTCGTCGCCAAGGTGGTCGAAATGACTGATGGCGGCGCGGACTATACCTTCGATGCCACCGGCAACACCGAAGTGATGCGCACCGCACTCGAAGCCTGCCACCGCGGCTGGGGCACCTCGATCATCATCGGCGTGGCCGAAGCGGGCAAGGAAATTTCCACCCGCCCGTTCCAGCTCGTCACCGGGCGCAACTGGCGCGGCACCGCATTCGGCGGCGCCAAGGGGCGGACGGACGTGCCCAAAATCGTCGACATGTACATGACCGGCAAGATCCAGATCGATCCGATGATCACCCACGTAATGGGGCTGGAAGAGATCAACACCGCGTTCGACCTGATGCACGCGGGCGAGAGCATCCGTTCGGTGGTGGTGTTCTAGGGTAAGTCCTACCTACTTCGTCACCCCGGCCCCCGAGCCGGGGCCCCGCTTTGACCGCGCCTCTGCAAGCGGGACCCCGGATCAAGTCCGGGGTGACGAATGCGGGAATAGGTTTCACAAGTCCGAAAATTTCGGCTATGTGATGAAACGAGAGAATCGCAGAGGGCGAAGCGCTGCCGCTCGCCCAGCAAGGAGAGGCCACGAACATGCTCAATCACGTTTTCCTCGGCACCAACGATGTCGATAAATCGCGGGCCTTCTACAACGCCACGATGGGCGCGATCGGAGTTGCTCCGGTCGGCGAATATCCGCATCTCACCATCTACGCCAACCAGGACGGCGCAGTGGCAGTGGGCAAGCCTGCCAACGGCGAAGCGGCCAATCCCTCCAACGGCGCGACGCTCGGCCTGAAGGCTGCCAATTACGCCGAAGTCGATGCCTGGCACGCGGCAGGCGTAGCGAATGGCGGCACCTGCGATGGCCCTCCCGGCATTCGTCCCAACAGCCCCGGCCAGATGTACGGCGCTTACCTGCGCGATCCGGATGGCAACAAGGTCTGCGCTTTCGCTCCCAACGCGGGTGACGCAGCCTGATGCCTCTGTTCACCCACGTGCGGGTCGGCAGCACTGATCCTGTGGCCTCGCTCGCCTTCTATGACGCGACTTTCGCGGCATTGGGCGTGCCCGGCCAGCACCACGAGGGTATTCACGGCATGTACGGCACGCCGGAAACCGGCCTGTTCATGGTCGGCCCGGCGGCCGATGGCGAGCCGGCCTGCCCTGCCAATGGCGGGACCATCGGCTTTACTGCCGCCGACCCGGCTTCGGTCGACGCGTGGCACAAGGCCGGTCTGGCCAATGGTGGCACCTGCGAAGGCCCGCCCGGTCCGCGCCCCTATGGCCAGAAGCCGATGTATGGTGCCTATATGCGCGATCCTGTCGGCAACAAACTCTGCGCCTTTTTCATCGACACAAGCGCCTGAAACGGAGGAAATTATGTACAGCCACATGATGATCGGTTCCAACGATCTGGACCGTTCCAAGACCTTCTACGATGCAGTGTTCGGCGCGGTCGGTGCCAATCCCGGCGTCCTCGATCCCAAGGGTCGCCTGCTCTACATGCACAAGGGCGCGATGTTCCTGGTGACCAAGCCGATCGACGGGGAGCCCGCCTGCATCGCCAACGGCAGCACTATCGGCTTCGCCATGGACGATCCCGCACAGGCCGATGCCTGGCACGCGGCGGGCGTGGCCGCTGGCGGCAAGGCGATCGAGGATCCGCCGGGCGTGCGCGAGCTGGGCACGATGAAGCTCTACCTCGCCTACTTGCGCGATCCCGACGGGCACAAGCTGTGCGCCCTGCACATGATGCAGTGAGCTAGCGATGACTCTCGAAACCGTCAGCACCGCACGCTGCCACGGCGGCATGCAGGGCGTCTATCGCCACCAGTCGAGCGCCACCGGCACGCCGATGACTTTTGCGGTCTATGTGCCCGAGCATGAAGCTGGAGCAAAATTGCCGGTGCTCTGGTGGCTGTCAGGGCTCACCTGCACGCATGAGAATGTGATGGTGAAATGCGAGTACAAGGCGGCCTGCAACGAGCACGGCGTGATTTTCGTCTGCCCGGACACCTCCCCACGCGGGGAAGGCGTGCCGAATGACGAGGCCTACGATTTCGGGCAGGGCGCAGGGTTCTACGTCGATGCCACGCAGGAGCCGTGGGCGGAGCATTTCCGGATGCGCAGCTATATCGAGGACGAACTGCCCGCGCTGGTGGCGGCAAATTTCCCGGTCGACATGGAGCGGCAGGGGATTTCCGGCCATTCGATGGGCGGCCACGGCGCGCTGACCGTCTCGCTGCGCAATCCCGGCCGCTTCCGCTCGACCAGCGCCTTCGCACCGATCGTCAGCCCGCTCAACTGCCCCTGGGGAGACAAGGCGCTGACCGGCTACCTGGGTGACGATCGCACGGAATGGCGCGCCTACGACAGCGTCGCGCTGATCGAGGACGGCGCGCGGATCGACGATCTGTTGATCGATCAGGGCAGCGCCGACGAGTGGCTACAACCCCAGCTCAAGACCCACCTGCTCGAAGCGGCAATCGACAATGCCGGGATGGCCGCGACGGTCCGGATTCAGCCGGGATACGACCATTCCTATTTCTTCGTCTCCACCTTCATCGCCGATCACGTAGCCTGGCACGCCGGAAAGCTGAAAGCATGAGCGACAAGTCCACCCGCATCGGCGAGATCGTCGCCCTGCACCACCATCGCGAAGGGCCGCTGCTGCCGATCCTCAACGATGTGCAGGCCGCGTTCGGCTGCGTCGATGCCGAAGCCGAAGCGCTGATTGCCAAGGGGCTCAACCTCAGTCGCGCCGACGTGCACGGCGTGGTCAGCTTCTATCACGATTACAAGCCGCAGGCCGATGCGCGCCCGGTGGTGCAGGTGTGCCGCGCCGAAGCGTGCAAGGCGCGCGGGGTTGAAGCAATTGTGGCCGCAGCAGAAGCGGCGGCGGGGGCGCGGGTGAAGATCGAAACGGTCTATTGCCTCGGCCTGTGCAGCGCCGGCCCTGCCGCGCGCACGGGGGACGACCTGCATATCCGGCTCGATGCGCAGAGCATCGCCGAACTGGTGGAAAACGCATGACTTTGGTGAAAATCTCCGACGACGCGCTGGCCCGCGCAGGCGGGGCCGACCGGCTCGCCGCCGCCTTCGAAGCCAAGGGCTGCGAAGTCCACCGCGTGTCAAGCTGGGGGATGCACTGGCTCGAACCGCTGGTCGAGATCGACGGTCAGGGTTTCGGCCCTGCCACGCTCGCCGATGTCGAGGCGATCCTCGCCGGGACGAGCGACAAGGCCATCGGCACGATCACCGAACATCCCTTCATCGCCGGACAGGTGCGCTATACCTTCGCCCGCGCCGGCAAGACGCGCCCGCTCTCGATGGAGGACTACGCAGCCACGGGCGGCTGGGCCGGCCTCACCCGCGCGCGGCAGATCGGTTCCGAAGCCATCGTGGCGGAAGTCACGGCATCCGGCCTGCGAGGACGCGGCGGGGCCGGGTTCCCGACCGGGATCAAGTGGGACACGGTGCGCAAGGCGCCGGGCGACCGTAAATACATCGTCTGCAACGCCGACGAGGGCGATTCTGGCACCTTTGCCGACCGCGCATTGATGGAAGGCGATCCCTTCGCTTTGATCGAGGGCATGGCGATTGCCGCCAATGCCGTCGGCGCGCAGCAGGGTTACATCTATTTGCGCAGCGAATATCCCGACGCGATCCGCAAGCTGAATGCGGCGCTGGACCTGTGCGCCGACATTATCGCTCCCTTCAAATGCGAAGTGCGCGTCGGTGCAGGTGCCTACGTCTGCGGTGAGGAAACGTCCTTGCTCAACAGCTTGGAAGGCAAGCGCGGTGAGGTCAGAGCCAAGCCGCCGTTGCCCGCGCTCGAGGGCTTTCTTGGCAGTCCGACAGTGGTCAACAACGTCCTCAGCCTCGCCGCCGTGCCGCACATCCTCACCGAAGGCGGGTCGAGCGCGTACCAGAACATCGGCTTCGGCCGTTCGCGTGGGACAATGCCGATCCAGCTGGCGGGCAATATCAGGCACGGCGGGCTGTACGAGATCGGCTTCGGCGTGACGTTGGGGCAACTGGTCAATGACATCGGCGGCGGCACCGCATCGGGTCGCCCGGTTAAGGCGGTGCAGGTCGGCGGGCCGCTCGGCGCCTATCTCCACCCCGACCAGTTCGACATCGTTTTCGATTACGAAACCTACACCGCTGCCGATGCGCTTATCGGCCACGGCGGGATCACGGTTTTCGACGACACCGCCGACATGGGTGCGATGGCGCGCTTCGCGATGGAATTCTGCGCGGCGGAAAGCTGCGGCAAGTGCACCCCCTGCCGGATCGGCGCGGTGCGCGGGGTGGAAATCATCGACCGCATCCGTGCCGGTGGCAGACAGCGCGACGGAGTCGAAGTCTTGCCGCAGATCCACAACGCGCCCAAGGATGCCGGACGCGAGGCGGCGCAGGAAATCGGCCTGCTGACCGACCTTTGCGAGACAATGAAATTCGGCTCGCTCTGCGCGCTGGGCGGCTTCACCCCCTATCCGGTGATGAGCGCGCTGAAGAACTGGCCGGAGGATTTTACCGGCCGGTCCAGCCTGCCCGAGGTTACGGAGTAGTGATTCTCGGCGCGGTCCTCGCAGGCGGCCAGTCCACCCGCTTCGGCAGCGACAAGGCGCTCGCCGAACTCGGCGGTCGCACGCTGATTGCCCGCGCGGTCGATGCGCTATCTGGCTTCTGCGAATATGTCATCGTCGTCGGCCGCGCCGAAGCCCCTGCTCCGACCATTCCCGACTGGCCACGCGCCGGGATGGGGCCGCTGGGCGGGATCGCCGCCGCGCTGCGGTTCGCCCAGGATAGCGATTACGCCAGCGTCCTCACATGCGGGGTCGATTCTGTCGCCTTGCCCGCTTCGCTCTTGGCGGATCTTTCACCGCCCCCTGCCTATCTTGAAACCCAGCCCGTTATCGGGCATTGGAGCAGTGACAACGCAGCCATCGTTTCGGCCATCCTCCAGAGTGAAGGACGCCACTCGATGCTCGCATTTGCCGGGGCCGTGAACGCCCGCCCGGTATCGAGCACGGATGCGCCAGCCAATATCAATACGCCTGCCGATCTTGCAGGCCTGGAGCAATAGCTATGGGATACCAGCCCGCCAAGGATTTCGGCACCCCCGCCTCGACCGCGACCGAGACCGTCACCCTCAGCATCGATGGCCGCAAGGTCACCGTGCCCGTGGGCACCAGCGTGATGCGTGCGGCGGCGGAGATCGGCGGAGACATTCCCAAGCTCTGCGCCACCGATAACGTCCAGGCTTTCGGCTCCTGCCGCCTGTGCCTGGTCGAAATCGAAGGCGCACGCGGCACGCCCGCCAGCTGCACCACCCCGGTGGCCGAGGGGATGCAGGTCAAGACCCAGACCCCGCGTCTCGAAAAGCTGCGCAAGGGGGTGATGGAGCTGTACATTTCCGATCACCCGCTCGACTGCCTGACCTGTTCGGCGAACGGCGATTGCGAATTGCAGGACCAGGCGGCGGCGGTGGGTCTGCGCGATGTGCGCTATGGCTATTCGGGGGAGAACCACCTCGGTCTCCAGACCGACAACTCCAATCCCTATTTCTCGTTCGATGCCAGCAAGTGCATCGTCTGCTCGCGCTGCGTGCGCGCCTGCAACGAAGTGCAGGGGACTTTTGCGTTGACCATCGACGGACGCGGGTTCGCGAGCATGGTTTCCGCCGGGCAGGACGGGGACAATTTCCTGTCAAGCGAATGTGTCAGCTGCGGCGCCTGCGTGCAGGCCTGCCCGACTGCGACCTTGCAGGAGAAGAGCGTCAAGGCGATCGGCCTGCCCGAACGCGCTGTCGTCACCACCTGCGCCTATTGCGGCGTCGGCTGCACCTTCCGCGCCGAAATGCGGGGGGAACAGCTTGTGCGTATGGTGCCCTACAAGGACGGCAAGGCCAATCGCGGGCATAGCTGCGTCAAGGGCCGGTTCGCCTATGGCTATGCCAACCACAAGGATCGCATCACCTCGCCGATGATCCGCGAGTCCATCGACCAGCCGTGGCAGGAAGTCAGCTGGGAAGAAGCGATGGCCTTCACTGCGGGCAAGATCAGCGCGATCAAGGCGGAACACGGACCGATGGCGCTGGGCGGCATCACCTCCAGCCGCTGCACCAACGAAGAAGTCTATGTGGTGCAGAAGATGATCCGCTCTGTGTTCGGCGCGAACAACGTCGATACCTGCGCGCGGGTGTGCCATTCGCCCACCGGCTACGGACTGAAAACGACTTTCGGCACCAGCGCGGGGACGCAGGATTTCGATTCGGTCGAGCATACCGATGTCGCGCTGGTGATCGGTGCCAACCCGACCGACGGGCACCCGGTCTTCGCCAGCCGCCTTAAGAAGCGCCTGCGCGAAGGGGCGAAGCTGATCGTAATCGATCCGCGCCGCATTGATCTGGTACGCACTCCGCATGTCGAGGCGTCTTATCACCTGCCCCTGCAGCCGGGCACGAACGTGGCCGTGCTCACCGCGATGGCGCATGTGATCGTCACCGAGGGACTGGCGAACGAGGAGTTTATCCAGGCCCGCTGCGATGTCGAGGCCTATGAGGACTGGGCGCGCTTCGTTTCGGACGAGCGCCATTCGCCCGAAACGCTTGAACCCGTCACCCGCGTTCCCGCCGGGGACCTGCGCGCAGCCGCACGGCTCTATGCCACCGGCGGCGCTGGCCTTAGCGATGTTTCGCGGGGCCACAGAGGGAATTCCGCGATCTATTACGGACTCGGAGTTACCGAGCATTCGCAGGGCTCCTCCACCGTGATGGCAATCGCCAACCTGGCGATGGTGACCGGCAATATCGGCCGCAAGGGCGTGGGGGTGAATCCCCTGCGCGGGCAGAACAATGTCCAGGGCGCCTGCGACATGGGCAGCTTCCCGCACGAGTTGCCCGGCTATCGCCACCTGTCGGACAGCGCGACCCGCGAACTGTTCGAGAAGGACTGGAGCGTGTCGCTCGATCCCAATCCCGGCCTGCGGATCAACAACATGCTCGATGCGGCTGTCGATGGCAGCTTCAAGGCGATCTACATTCAGGGAGAGGATATCCTCCAGTCGGATCCCAACACCCAGCACGTGGCTGATGGCCTTTCGGCAATGGAATGCGTGATTGTCCACGACCTGTTCCTGAACGAAACCGCCAATTACGCCCACGTCTTCCTGCCGGGCAGCACCTTCCTCGAAAAGAATGGCACGTTCACCAATGCCGAACGGCGCATCCAGCCGGTACGCAAGGTGATGGAGCCTGCCAATGGCTACGAGGACTGGCAGGTGACGCAGTTGCTCGCCAATGCGCTGGGAGCGAACTGGAATTACAGCCATCCGAGCGAAATCCTCGACGAGATCGCCCGACTCACCGGCAGCTTTGCCGGAGTGAGCTGGGACATGTTGCAGGAACGTGGTTCGGTGCAGTGGCCGGTCAACGAGACGCACCCCGACGGCTCGCCGGTGATGCACATCGAAGGCTTCGTGCGCGGCAAGGGGCTGTTCGTGGTGACCGACTACGTGCCCACCGACGAGAAGACCGGCCCGCGCTTCCCGCTGCTGCTGACCACCGGGCGCATCCTCAGCCAGTACAACGTGGGCGCGCAGACCCGGCGCACCGCGAACACCGTTTGGCACCAGGAAGACCTGCTGGAAATGCACCCCACCGATGCCGAGAACCGCGGCCTCAAGGATGGCGACTGGACCAAGCTCGCCAGCCGCACCGGGGAGACGACGCTGCGGCTCAAGGTCACCGATCGCGTGGCTCCCGGTGTTGTCTATACCACCTTCCACCACCCGGCGACGCAGGCCAATGTCGTCACCACCGACTATTCGGACTGGGCGACCAACTGCCCCGAATACAAGGTGACGGCGGTGCAGGTGATGCCGAGCAACGGCCCGACCGACTGGCAGGAGGATTACCAGGAACTCAGCGAGCGTTCGCGGCGCATTGCTGGCGAGGAAATGGAACCGGCGGAATGAGCCAAGAAAAACCTCACAAATCCCAGCTCGAAACGCTCAACCGCTTTGCCAACGAGATCGCGCGCAATTTCGTCGCCATCGGCCACGACAAGGCGGTGCTGGCGACGGCGGACCATATCGAAAGCTTCTGGGACCCCCGCATGAAAGCCGCGGTGTTTGCCAGCGACCGCTCGGGGCTCGGTCCGATTGCGGCCGAAGCGATCGCGCATCTCGAGGAAAAGGGCCACCCCGGCTCGCAAACCCGCGCGACCGATTTTTCCAAGCACGGCGATCTGCACAATTCGGATGCTGGGTGATGCGCCAATCCCCCCTCCCCTTCAGGGGAGGGGCCGGGGGTGGGGGCGAGGCGCAGAGCGTCTCGCTGGGGCCGCAGGCCCCATCCTGCTCTGCACGTCGCGCTCGCTTTGCTCGCCACCACCCCCAACCCCCTCCTCTGAAGAGGAGGGGGCTTTATGATCGAACATCACCCCGACGGCACCACCAGCCCTGCCACGCGCAGCTTCGTCCCTGAAGTCCCCGTAGCGCTCGAATACAACGGCCTCAGCTATGCGGTGATGATGGCCACCCCCACCGATCTCGAAGATTTCGCTCGCGGCTTCGCGCTCACCGAAGGGCTGGCGCAGACCCCCGCCGACGTGACCGACATCGCCATTGCGCAAGTCGAACACGGCTGGATCGCCCGCGCAACGCTCACCGGCCTCGGCATCGACAAACTCACAGACCGGGTGCGCACGCGGGTGGCGGAATCATCGTGCGGGCTCTGCGGGATTGAGAACCTCGAGGCCGTCTCGCGCCCCCTCCCCCCTGTCGCCGCGCACGCCGCGCTCGAACCGCAAGCGATCTTCGCCGCGCTCGGCGCCCTGCGCGATCACCAGCCGCTCACCCGCGCCACCGGAGCGGCTCATGTCGCCGCCTATTGCAGTCCCGAAGGCACAATCCTCCACGCCCGCGAGGATGTCGGGCGGCACAATGCGATGGACAAGCTCGTCGGCGCGCTCGCCATGGCCGGTCAGGACGCCAGCGAAGGTTTCATCCTCTCCTCCGCCCGCTGCTCGTACGAAATTGTCGAGAAGGCGGTGCGCGCCGGGGCCACGCGGCTGGTCACGATCTCGCTGCCCACAAGCATGGCGGTGGAGCGGGCGACAGCGGCGGGCCTCAGTCTGTGGTGCCTAGCGCGCCCGGATTCGGTGCTCTGCGTAAACGACGGTTCCGGGCGCGGATAAGGAGTTCCCCAGAGCGTCGCACGCCTGCAACACATTGTCAGTATCTGTCAGGCATAGTGGAACGCAACGCCGCAACACGCGCTGGACAAGCATGGACCCCGCTCTCGCCTCCTGGCTGCCGCTTGGCTTCATTGAAGCCTTCATGGCCATGCCATTTGGCGAAGTGATCGTGCCCGCCCTGATCGGACTGCTGGCGGCTTTCGTGGTTTCGTTCTCGATCCCCGGAGCGCTCACTCCCACCGCGTTCTTCAGCGGGCTGGTACTCGGTTTTGGCGGCATTCTGGTGGTAGCCTTGGGCGCGGCACTTGGCAGTCACCTTCTGTTCCTGGCTTCACGCCGCTGGCTGTCGCAAACGATGCGGCGTCGTTTCGGCGCAAGGCTGGACGGGGTGCGCGGGCATCTGGAAAAGCGCGGCCCGATCTATGTCGCCACCGCGCGGCTGGCCGGTGTGCCGCACGTGCTTATCACCGCCGGCTGCGCCGCCGCCCCGATCAGCGCCCGCAACTTCGCCGCTGCCAGCCTACTGGGAATGCTCCCCGCGATCACACTTGCGGCAAGCGCGGGTTCGGGGTTGGCGCTGCTTTAGCGACTCAACCGGAACACCGCATGTTCCGCCCGCCAGTTCGCATTCGCCCCGCCGATCTCCCGCCCCCCGGCGAAAAACCACGCGTCTTCCACCCGCACGCCTTTTTCGCGAAGCAGGTCGCGGAAATCGGCCACGGTCAGGTGGTGGATGTTCTGCGTCGCGTACCAGCTCACCGGCAGGTGCCGCACCACCGGCATCTTCCCGCCCAGCAGCAGCGCAAAGCGCATCCGCCAGTAGGCGAAATTGGGGAAGCTGACGAAGGCCTGCTGGCCCACGCGCAATAGCTGGTCGAGCAGCCAGTCGGGCCGCTCGGCGGTTTGCAAGGTCTGGCTGAGGATCGCCACGTCGAAGGCGCCGTCGGGGTAATCGGCCAGATCGCGGTTCGCATCGCCCTGCACCACCGAAAGCCCGCGTGCCACCGCGCGCTCGACTTCCTCGGGATCGATCTCGATTCCGCGCGCATCCACCCGCTTGCTGTCGCGCAGTTCGGCCATCAGCGTGCCATCACCGCAGCCGACATCGAGCACGCGCGCGCCGTGGGGCACCTGCGCGGCGATCTTGGCAAGGTCGGGCCGCATTACGCTCATCCGATGAAGCCTTTCACCACCCGGTCCAATGCAGGGACATCGAGCAGGAAGCTGTCGTGCCCGTAGGGCGCGGACAGTTCGACAAAGCTGACCGGGGCGGCAATCGCGTTCAGCGCGTGGACCACTTCGCGCATGTCGGCGGTGGTATAGAGCCAGTCGGTATCGAAGCTGACGAGGCAGAAGCGGGTGTCACTGGCGGCACGGAAGGCATCGGCGAGCCGCCCCCCCGCTTCCTCCGCGAGATCAAAGTAATCCATGGCGCGGGTAATATAGAGATAGCTGTTGGCATCGAAGCGATCGGTGAAGCTGATTCCTTGATGGCGCAGGTAGCTTTCCACCTGGAAATCGGCATCGAAACCGAAGCTCTTGGCATCGCGATCCTGCAGCCGCCGCCCGAATTTCTCGGTCAGCCCGGCTTCGGACAGGTAGGTGATGTGCGCCGCCATCCGCGCGACGGAGAGCCCCTTGTCCGGAGTCTTGCCGCCGTAATAGTCCCCGCCCTGCCACGCCGGATCGGCCATGATCGCCTGCCGCCCGACTTCGTGAAAGGCAATGTTCTGCGCCGAATGCCGCGCGGTGGTGGCGATGGCGAGCACGCGCCGGGTGCGTGCGGGGAAATTGGCGGCGCAGCTCAGCGCCTGCATCCCGCCCATTGATCCGCCCACCAAGGCGTGCAGCACGTCGATCCCCAGCACATCAAGCAGCGCCATCTGCGCGCGAACCATGTCGCGAATGGTGATGACGGGGAAGCGCATGGCATATGCGGTGCCATCCTCACCCGCGCTGGCCGGTCCGGTCGAGCCCATGCAGGAGCCGAGCACATTGGCGCAGATCACCTGGAAGCGGTCGGTATCGATCGGCTTGCCGGGGCCGACCATCCGCTCCCACCAGCCGGGCTTGCCGGTGACGGGATGGGTGCTGGCGAGGAACTGGTCCCCCGTCAGCGCGTGGAAAACGAGGATGGCGTTGCCCCGGTCCGCCGCCAACTCGCCGTAGGTTTCGTAGGCGATCTCCACCCCCGCCAATTCGCGCCCGCTGTCGAGCGGGAGCGGGTGGGGTAACACTGCCTTGCGGAAGGAGACGGACTGCGCGGTTGCCATGGCGGCGTGGGACTTGGGCGAGGTATGGGCGGGTGTCAATCGGCTGCGATAGCGACGCCAAAACACTGTCCTACGCGCGCCCGCCGCGCTATGCGCGCGGCCATGACTGCGACACGCCCTGAAATGAAGCCCTATGTAGCGGCGATCCATGCCTATGTGCCCGGCAAGAGCGCGGGCGCTGACGGCAAGCCGTTGATCAAGCTGTCGGCCAATGAGAACCCGCTCGGTACTTCGCCAGCGGCCCTGAAAGCGCGGAGGGAAGCGCCGGGGCCGGATCGCTATCCCGATCCCGATTCCACCGCGCTGCGCAGGGTACTGGGCGAATTGCATGGCATCGATCCCGCGCGCATCGTCTGCGGGACCGGTTCGGACGAACTGCTCAATCTGGCGGCGCAGGCCTATGCCGGGGCAGGCGACAATATTGTCCATGTCCGCTACGGCTTCGCGGTCTATGACATCGCCACCCGTCGTTGCGGTGCGGAAGTGCGGATCGCGCCGGACAAGGACTTCGGCACCGATGTCGACGCCCTGCTGGGCTGCGTCGATGCGAACACCCGTGTGGTCTTCCTCGCCAATCCGAACAACCCGACCGGCACTTACCTCCCCGCCGCCGAGCTTGCGCGGCTGCACGCGGAGCTGCCCGCTGATGTGCTGCTGGTTCTCGACCATGCCTATGCCGAATACCTGCCCGACGGGATGGACGATGGCGGCATGGCCTTGGCCTCGCAGGCAGAGAACGTGCTTGTTACCCGCACCTTCTCCAAGATCTACGGCCTTGCGGGGGAACGGATCGGCTGGGGCACCGGAGCCCCGCACATCATCGACGCGCTCAATCGCATTCGCGGGCCGTTCAACGTGACTTTGGCCGGGCAGGCGGCGGCGGAGGCAGCGGTGCGCGACCAGGACTTCGTGCGCGCCAGCCGCGATCACAACGCGGCCATCCGCGCGCAGTTCGTCGCCGCAATCGAGGCGCTGGGCAATCACGGCCTGCGCGCCGTGCCGAGCGAGGCGAATTTCGTGCTGGTGCTGTTCGAAGGCGCGCTCGCCGCCGAGGCTGCGCTCGAAGGGATCGCCGAAGCGGGCTATGCCGTGCGACACCTGCCGGGGCAGGGACTGGGGCAAGGCCTGCGCATCACTGTGGGCACCGCTGAACAGATGGACGCCATCGCCTCCACCCTGCGCCGCCTGTGCGAGGCCACCGGATGAGTTTCGAGCGGGTCGCCATCATCGGCCTCGGGCTGCTCGGCGGGTCGATCGGGCTGGCGGTGCGCGAACACCTGCCGGGTGTCGTTACGGTCGGATATGACAGCGATCCGTCGGTTCTCGAACGTGCGCGTTGGCGTAAACTTTGTGTAAACTTTGCCGATGATGCCGCCGAGGCCGTACGCGGGGCGGACCTGGTGGTGCTCTGCGTGCCGGTGGGGGCGATGGCCGCGGCTGCGGCTGCGATCGCGCCCGGACTCTCGCCCAGCGCGGTGGTGAGCGATGTCGGCTCTTCCAAGGAAGGGGTGTCGCAGGCGCTGGCAGAGGCACTCCCCGGCCGTCACATCATCCCCGCGCATCCGGTCGCAGGCACCGAGCAGTCCGGCCCCGATGCCGGGTTCGCCAGCCTCTTCCACCAGCGCTGGTGCATCCTCACTCCGCCAGAAGGCGCCGACCCTGATAAGGTCGCCGCGCTGGTGGCGTTCTGGCAGGCGCTCGGCTCGACTGTCGAAGTGATGGAAGCCGCGCACCATGACCGGGTGCTTGCCGTCACCAGCCATATCCCGCACCTGATCGCCTACACCATCGTCGGCACCGCCAGCGATCTGGAAGAAGTCACCCGCAGCGAAGTGATCAAGTTTTCCGCCGGGGGCTTCCGCGATTTCACCCGCATCGCCGCCAGCGATCCGACCATGTGGCGCGACGTATTCCTGCACAACCGCGAGGCGGTTCTGGAAATGATGGACCGCTTTCTCACCGATCTCGCTTTCATGCGCGAAGCGATCCGCGCGGGCGACGGGGAGACGATGTTCGATCTGTTCAGTCGCACCCGGGCGATCCGTCGGGGGATCGTCGAACTGGGGCAGGACGATGCGCGACCCGATTTCGGGCGCAGCGATCACGAGGCTTAGGGGAGACGGCGATGAGCGAGCTGGTAATTACCGAGCAGGCGGGCGGCGTGCTGACGCTGACGCTCAATCGGCCTGAGAAGAAGAACGCGCTGACCGACGCCATGTACGCCGCGCTCGCCGATGCGATGGAGGCAGCCGAAAGCGACCCGGCGGTGCGCGTGATCGCCTTTCGCGGTGCTGGCGACCTGTTCTGCGCGGGCAACGATATCGGCGATTTCCTCGCCGCTGCATCGGCGGACATCGGCGCGGCTAACGTGTTCCGCTTTATCCGCCTGCTCGGCAGCGCGGGCAAGCCGCTGGTGGCAGGTGTGCAGGGGCGCGCGGTGGGCATCGGCACCACCATGCTGCTGCATTGCGATCATGTGGTGCTGGCAGAGGACGCGCAGCTTTCGACGCCGTTCGTTGGGCTGGGACTTGTTCCTGAGGCGGCTTCCAGCCTGATCCTGCCAGCGGTCATCGGCCACCAGCGCGCGTTTTCGATGCTCGCCCTTGGCGAGCCGATGGGTGCTGGAGAGGCCTTGGCGGCTGGCCTCGCCAATGCCGTGGTGCCCAACGACCAACTCGACGCAGCCATGCACGCCGCAACGGCACTCATCGCTGCGCTGCCTCCCGGTGCAGTGCAAGCGACCAAGGCGCTGATGCGCGACCGCGCTGCAGTCGCGGCGAAGATGGAAGCGGAAATCGAAGTGTTCGCCCGGCGTTTGCAAAGTCCCGAAGCACGCGAGGCCTTCACCGCATTTCTCCAGAAACGCGCACCGGACTTTTCGCAGTTCTAGCTTTCAGCCGGGCAATACGCCGCGCTTCCAGGCGACCAGCTTGGGGCGGAACTCCTGCCTGATCTCATCGTGTTGGTTGAGCGTTACGCAATGCGCGACGACGGCCCCCCGCCCCGGTTTTGATCGCGAGAAGATGATCTCCTCGATCCTCGTGCGCACCTGCAACACGTCGTCAGCGCGCGTCGGGGTAGGCCAGCGGATTTCGCCCCCCCCGCCGATCACGCCGTTCGCCAGGGGGATCGATGCAACCAGTTGCCGCATGGTGATTGCGGCCGTGTGCCAGCCGCTTGCGGCAAGACCGCCGAAGAAAGTGCCCTCCGCACCAGCCGAATCGGTATGGAACACCTGCGGATCGAAATCGCGGGCGAAGGCAATGATCTGTGCGGCATCCAACGCATGACCTTCGCTTTCGAATGTCTGTCCGACTGTCAGGTCATCAAGGTACAGTTCGTCCACGCCTACTCCGCCGCCACCGCTTCGCGCTTCGCGTGCTCCTGCGTCGCGAGGAAGCGCTCGGCATCGAGCGCGGCCATGCAGCCGGTGCCCGCTGCGGTCACTGCCTGTCGATAGGTGTGGTCCATCACGTCGCCACAAGCGAAGACGCCGGGGATGCTGGTCTTGGGCGTACCGGGTTCGACGATCAGGTAGCCGCCATCGTCCACCGGCAGCTTGCCTTTGAACAGCTCTGTCGAAGGCGCGTGGCCGATGGCGACGAAGGCCCCGTCCACCGCCAGTGTCGACAACTCGCCGGTCTGCGTATCGCGCAGTTCGAGATGGCCCAAAGCTCCGTTTTCGCCTGCCACGAACCGTTCGACCGCCTTGTTCCACAGCACCGAGATCTTCTCGCTGGCGAACAGCCGGTCTTGCAGGATCTTCTCGCTCCGCAACGAATCGCGCCGGTGGATCAGCGTCACGTCGTCCGAATGATTGGTGAGGTAGAGCGCTTCTTCCACTGCGGTATTGCCGCCGCCGATCACTGCCACCTTCTTGCCGCGATAGAAGAACCCGTCACAGGTGGCGCAGGCGGAAACGCCCTTGCCGCCCAATTCCGCCTCGCCCGGGACGCCAAGCCACTTCGCCTGCGCTCCGGTTGCGATCACCAGCACGTCGCCGATATACACATCGCCGGAATCGCCCACCGCGCGAAAGGGGGAGCCGTTCTCGAGATCGACCGAGACGATCGTGTCCCACATCATCCGCGTGCCGACATGCTCGGCCTGCTTCTGCATCTGCTCCATCAGCCACGGGCCCTGGATCACGTCGGCAAAGCCGGGATAGTTCTCGACATCGGTGGTGATGGTCAGCTGACCGCCGGGTTGCAGCCCCTGCACCACGATCGGCGCCATCCCCGCGCGCGCGCCATAGATGGCTGCGGAATAGCCCGCCGGGCCGGAGCCGATGATGAGCATGCGGGTGGTGTGGGTGGCCATGGCTTCGCAATTCCTTCCGTCGTCGCAACGCAGTAGGAAGCCGCCCGATTCGGTGCAAGGCAAGGCGGGGCGCTTGTCAACGACCCCGGCCCACGCCCCGCGTCCCCAAGAGACATTCAGTTCGCAGCCCGCTGCGCACTGAAGTAACCTCAGTAGTTCTGGTTCGCGTTGTCCTGCCGCTGCAAGTCGCCCTTTTCGGCCATCCGCTTCACCAGATAACCTGCGCCGAGAGCGCCAAGCAATCCGAACACACCCATCCGCCGCGCAACCGGGATAGCCAGCGCACCGAGGATCGCCCCGCCGGTGCCGCTCACTCCGCGCGTCGCATTGCCAGCAGCAGCACCAGCCGCAGCACCAATAATCTTGCCAATCATCATGAATCTCCTTTTGCAGAGTAACGCATGTCAAGGAGCATGGGTTCCAATGGGACCGAGAGTGATGGTGGGCAACGCAATGATGGCTCCTAGATTTGTGGACGCTTTCTTTCCGATTCCGAGGACATGAGGTGTCGATTGGGGAAGGCTGATTTCAGCGACGAGCTCAAGTCCAATGCGGCAGGTCAGATCCCTGGGCGCGGGTATCGTATTGAGAGGTCTCCGAGCGGCTCGGCGTGAGCCAGCACTCTTGGTGTACTAAGAAGCAGCAGTTTGCGCAGAACCCGGAGGAGGGATCGAAAGACACGGAGACCCGAAACGCGGAGACCGGAGATGGCCACGTCCGATACCTTCCGAGCCCTACTCCTCACCCTTAATCGCAGGACGCCGTCCTAGCCGCGACAGCAACGCAAAGCATCGCCTGCATCACAACAATACAAAGAAGAAGGGGTCGGAGGGTTACTCCTCCGACCCCTGGGATTTTCGCGAGTCCCGGTTCGAAGCTTAGTTGCCCGAACCTGGCCCGTAAGTCACTTCCACGCGGCGGTTCTGCAGTTCGCGTACACCGTCGGCAGTCGGAACCCGGTTGCGGCTTTCACCGAAAGCTTCGCTGGTAATGCGAGCGGCCGGGACACCGCGACCAGTCAAGTACTGCTGGACAGAAGCATTGCGGCGCTCCGACAGTCCGACGTTGTAGATCGCCGAGCCAGAGCGGTCGGCATGACCGGCCAACATGACTGACGCCCTGCCGCAGTTGCCATAAGCGGTAGCCGCCGAATCCAGCACGGTTGCCGCTTCCGGCGTGATCGCTGACTGGTCCCAGTCGAAGAACACGATGTAGGGCCCCTGGTCGCAACGCACGGCTGGCGGAGGGGGCGGAGGAGGCGGAGGAGGCGGAGGAGGGGGCGGGGGAGCCGGGGGAGGCGGCGGCGGTGAGGGCGGGGAGACAGCCGGGGCGCGTCCACCAAATGCGATCCGCAGGGTGGCCGTTCCCCCATGGACCTCGTGTGCATCGCCAAACCAGCCTTCGTAACCCAACCGCAGCGAAACACGGTCGCTTAGCGAGGCAGCAAGGCTCAGGCCTGCTACGATTGCGTCCTCATCCCGCTGAGGCCCGAGCACTGTGAAGCTTGCTCCCGGTTGCGAAACGAAGGAGGTGCGAAAGCTGGTCGGTGCATCGTCGAACTGATGCCGCCAACCAACTCTCGCTTCGGGCATCACCCCGCCGAGCGGCAGCGCAAGCCGCAAGCCCAGTTCGGAAGAAGCGTAGCTGTCCTTGCCGCCGGCCACAGCAAGATTGGCTGCGGTGGGTCCGGCTTCAGTGAACCCGTTCAGTTCTGCCGAGACATAATCAAGGCCGACGTAAGGGGTTGCCGTGGCCCCCCCGAGCGGGATGCGATAACCCGCTTCGCCACCCAGCGCCCAGACGGTGGCTTCGGTATCGGCCGTCGCCAGCCCCGAGATCGAACGGATTGCTATCTGGCGCGAGGATTCACCATCAAGATCGGAGTAGCTGCCCGACCCCTTGATATAGAAAGTTCCTGGATCATACGCGGCATAGGCGCCGATCTGATAACCATCGGATTCCAGCGTCCCGCCGAATTGGTCGAAGTCCACATCGCTCTTTACGTAGCCGCCGCCGATACCGATTACGCCGTATTCGCCCACGCGGAAGTCAAATCCGCTGGCCAGGAACAGCTGGTCTCCGGAGAGGCCGGTCGTATCCTGCCCCGCATCGCTGTCGATGGCTTCCGAGGCAAAGCTGGCGCTGACCCAGATCCCTACCGGGCTTTCCCGACGGCACGACAGCGAACCATCGCTCAACTGCAATGCGGCGCATTCTCCCATGTCGGACAATACGCCATTGAAGCGCGAGCCCATCCAGCCAAGCGACTGGATGTAAGTTGCATATTGGGCACCGTGCATGGTGCTGAGCGCCGAGCGGTAATCGGCCGCATCGTCGATCAGGAACATCTCGGCCATCAGCCCGCCCCAATCCCCGGTGAGGGTGGGCGAATACAGCGTTTCGATCGCATTAGCGGCCGATTGCTGGTTCGGGGTCAGGTTGAAGTCGGCATTTCCGAATGACAGACGCGAGATCCGCAGATCGACATTGTTGTTCGTATCATATTCCGCCACCGGGTTCAGGAAGATCGAACCGGTGTTGGTCCTGACCGAGGCGAACTCGCCTACGCGCGTGCCGGCATCGATAATGTCGTTGAAAAAATAGACATTGTCGTAAAGCCCGTTGGGAGTGGAAAGCTGCGCCAGCAGGTTGCCTCCGGTCAGCGTGGCAGTGTTGGCGTTGACATAGGGATAGGCTGCCTGTGCCGCGGCGGCCGCAGTGAAAGTGGGCAGTTGCAGTTTCAGCGTGCCACCCGGTGCCACGGTAAAGCTGTCCACGTTGACCGCGGCAGGTCCGTCATAGTTGGGATTACCCGCCTGCTGGTTCACCAGATAGAGCGTGGCTCCGTTCTGGATCGTCAGACTGCCGACCAATGGACCCACCGGGCCTGCGGCCGCGATGATCCCATCGATGCTGAGTGCCGAAACCAGCGTTTCTACCGACTCCATGGAGTCGACCAGCGGATTGACGATGCCGTCGAGAGTAGTCTCGCCGCTGAGGATCCGGATCGCGTCATCATCGGTCAGCACGATGTCGCCATAGACCGAGCTTGCACCGGAGAAATCGACTCTCACCGGGTTGGGCGCGTCCGACAGGTCGATCGCGGTGCCGTGCTGGAAGGTGGCTCCGCCATCCACGCTTTCACGTGCGATGATAGTGCCGCCGTTGTTGGCAATTATCATCCCGTCGTCCTCGCCCGGAAGGACCGGCGAGATGGCGAAGGTTTCGACCAGAATTCCGGTCGCATCCACTGGCGCACCATTGCTGATTGCCGTGACACGGATCGTGCCGCTGTTGGTGAGCGTGGCGGTGTTGACTGCCGAGCTGAAGTAAATCCCGACAGCTTCGGCACTTGCAGAACCAATGTCGAGGACCCCCACCATATCGCCAAGATCGCCGCCGTTGGCCGTCGCGGTGACTGCCAGCGTACCACTGTTGAGGACCGATCCCGAAACCAGATTGGTCCAGCCTTCCCAGGGATCCTCCTCTTCTTCGGCAGCCACGACGATGTCACCCTCACCACCGCCGCCACCGCCGCCACCGCTACCGCCGCCTCCTTCTTCTGGCGGGAAGGTGGTGGGATCCACCTCCGCAAGGAAGGCCATGCCGCCGGCCAGCGCATAGGCTGCGCCATCGGAATTGGTGACCGCATTGACAGTCAGCGTGCCGCCGTTGACCACTGCGAGCGCGAGGGGCTCGCCTTGGGCAACATAGCCGCCAGCCTCGCTTCCGGCCCAGGCGCCATCGGTTGCCTCGCTGGTTGCGCTGGCCGTTACGGTAAGGCTGCCGCTGTTGGCAAAGCTGGCGGTCGCCCCGCTCAGCGGAGCCAGCAGCGATTGCAGCACGCCTACAGCAAGACCATTGGCCTCGGCGTATTCACCAGTGGCCCTGGCTGTCGAGGTGGCAGAGAATGCTCCGGAGTTGCTGAACGCAGCAGATGCACTTCCGGTCACTTCGCCTTCCTGGAACACCGCTGCGCCCAGATAGGCGTTGGCGCTGCTGAAAGCTTCGGACGTGGCTGTGGCCGTGGCGCCGAACGTGAGCGTAGCCCCTGTCGCGTTAGTGAAGTTGGCAACGCCGGTGCGCCCAATGAAGCTTTCCGGGCCGCCAGCTTCGACGATCTGGTGGATCACGCCGTTGGCGCCCGCCGTGGCTGACGCCCCTTCGGCAAGAACCATCGCGGTCATCGCGTCCTCGTCCACCGGTACCACGCCGGTCGAAGTGGCATTGGCGGTGTAGGTGAAGTCAATGCTGCCGGCATTGGTCATGTCCACGGTGACATCGCCGTCGTCCGCGCCGCTGGCTTGCGCCTGCAGCACGATGCCCGCGCCCTTTGCATCATGATCCTCCGAAAAGGCATCGCCGCCGGTTGCGCTGGCGGTGGCATATTGAGCAGCGGTGGCCGTCGCGGTTGCGCTGACGTCAATCTCACCGCCAGCAAGATTGGTCACCACCACATCTGAAGTGTCAACGCCTACGCCGTTGGTGCGGGCGCGGATGTGCACCAAGCCATGTTCGCCGCCCCCTGCTTCGGCAAGTGCCGTAGCGCTGCCTTCGGTCGAGGTGCCGGTGGCGGTCGCGCTGAAATCGAGCAGTCCGTTGTTGGTCAGTTGCGCCAACGTGGATGCATCGCTCGCACCATTGCCTGAAGCGCGCATATAGAGTGCTTCAAGGGTCGTGGCTTCAGCAATGGCATCATCGACTGCGCTTGCCGTTGCGCTGGAGAATACCACGAAATCGCCGCTGTTGTTGCTCGTGGCCGTGGCCGTGCCATCGGTGTTCTCTTCAAGCGACGCTTCCTGGTGAAATCCGCCCGTCACGATCGCATGGGCACGGGCACCGAAACTGTCGCCCTCGGCCGGCGCGGTTGTGCCGCTGGCAAGCGCGGTGGAACCGACAGTCAGGCTGCCGCTGTTAAAGGCCGTAGCAGTTACCTCGGGCAGAGGGGCGGCGAGGATCTGTGAAACGGCGTCTTCGATCAAGGCATTCGCAATCGCGTGCCCATCAGGATTTGTCGCGGTAGCAGCAGCGAGCACCGAGACATCGCCGGCGTTATCCAGCAGGAGGCCATTGTCCTCCAACGCGGCAACGGTCAGCGCGTCGGCACTCACTTCCTCTTCGTGATCTTCCCCTTCTTCGCCCTGCTGGATGGTGCCGGTGGGGACGCTGACAACTGCCGAAGTCGCGGCAGTTGTCCCGGTGGTGGTGACGCCCGAGGTAAATGTCTCATCGCTTTCGAATACGAACTGGTCGGGCAACAGCGCACCTTCTTGCACCGTCTGTTGCACCGCTTCTTGGGCAAAGGCCGCAGTAGCGATCCCCAAACTAAGCAGGGACACACTTGCGGCCAGCATCTTGCGTGAATTCTTCCTCATGGTTGGCTCTCCGTCCGATTGCACACTCTCGCGCAATCAGGGAGCAAACGGTTCGATGATACCCGTAAATATACGGTACGACCCTGCGCAGGCCGCTACCGTAACATTACTAATCCCGCCGCTTGAGCAGGTTCTCTAGGTGTTGGCCGGTAATCATTCCGAACAGGAAAAAGCGATGAACGAGCATTCTACATTGCCTGTTTCAGGCGTTCGCGAGTTGAGCCTGCCGGTCGTGTTCGGACGCCTGCGGGAGGAAATCGATCAGTTGTTCGACGCCTTCAGCCGCTCGCGACCCATTCGCGACATTTTGCAGATGCCGATGATGTCAGAGTTCAATCCCGCGGTGGAATTTCAGGACTGCAAGGACCATTACGAACTCGTCGTCGAGCTGCCAGGTCTGGATGAGAAGGACATCGATATCGAATTGACCGACGGGACGCTTTCGATTTCAGGAGAAAAGCGCTCGGAAGATGAGAAGCGAGAAGGGAATTACCTGGTCAGCGAGCGCAGCTATGGGGCGTTCCGGCGTCAGTTAACCCTGCCAGCCGATGTCGATCCTGAAAATATCCAGGCCAAATACCGCCAGGGCATCCTTCAGCTAGACATCAAGAAGGATCAGGACGCAGTCAACCGGGTCCGCAAGATTGCTGTCGGTTGAACCACATGCGGCGTGTCAGTGAAGTGGCGAGTATTCCACCTTGCGAGCCGGATCGGATCGATCAGCCGATATCCCCGGTGATTGAGCCGCTGCCGCCCGAACCCGAGCCCGAGCACTCTCCCGAATTCGATCCGCCGGCGCCCGACTTCGATGAACCGGATCCAGGGTAGGAGGAATATTGCTGACCGCATCCTCTCGCAGCTTCGGGTGAACGACGGGGGATGGGCCGAAAAGCGCGCTCGGTCAGATGTCAGCAAAGGAAGCTGCGATGAAGAACATTTTGCTGTTGGTCCATGAGGACCCAGGCCAGTTCTCCCGATTGCAGGTTGCCCTCGCAATAGTGCGCACCCTGCGCGGGCATCTGCTATGCGTGGAGGTAAAGTCTATCCCTGTTTTGACAAGTGATGGATACACGGGGCTTCCGGATGCTCTGATCACCCAGCAGCTGCGCGAGCCTTCGGCGATGCGTACCCGGCTAGAGACTCTCCTGGTGCAGGAGAATGTCTCATGGTCCTTTACGGAGACGTTTGGCTCGAACGCCAGCGCTTTGGACGACGTGTCGGAATTGGCCGATCTCATTGTCTTATCGACGCACCATGAACCTGTGCCCGGCCATCGCCGTCATCCGGAAGCACTGCCCATTGAGGCGCGTCGTCCGATGCTAGCGGTTCCGCCAGGTTGCCAGGGTCTGGACACGCGGGGCTGCGTGACGGTTGCATGGGATGGATCGCGGCCGTGCAACGAAGCAATGCGCGCCGGTGTTCCCTTATTGAAATCCGCGCGCAAGGTCGTGCTCCTGGAAATCAATCAGCCGGGCGGCGTGTTCGCGATGACGGAAGCTGCCCGGTATCTTTCACGCCACGGAATTCCGGCGGAATTGTGCGGGAGATCAACTGGAGGACCAGTGGCAAGCGCGATCCTCGAACATGCAAGGCAGTGCCACGCGGACATGATCGTGATGGGCGCCTACGGCGTTCCTCGCGCGGAACAGGCCATATTCGGTGGCACCACCCGCACCATCTTGATGGAAGCGGAAGTCCCGCTCCTGTTGGCGCACTGAGGCCCCGGGCGGGCAAAGACTGAACTGATCTGAACTCGAACCAAAGGAGACGGACATGATCTCGTTAAGCAGAAACGTTTCGGCAACAGTGCTACTTTGCCTTTTGGTGGGATGCGCAACCCCAACGCCTTATCAGCCCGAAATTGCGCATTCCCAGGTCAGAGGAGGCTATTCCGATCAGCAACTGGCTCCAGATCGCTACCGCGTGACCTTTCATGGTAACTCGCTGACGTCCCGCGAAACAGTCGAAGCATTCTTGCTGTATCGCGCGGCTGAACTGACGGTGGCGAGCGGAGCCGACTGGTTTGCCGTTATCGACCGCGAGACCGATCACACCATCACACGCGAAATCCGCCGGGATCCGCTTTATGACCCATGGTTCGGACCTGCCTATGGAGGGTGGTTGCCATATTGGCGCTATTCGGTTCGCGGTTCGGGTTGGCGGGCGTGGGATCCCTATCATGCAGATCCATTCTGGGCTGACCGGTTCGACGAGCGGCAAATCGAAGAATTCGAGGCTACCGCCGAAATCAGGACCGGACAGGGCGCTCCGCCGACTGGTGCAGAGCGAGCCTATGATGCACGTGCCGTTATCGAAGCCATCGGCCCACGCGTCAGGGCCAGTAATCCTTAGCCCCGGCTTCAGAGCGGTTGCACCCAAAGGGCGAGTGTCACATTAACGACAGCCACCTTGATCAAACCCCAGGGAGGGCACCGTCATGTCGCTGTGGGCAGCGGAGGGGACAGGGCTGGTTGGCCCTTTCCCACTTTCGAATGGTTTTCACTCCACACCCGGTCCGACCCCAAGCCTGCTGCAAATGCAATTCGCAGTGCCTCCGCGAAATAGCTCACGTGGAGCTTGGCCATTATGTTTGCGCGGTAGGCCTCGACCGTTCGTGCACTGATTTGCAGGTCGAAAGCTATGGTCTTGTTGGGATAGCCACAGGCGAGTCCATCAAGAACTTCCCGCTCGCGGGCAGTGAGTTTGCCCAACTGCGCGACGGCCCACTCCCTGTGTGCGCACAAGGCGGCCAGGTTGGCGTTCTGTCTGAAGGCCAGTGCTACCGAGGCGAGTAACTGCTCACGTTCGAACGGTTTGGTGATGAAATCCGTTGCACCAGCCTGCATTGCCTGCACCGCAGAAGAAACTTCTCCGTGCCCGGTCAGGACAATAACCGGGAAATCGAGCCCGGCCTCGGGCATCCGGCGCTGGACCTCCAGCCCGTCCAAGCCCGGCATGCGGATATCCAGCAGGACGCAAGCAGGGGTCGCTTTATCAACCCGTTTCAGGAACTGTTCGCCGTTCTCCCACCGACGAGTGTCATACCCAGCGGTGCGCAGCAGGAAATCTAATGAACGTCGCACGCCATCTTCATCGTCGACAATATGAACAACCTGCTTTTCAGCCATCGATCGCCTCCGCCTTCGGTATCGTGAAGCGAAATTCTGCACCCCCTTCGGAAGCATTGCTGCACCACAACTTGCCGCCGTGCGCTTCGATTATTGTACGGCAAATCGCCAGGCCAAGGCCCATCCCGGTTGCTTTGGTACTCACGAACGGATCAAACACGCTGTTAATCAAGGTTGCGGGCAATCCCGGACCGGTGTCCCTAACGTTTACGCAAACGAAATCGCCATCCTGGCGGGCGGTGATATGGATGGTGCCCTTGTCATCCATGGCTTCCTTGGCATTGCGAATCAGGTTGATCAGGACTTGCTGGATCTGCACCCGATCGACGAACACTGCGGGAAGGCTTGCAGGCGCATCGATGCGGCAGCCAAGACTGGTGGACACTCCTCCAATCGAAGCAAAGGTACAGGCCTCGGTTAAGAGATGACGAATCGGCTCGGCTGTCCGCGCAAGCTCCCCACGAGAGACAAAATCGCGCAATCGCTGGATGATCGCCCCCGCCCGAATAGCTTCCCGCCCCGCCTCTTCCAGCGCACTGCGCAAGAGTTCATCACCAGGCCTGCCGTGGATCATGGCGGCTGCCGATTGGACGTAGTTGGCGATCGCAGTGAGCGGCTGATTGATTTCATGGGCCATTGCCGTCGCCATCGTTCCAGCGGTAGCAATCCGCGAGATGTGCAGCAATTCAGACTGCATTTCGCGTAGGTGCTGGTCAGCCTCTTCGCGCGCGGTAAGATCGCGAACGAACCCTGTGAAAATCCGCCTCTTGCCGACCACCGCCTCGCCGACGAACATTTCGTGCGGGAAAAGCGATCCATCCTTTCGACGCCCCACCACCTGCCGTGCGGCACCGATGACCCGTCGTTCGCCAGTCGCCAAATACCTCTCGAGAAAACCATCGTGCAGGTGGGCATCGGGCTCCGGCATAAGTATTGCCACGTTTCGGCCAACAACCTCGTCAGCGGTGTATCCGAATAGCCGCTCAGCGGCAGTGCTGAACCATTGGATAATTCCATGCTCATCGATTGTGATCATGCCATCGGGAGCTGTTTCAAGGATAGAGCGCAGGTGCGCCTCACGAGCAGCCATCTGGCTGTGAAGAAAATTGTCGGCGGTGTCATCGTGTACGATCGATCCATAGCCGACTATTGTGCCGCTTTCGTTGACCAGGGGGCATACACTACAGTTCGCCCTGAACGTGCTGCCATCCTTGCGCGCATGCCAGGCCTGTCGGCGGTCGACAGCACCTTGACCTGCGAGCGTCAACATTGCGGCGGGTGTGCCGTCACTTCGTTCGTCGTCTGAAAACAGGATGTCGTACGGCTTCCCGACAATTTCCTCCGCAGTCCAACCGTACAGCCGCTCGGCACCTGTGTTCCAGGATGTGATGCGCCAGTCCGTATCCAGCAGGCAGACCGCGTGGTTGAGCGCATTGTCAATCAACAGTTGCAGCTCAGTATCGATCGCGCGGAGCGACCGTGACGGCTGTGACGGCTGGGACGAGGTTGGAATGGTAATATCGGACCCCGTCACATGCCTATCTACCTTTTACCACCATGGAAGCTCGCCGAGCTAAAGAACTTCCGGCTTCCCTCCACTGCTGTGGTCTAAATCTCGATCACGGCAACCAAGCCGGAAACCAAGGCTATTGTCACCGTTCGAGTCGAATAGGGACATTAAGGATAACTTAGACAGTGGACATCCAAGATAGACCATGCCCCCTATGAGAGCAATTGCAACCGCTAGGGTAGTGGCAAACGAACCGCACTTTTCTGCTGAACCGGGCGCACCATAGTACGGGGTCCGCGGTGCCTGTTTGAGAAAGCCAGCCCACTTCGCTAATTTACCTCTTTGCTCTAGGCGATCCGCAGGACAGTGCTGATCACGTGCGTTTCTCGTTGAGCCATTGGAACGTCGAGGTTTTCTTCGAGCGCTTGATCGGCACTGCCGGGCCTGTGAACGTCCGCCGGGATCCCGACAGGAGCCATTCGCTCTCAACAGTGTCTATCCGTTCCGCTGAACGACCGCAATTCTCCCCTTCAATCATGCGCGTCGAACCTATTGCGCACCATACAGATTTCCAGCAGAAGAACTAACCACCCTCTCTTCTACTTGAATGAATAATCGCAATGATTATAAGCGAAAACGCAAATAAACGTATTATATAAAGAAAACTCCTCTCCTCATATGGAATCTGGGAAATAGCGAGCAAAGCATAATTGATCGCGAGTAGCCCGAAGCTTCCTGCAAAAATTAGGAAAAGATGTTGCCTCGTCTTTCGAAAATACTTCAGAAAAAGCAGGCAGGCTACGGCAAACCCCATAACAATTGCGCCAGATAGGAATTGCTCGAGCATCATTCCTGCTCCGCTTCCCAGATAAACCCGAACAGCAAAACCGAGACGGCCAGCAGCGTCAGCCAGAGACGCGCGATCTTCAAGTCAATGTCCGGCAAGATGACCTTATCGATAAGGACCAGCAGGTTGGACAACGCGAGAAAGAAGAAACAGGCAGCGCTCCACAGAAGCACTCGAGATGCCACGAAACGATACTGGCGCAATAGCAGGCCGGCGCAAAGGGCACTGGTGAGGAAGCAAAGCAGGTAGACAAGATCGGGCACAGAACCAATCATCATCATTCCTTTCTCAACCGGAAGGCGTCCGCAAACGCATTGAGTCCGGGCGCCTGGCGAGCAATCATCAGTCTCCGCGCCCGACCCGGAAACTTTTGGTAGAACTCTTTTGCGCGTCGCGCGCACTCTTCGATGGTTCCGTTAACCGGCTGGAACCGTAAGCGGCCGTCGTGATCCACTGATCCGATTCCTGCGGCGACAAGTGCGAGTACGCCTTGCTCAACTACGAGTTGGCTCGCTCTCATTCGCTCCACAAGCTGCGGGTTCGTCAGCCCCTGGCCTTCTGGCAGGTCGATTATCGTGGATAGCAGTTCGAGATCCCAAATCGAAGAGAAGCTGTCACAGATAAACTGTTCGATTTCTTCGTCTGTCGGCATGGCAGACCGTGTTCTCCAGCTTGCAGTTGCGGGTTCATAGGCGGGGAGCGCCCGTCGCGCAAACCCTCTCGCAACACAGATTTTCGCGGTGGCCGGAGGCTGTCAGGAACCATGTTAGCCCTTGTGAATTTGCATGTCGGGGGCAGTCCGAGATTCCTCAACGACAGCCAGAGTCGCATAAAATTCCGTGGAGGATCCGTTGGTTGCTAATCGGCAAAACGAGTGCGCTGAATTGCGCGAAGCTCTCATTACCGCCTTGCACCGTCTTCGTGACGGGGATTTCTCAGTTCGGATACGTCTTAAATCGGACAACTCGCAAGATCGTGAGATCGCCTCGCTCTTCAACGAGGTCGTGGGGCTGAATGAGAACATTACCGGAGAATTCGCGCGGATGTCGCGGATTGTCGGCAAAGAAGGTAAGATTTCCCACCGCGCCGAAGCAAAGGGCGCGAGAGGCGACTGGCAGGCAAAGCTTGATGCGGTGAACTCCCTTGTCGATGACATGGTTCAGCCGACAACTGAGGTCGCGCGCGTGATCGGTGCTGTGGCGAAGGGCGATCTTTCGCAACAGATGGCTACCGAGATCGAAGGCCGCGTCCTCAAGGGTGAATTCCTTCGCATCGGCAAGGTAGTGAATACCATGGTCGACCAGCTAGGCTCGTTTGCCTCCGAAGTAACGCGCGTCGCCCGCGAAGTGGGCACCGAGGGCAAGCTTGGCGGGCAGGCGCGGGTGAAAGGCGTGGCCGGTACTTGGAAGGATCTCACCGACAACGTCAACCTTATGGCGGACAATCTGACCGGGCAGGTCCGCAACATCGCCGAAGTTACCACTGCCGTGGCGCGCGGAGACCTGTCCAAGAAGATTACCGTGGACGTGAAGGGAGAAATTCTCGAGCTGAAAGACACCATCAACACGATGGTCGACCAGCTTAACGGCTTCGCATCCGAAGTGACCCGCGTCGCGCGTGAAGTCGGCACGGAGGGCAAGCTCGGCGGTCAGGCCGAAGTGCCGGGAGTGGCCGGCACCTGGGCCGATCTCACCGACAACGTCAACCTGATGGCGGACAATCTGACCGGCCAGGTCCGCAACATCGCGGAAGTCACGACCGCAGTTGCCCGTGGTGACCTGTCGAAAAAGATCACTGTGGAAGTGCGCGGCGAAATTCTCGAGCTGAAGAACACCATCAACGTCATGGTCGACCAGCTCAGCAGCTTTGCTTCGGAAGTGTCGCGCGTGGCCCGCGAAGTAGGCACCGAAGGGCGTCTCGGCGGCCAGGCGAAGGTCGACGGGGTGGCGGGCATCTGGAAGGATCTCACCGACAACGTCAACGAACTGGCAGCCAACCTGACCGGGCAGGTCCGCAACATTGCCGAAGTGACCACCGCAGTGGCCTCGGGCGACTTGTCCAAGAAGATCACCGTCGACGTGAAGGGCGAAATCGCCGAGCTCAAGAACACCATCAATACGATGGTCGACCAGCTTGGCTCATTCGCTTCGGAAGTGACGCGTGTTGCGCGAGAAGTGGGAACGGAGGGCAAGCTTGGCGGCCAGGCCAAGGTGGAAGGCGTCGCCGGCACCTGGGCCGACCTGACCGACAATGTGAACGAACTGGCGGCCAACCTCACCGGCCAGGTCCGCAACATCGCCGAAGTCACGACCGCCGTGGCACTGGGCGATCTGTCGAAAAAGATCACGGTGGACGTCAAGGGCGAAATCGCGGAGCTGAAAAACACCATCAACATCATGGTCGATCAGCTCAACGGCTTCGCTTCGGAGGTGACACGTGTGGCGCGCGAGGTCGGCACCGAAGGCAAGCTGGGTGGCCAGGCTCGCGTGCCGGGGGTTGCAGGAACGTGGAAGGACCTTACCGAAAACGTGAACATGATGGCGGACAATCTGACCGGGCAAGTCCGGAATATTGCCGAAGTCACGACAGCCGTTGCACGCGGCGACCTCTCCAAGAAGATCACCGTCGATGTGAAGGGCGAAATCGCCGAGTTGAAGAACACGGTCAACGTGATGGTGGACCAGCTCAATTCGTTCGCTTCGGAAGTGACGCGGGTGGCGCGCGAAGTAGGCACCGAGGGCAAGCTTGGCGGCCAAGCGGTCGTCCCCGGAGTGGGCGGCATCTGGACCGACCTGACCGACAACGTGAACCTGATGGCGACCAATCTGACCAACCAGGTGCGCGGCATCGCCGACGTTGTGACTGCGGTGGCGCAGGGCGACCTGAACCGCAAGCTGACGCTGGACGCTAAGGGCGAGATCGCAGCGCTTGCCGAAACCATTAACGGGATGATCGAAACGCTTTCGACCTTCGGCGACCAAGTGACCAATATGGCTCGCGAAGTGGGCGTGGAAGGCAAACTGGGCGGGCAGGCACGTGTGCCCGGCGCCGCAGGCCTCTGGCGCGACCTGACCGATAACGTCAACCAGCTGGCGGCCAACCTCACCAACCAGGTGCGCTCGATCGCTGATGTGGCGACTGCGGTGACCAAGGGCGACCTTACCCGTTCGATCTCCGTGGAAGCGTCGGGTGAAATGGCATCGCTCAAAGACAACATCAACGAGATGATCCGCAACCTGAAGGATCAAACGCTGAAGAACGCCGAACAGGACTGGCTGAAAACCAACCTCGCAAGGTTTAGCCGGATGCTGCAGGGCGAGCGCGATCTCGCCACGATCTCCAACCTGATCATGAGCGAACTCGCTCCTTTGGTGAATGCCCAGTACGGGGTGTTCTATGTCGCGATGGAGGGTGAGGATCAGGACGCCACGCTCGATCTTGTTGCCAGCTATGGCGCCGGAAATCCGCAACAGATGAAGCCGCGCTTTGTCCTACGAGAAGGATTGATCGGACAGGCGGCGGCGGACAAGCTGCCGATACGGCTCAAAAACGTGCCCGAAGACTATCTTCGCATCAGTTCGGGCCTGGGCGATGCAAAGCCTGCGCACCTGTTCATTCTCCCGGCACTGTTCGAGGACGAAGTGAAGGCGGTGATCGAGCTAGGAAGCTTCGACGGGTTCAACGAAACACACCACGGCTTCCTGATCCAGCTCATGGAAACGATCGGCATCGTGCTCAACACGATCGCAGCGACGATGCGAACCGAGGAATTGCTCAAAGAATCGCAGTCGCTGACACAGGAGCTGCAGGCCCGCCAGACCGAACTGACCACCAAACAGGATGAGCTCGCCAAAACGAACGAAGAACTGCAGGAGAAGGCGCAACTGCTCGAATACGAAAAGCGGCAGGTTGAAGCCAAGAACTTTGAAATCGACATGGCCCGCCGCGCAATCGAAGAAAAGGCCGAACAGCTCGCCCTGACATCGAAGTACAAGAGCGAATTCCTGGCAAATATGAGCCATGAATTGCGTACACCGCTCAATTCGCTGCTGATCCTCTCGAAAGTGCTGACCAACAACGAGGAAGGCAACCTCAACCAGAAGCAGACGGAATTCGCCAAGACAATCCATTCGGCAGGGTCAGACCTGCTTAACCTGATCAACGATATCCTCGATTTGTCGAAGATCGAATCCGGAACCGTCTCGATCCAACTTGACGACATGCCGCTTTCCTCGTTGCGCCAGCATGTTGAACGGACATTTTCGCAGGTCGCGGCGCAGAAGGGACTCGGTTTCGAAGTAAACTTCGCTGAAGACCTTCCGGAGATCATCCGTACTGACGAACAAAGGTTGCAGCAGATCCTGCTCAATCTGCTTTCCAACGCCTTCAAATTCACGGCACGCGGGAAGGTCGAACTCGGCGTGAGAATGGCGGTTTCAGGCTGGAGCCCCGCCAGCGCGGTCCTCCGCGATGTCGACCAGGCGCTGGCGATTTCGGTCAGCGATACCGGCATCGGTATACCGCAAGACAAGCAGATGTTGATCTTCGAAGCCTTCCAGCAGGCCGATGGGACCACCAGCCGGAAATATGGCGGCACCGGGCTGGGACTTTCAATCAGTCGCGAGATCGCGGGGCTGCTGGGGGGCGAGCTGCAGGTTACCTCAAGTCCCGGCGAAGGCTCGACCTTTACCCTGTATTTGCCGCTCACGCCGCCGAAGGTCGAAACGCCAGGCGACGGGGCGCACGGCTCGGTTCGCCGTCCCGAACAACCGCTAAATAGTCGGGAGGACAGTTTTGGACGCGCGCCTTACGCCAGCGAGCCATTCGTCCTGCTTGTTGCAGGCGAGCCCACATTGGCGAAAGACCTGACGGAACACGCCCGCAAGGCGAACGTGGTAGCGACCATCGCCTCTACTGGGTCCGCGGCAGTCGCGCACGTACGCCGTTCGCCTCCTGCCGCCATTGTCCTTGATCTCGAACTGGAAGACATCGACGGACTCGTCCTGCTCGACATGTTGCGACACCATCCTGAAACCGCAGGATGTCCGATCCATGTGTTGATCAAAAAACAGGCCACGCCCCTTGTCGAAGGCCTCGCTGTGCCGGGATCGATAGTCGTTGGTCGCGAAAGGAATGATCTTGAAGAGCTGTTCCGCGCTCTGAAAAGTCAGATGGAACGCCACAAGAGTGAAAGCGGGAAAAACGACGAACCTGAACCTGGTGCAGACCACCAAGGGCTTGATGGGCGACAGATCCTGATCGTCGACGACGACATCCGCAATATCTTCTCACTGGCAAGCGTTCTGGAGGCGCAGGGTGCTTCGGTGACCTATTCCGAACGCGGGGCAGACGGAATCGAGATGCTGCGGGCAAACAGGGAGATCGACGCAGCCCTGATCGACATCATGATGCCCGAAATGGATGGCTACGAAACGATGCGCCGGATCCGCTCGGACGAGCAACTCGCATCGGTACCTCTGATTGCGGTAACGGCCAAGGCGATGCGCGGAGACCGGGCAAAATGTCTCGATGCAGGCGCAGACGATTACATTTCCAAACCCGTCGACATCGACCTGTTGATGTCGGTGCTTCGGATCGCGTTTAGCCGGTCATCGAATGCGTCTCACAATATCAAGGCGATGGAGTCGGTCAAATGAAGGAGCCCGAAGCTCCGCATGAACCCGATGATGCGCGTATACTCATTGTCGACGACGACGAGCGAAACCTGCTCGCCTTGTCCGAGACCTTGAAGTCGCTTGCGTCGGTTACCTGCGTATCCTCCGGGAAAGATGCCCTGCGCGAGCTACTTCGCCATGAATTCTCGGTGATCCTGCTCGACGTCTATATGCCGGAGATGGACGGCTACGAAACCGCCGCTGTCATCCGTGAACGTGCCCAGACCGCACAGGTACCGATCATCTTCCTTTCGGCGGTCAACAAGGAAACATCCCACCTGATCCGCGGGTATGAAATGGGCGCGGTCGATTACGTCTTCAAACCAGTCGATCCCGTAATCCTCAAGACGAAGGTCGGCGTTTTCGTCGATCTGTACAATGCCCGCCGCCAGGTAGAGCATCAGGCGCAGCTCGAAAGCAACTTGCGCGAGGCGCATCTGCGCGAGCAGCTCGATCGCATCGCGGCTGAACGCAAGCTGGAAGATAGCGAGCGGCGGCAGGCGACGGTGCTTAAATCACTCCCGATGGCAATATACGAATGTCCCAGTGGTGCGCCGCAACTCGAGCGCGGCTTCGTCGGCGGTGACCTGGAGTATTTTGTCGGCGAAGCGGCGAGCGAAGTCATGGCGGGTGCTCGGCGGTTCGATGAATGGGTCCACCCGGATGACCTCGCTTCCTATGCAGCGAACGATGAGGACACAGGCGACGCAGTGACCATCGAATATCGCTTCACCGGGCCGGATGGCCGCAAGAGGCATCTGATCGATCAACGCACCAAGGTATCGGGCGGCTCCCGCGGTCCACAATGGGCCGGAACGATACTCGATATTACCGACCGTAAGGAGCTTGAAGAAAAGCTGGTCCATGCCGGAAAGCTCGATGCACTGGGTCAGCTGACCGGCGGGGTCGCACATGACTTCAACAACTTGCTTGCCGCGATATTGGGGGGCCTGAACATCCTGCAACGGCGGCTGCAGCTGGAAGATCCTGAAAGACGCATAGTCGACCAGATGAACCTGGCTGCCGAGCGTGGGACGCAACTGGTGAAGCGCCTGATGAGCTTTGCTCGGCGCCAGGAACTGAAGCCTGCGAGCGTAGATCCCCGCGATCTCTGCACCACTGTGGCTGGGCTTGTCGAACACGCTTTGGGAGACCGCGTCACCGCAAACTGGAATTGCGAGGACACCGAACTCAACATCTACGCAGATTGCGCTCAGCTTGAGCTGGCGCTGATGAACCTGGTCGTCAACGCCCGCGATGCCATGCCAGACGGGGGCGAGGTCGACATAACCATTTCTGAATCACCGGCCGGGGCGAGGTTGTATCCTGCGTTGATCATCCGGGTAAGCGATACCGGGACGGGAATGAGCGAAAAGACCCTGCAAAAAGTCACTGAACCGTTCTTCACCACCAAGGAAACCGGAAAAGGTACTGGTCTTGGGCTGTCGATGGTTGCTGGCTTTGTCGACCAGTCGGGCGGCGAACTCGAGATCACGAGCACCCTCGGGGCGGGAACAGTAATCGAAATGGCGCTTCCGGCAACTCCGCGTTCCTCGAATGTCGATGCAGAGGGAAAATGCGAGGCGTTGTCATTTTTCAATGGCAAGAACCTGGCATTGATCGATGATGACGAGGGAGTGCGTGTGGTGCTTTCGGAACAACTCCGCGATGTGGGAGCGCACGTGGTGGCGTTTGCATCGGGTCAAGAGGCAATCGAGGTCATCAAAAGCGGCGACGGGAATTTCGACCTTGTGATCTCCGATTTTGCCATGCCGGATCTCGATGGGCTCGAAACGCTGCAAAAAATAAAGGGGATCGCCCCAAAGGCCGCCCGCGTCCTGATGACCGGCAACACCAATCACAGTAAGCTGTCGGATTTAAGCGAGATCCCTTTGGTGCACAAGCCGGTTAATCTACAAACGCTTGTCAATATTTGCTTTAAATTAGGCGAAAAAGCAGAATCCCCCTGAGATGGATTTCAGAATTCTATCGTTAGAAACTCTATAATGTAACTGCTTGATGATACATTTGGATTGCAGCGCGCATAAGCTTCCTATTCGTTGAGGCTGGTATCTTCGCATCTCAGGACATGTAGGGGAGGCACTGATGTTTACGACCTTTGGGTGCTGCCGTGTCGTCTCGCTGCGTACTGGGCTTACCGACACGACTCCGCCACAGCCTCGCGCCATGTCACAGCGCCTGCTGGCGACTGGTGCAGTCCGTCCGACGTTTCGTAGGCAATCGGTGGAACCAGCACCGCGCCGTGCTTGTCGGCCAGTTCCACCAGCGCGGCGTTGAACGGCGCGGCTTCCGCTTGCATGGCCGGAAGTGAAACGACAATCAGCGGGCGTGGCAGATTGCCCAGCAATCTGTCCATTTCCTCGCGCCAGGCCGCCAGCGACATGCCCCGGCGCGCGTCGTTTGTGCCAAGCGCCACCATAGTCAGTTCCGGTTGGAGGGAACGCGCCAGCTCCGGCCCCGCCTCCACCATATCGGAAAGGCGCGCCATCGAAACACCCGCATTGAAGACTGGCAGGCCGCACAAGGTCTGAAACCCGGAGCGCTCGGTCAAGCTGTCCCCGATCAGCAAGGCCCCGCCCTGCGGTGTGCGCTGCGCTTGCTCGGTCAGCACCCAGGCACGGCGCAGGATATACTGCTCGCGTTCGTCGGGAGCGGACCAGCGGCCCGCCGCAAAACCTCCGGTCAATGCCCCGATAAGTGCTACGCCGATGCCCCCTGCGAGGAATAGCTTGTTCACGAGACACACCTACCCCCCAACCCGCACGCCTGCAACAGACGGATCCGATCCGCGCAGTCGGTGGAGGCTGGGCCGCGTCAAGTTGGGCCAGTCGCGCCACCTCCACGCGAGCGCAGTCGGCAACTAGGGTAACGAGAGAGCCAAGGGGAATATTCGGCAACGCGTCGATTTCGCCTTGATGGACGAGCAATGCTGCGTTCGCCACGCACTCCAGCAAGGGGGAACCGGTCACCATGCCGGTCCCAGAGAGACGCAGGCAGCCTGAGCGCAAAATCAGTAGACAGCGGGCGAACTACCGCGCCTTTCCCCTCACCTCGGCTTCACAAACCCCTTGCGCGGCTTGCCCTTGCCCGCTTGCGGCGGGCCGGGAGGCGTGCGCGGTTCAGTGCGGCGGGGGGGCTTGCCGTCGCGGGGCGGGAAGCCGCCGTCGTTGCCCTTGCGGTGCGGCTTCTTGGGGCGCGGGTTGACGCGGGCACCCGCTCCGGGGGAGCCGCTGCGGCCATCGCGGCCTGAGGATTCGCGCGGGGGTTCGCCCGACGGCTGGATGTTGACCTCGCGGCCATCGCCCTCGCCTTCCTCGGGCGATCCGGCAGTGCGCAGCAGCGCGTCGCCGAACTTCTCGGCAATCGCGCGGGGCACCTGGAAATAGGTTTCCTGCGGGCCAATCCGGATCGCGCCGATTTCGTTGCGGGTAATGTGCCCACGGCGACACAGCAGCGGCAAGATCCAGCGCGGATCGGCGTTCTGCCGCCGGCCGATATCCATGCGGAACCACACCACGTCTTCGAAGCCGGGGCGATGGCGATCGGCCTGCGCGGCGCGCTGCGCATCGGGCGTGTTGGCGATCAGCTCTTCCGGTTCGGGCAGCTTGGCGCGGTGCGCGTGGACGAGCATGGCGGCAATATCCTGCGGGCTGCGTTCGGCGAGCAGGCGCTCGGCCAGTTCGCGGTCCGCATCTTCCACCTCGACCGGTCGCAAAAGCGTTTCGAGCAAGCGTTCGTGATCCTTGGCCACAATCGCATCGCGATCCGGCGCGGAAATCCATTCGGCATTGATCTTGGCCTGCCGCAGCATTCCTTCCACCCGCTTGCGCCGGGTGAACGGCACCACGATCACCGCCGTGCCCTTTTTGCCCGCGCGCCCGGTGCGGCCCGAACGGTGCTGGAGCGTTTCGGCATCGCGCGGCACTTCGACATGGACGACGAGGCTGAGGCTCGGCAGATCGATCCCGCGCGAAGCGACATCGGTGGCGACGCAGACCCGCGCGCGCCGGTCGCGCAGTGCCTGCAGCGCCTGATTGCGCTCGCTCTGCGAGTGCTCGCCCGACAGCGCCACCACGCCGAACCCGCGTTCCTGCAATGTGGCGTGGAGATGGCGGACATTGTCGCGCGTGGCGCAGAACAGCATCGCCGTATCGGCTTCGTGAAAGCGCAGCAGGTTTACCACCGCATTCTCGATTTCGGACGGCGAAACGGTCATCGCCTGATAGGTGATGTCGCCGTGCCCGCGTTCTGCGCCAATGGTGGCGATCCGCAGCGAATCGCGCTGGTAGCGGCGGGCGAGCGCCTCGATCGGGCGCGGCATGGTGGCGGAGAACAGCAGGGTGCGGCGGCCCTCGGGGGTCGCGTCGAGAATTTCCTCGAGCTCCTCGCGGAAACCCATGTCGAGCATTTCGTCGGCTTCATCGAGCACCACGGCGGCAAGTGCCGAAAGATCGAGCGCCCCGCGTTCGAGATGATCGCGCAGGCGGCCCGGCGTGCCGACCACGATGGTCGCGCCCGATTGCAGCGCGCGGCGTTCCTGCGAGGGGTTCATTCCGCCGACGCAGGTGGCAATCCGCGCCCCGGCCTTCTGGTAGAGCCATGCAAGTTCGCGGCTGACCTGCAAGGCCAGTTCGCGCGTAGGGGCGATCACCAGCGCCAGCGGCGATCCGGCCTGCCGCACGCGCCCGTCCTCGCCCAGCACCTGCTCGGCCATGGCCAGCCCGAAGGCGACCGTCTTGCCCGATCCGGTCTGAGCGGACACCACCAGGTCACGGCCCTGCGCCTGAGGTTCGAGCACAGCGGCCTGCACCGGCGTGGGCGCTGCATAGCCGCGCTGCGCAAGCGCATCGGCGAGGCCGGGGGAAAGTTCGGGGAAGGTCAGTTCGGTCATGATTAGGCACTTTTCGGGCAATAGCGACGCGGCACCACGGGAGTGGCGCGGGCGTGGCGGAATTTGGCGGAACGGCACGGACGGGCTCGGTTCTTCGTCTGCCGACACGCGCCCCTTACACGCAAAAATGCGTTTTGGCTTGGATAATTTGTGCAGGTGCTAACTGGGGAGCTAATCCGGCTCGGCAGCGGCCAGCATGTCCATCAGATTTCGGGCGGCCTCGCGGTCCTCTGCCTGGGCGAAAGCGACATCCAGATCGGGCGCGGAATCGAGCATATAGAGCACGCTCCACAGCGCGAACCGCCGCCCCCGGTCCTTTTCCAGCCCCAGATCGACCAGCATCCGCTCGACCCCGGCGGGCAGGGCGGCGGGTCCGACCTTGGCGAGGTCCGGGGTGCCGAAATAGCGTTGCAGCAGATCGCCCATGTCCATGCGCGGGCCTTAGTCGAATGTGCCTTGGCATGGAAACCATTTGGCTAAACCCGCCATACTGCTAGGGGGCCGCCCATGCTTACGATTGACGGCCTTACCGTCCGGCTTGGCGGCCGGCCCATCCTCGAACGCGCCAGCGCCACTGTGCCGCAGGGCGCGCGCGTCGGGCTGATTGGCCGCAATGGAGCGGGCAAGTCCACGCTGATGAAGGCAATGATCGGCGAAATCGAACCCGACGAGGGCGAGATCTCGCGCCCCTCGCGCGCGCGGATCGGCTACATCGCGCAGGAAGCGCCGAGCGGCTCCGCCACCCCCGAACAACTGGTGCTGGCCGCCGATACCGAGCGCGAGAGCCTGCTCGCCGAGGCCGAGACCTGCACCGATGCTGAGCGCCTCTGCGAAGTTCACGAGCGCCTACTCGCCATCGATGCCTACAGTGCCCCGGCGCGGGCGGCGAAGATCCTCAACGGGCTGGGTTTCGATGAGGAAATGCAGCAGCGCCCGGTGGACAGTTTTTCGGGTGGCTGGAAAATGCGCATTGCGCTGGGCGCGCTGCTGTTCTCGGAGCCCGACATCCTGCTGCTGGACGAACCTTCGAACCACCTCGATCTCGAAGCAACGCTGTGGCTGGAGAACTTCCTCAAGTCCTACCCCGCCACCTTGCTGGTCATCAGCCACGAGCGCGACCTGCTCAACAAGGTGGTCGATCACATCCTCCACCTGCAGGGCGGAAAGTTGACGTTGTACACCGGCGGCTACGATGCTTTCGAGAAGCAGCGGGCTGAGCGCGCGGCGCAGCTGGCCGCGGCCAAGGCATCGCAGGATGCGCAGCGGGCGCGGCTACAGGACTATGTCGCACGCAATTCGGCCCGCGCCTCCACCGCCAAGCAGGCGCAATCGCGCGCCAAGATGCTGGCCAAGATGCAGCCGATCGCCGCGCTGATCGACGATCCTTCGCTGACATTCGATTTCCCCGATCCAGAGGAACTGCGTTCGCCGATGATCCAGCTGGAGCACGCGGCGGTCGGCTATGGCGCAGCGCCGCCGGTGCTGGCGAAGCTCAACCTGCGGATCGACGCGGATGACCGGATCGCGCTGCTGGGGCGCAACGGTAACGGCAAAACCACCCTCGCCCGACTGCTGGCGGCGCAGCTTTCCCCCGCCGAGGGCGGCATGATGGCTCCCGGCAAGATGAAGGTCGGCTATTTCACCCAGTACCAGGTGGAGGAACTGGCGAGCGACGAGACTCCGCTGGCACTGATGACGCGCGCGATGGACGGCAAGAGCCCCGGCGCGGTGCGGGCGCAACTGGGGCGGTTCGGCTTTTCCGGCGCGCGGGCCGAGCAACGGGTGGAGAAACTGTCCGGCGGGGAACGCGCGCGGCTGGCGCTGGCGATCATCACCCGCGACGCACCCCACCTGCTGATCCTCGACGAACCGACCAACCACTTGGATGTCGATGCCCGTGAAGCGCTGATCCAGGCGCTGAACGGCTATTCGGGGGCGGTGATACTCATCAGCCACGATCGGCACATGGTGGAATTGACCGCCGACCGGCTGGTGCTGGTCGATAACGGCACCGCGCGCGAATATGCGGGGAGCATGGAGGATTACATCGACTTCGTACTGGGGCGCAACCAGCCGAAGCCCGCCAAGCCTGCGGTGAAGCCCGGCGGCGGGAATGCGGCGAAGAATGCCTCGCGCGCGAAGTTCATCCGGTCCGAACAGCAGAAGAGCGAAAAGGCGATTGCCAGGCTGACGGCGCAAATTGCAGAGATCGACGCGGAACTTGTGTCGGTTGGCGGCAAGCGGGCGGATGAACTGCACCGCACCCGCACCCAGGCTGGCGAGAAGCTGGCAAAGGCCGAGGCCGACTGGATGGCAGCGGCAGAGCAGCTTGAGGCTTTGGGCGAGTAGCCAGCTACCGCAGCATCAGCGCCGCCTTAGCCAATTGCTCCACAGCCGCACTGGCAGAAACTTCGCCACCATAGTCGCTCGCACCCCAGTCACGTTCCAGCGTAGCGCGATCGCGGGTGCCATCGAGCAGCGAAAGGAAATGGCGCGGCCCCGGCTGCATCGTCACGACCTTGAGATCGAGCGAAAACAGGATCGGCATTCCCAGCACAACCTGCGCCCGTACCAGCGGACTGGCTTCCGGCCGCTCCCCGGGTTCGACGGTGCCGGGAAAAGGCAGCGCGTGGAAATTGATGATGCCGTTGCGATAGAGATCGAGCAGCGCCTCGCAGTGTTCGGCTGAAGCGGCAAACTGCGCCAGGGGCAACCGCACCGGCCAGGCCTTGCCTAGCGCTTCGAGGAAATCGGCGAGCGCCGGATCGGAGATCTCGAACGGGCCTTCTTCGTGCTGGAATTCGGTCGGGCCGGTCCGGTCGAGGCGGGCGCTGGCGACCAGCTCGGCAAACGCGGTTGCATCAAGTGTGCGGGCCACAGCGCGCCCTTTGCGCACGAAAAGCGACTGGTGGAAGAAGGCGGCAACCTCGTAATCGCTCGCCTGTGCGGCGGCCACGACAGCCGCATCGTCCATCGCCTGACCCGGCATTCCGTCGCCTACCATCTTGGGCACGGCATCGTTGAGGAAGGCGAGATTGTGTCGCCCCGCCGCCTCCACCACTGCGGTGAGCGACTGCGGCGCATAGCTTTCGCCCAGTTCATCGTGGAACAGCGAGCCGTCGTTTTTCGCCAGCATCGGTTCGGCCACCTTGCGCAGGGCTTGCAGAACCACGCGTTCATTCTCGCGCGGGGCGGAGAAATTCCGCAGGACCTCGCGCGCCTTGGCGATCCGCGCCTCGCCCTCAAGCCCTTGAGAGGCATGGCGAATCATGTCCCGCACCGCCATCCGGAGATAGCCGCCGGGCAGCGCGTTATAGCTTACGAAAGCGATGCCTTCGGGCGACAGGACCCGGTCGATCAGCCGCCACATCGCCGCCTGCACCGCTTCGGGAACCCAGGCGTAAAGCCCATGCGCGATCACGTAATCGTAAGTGCCGGTCGCATTGTCCGCCCAGTCGAGCAGGTCGCCCACCACCACCTCGACATTGCCCAACCCAGCCTGCGCCACCAGCGCCTGCCCCCGCGCAACCGCCTCGCGCGAAAGGTCGAAACTGGTGAAATGCGCCTCCGGCAGACCCGCCGCCATCCCCGCCAGATTGAGCCCGTCCCCACCCGCGATCTCCAGCACCCGGCAGGTACGCGGATCGGGCGCGGAAAGGCCATGCAGTCGCGCCAGCGCAGCGAGATGCGCCGGATGGGTGGAGGGATAGGTGGCGGCAGGATACTCCACCGCGTCGTAACTCGTCTGCTCGCTCATCGAAGCCCCCCTCGTCCAGAGGCAAGGACTAACCGATTCACCTGCGGCTGTCTTGCCCCTCGATCAGCGCCCTACGGCCACGTATGTAAACCCGTGCCGTTCCACATCGCTGCGGCTGTAAAGATTGCGAAGATCGACCAACAGCGGGGCTTTGAGCAAACCCTTTACCCGGCCCAGATCGAGTGCGCGGAAGGCATCCCATTCGGTTACGATCACGGCGGCATCAGCACCGTCCAGCGCCTCATAGGGGCCATCGCAATAAGTAATCGGTCCGAGAAGCTTTTTGGCTTGCTCCATGCCTTCGGGATCGTAGGCCTTCACGGCAATTCCGGCATCCAGCAGCGCCTGCACAATGCTGATTGCCGGGCTGTCGCGCATGTCGTCGGTATTGGCCTTGAAAGTCAGTCCGAGCACGGCAACGGTCTTGCCGTGCTGGTCCCCGCCACCCATCGCATTCACTACCTTGCGGCCCATCGAGCGCTTGCGCTGGTCATTGCTGGCGACCACACTTTCAACAATGCGCAGCGGGCTTTCATAATCCTGCCCGGTCTTGAGCAATGCCACCGTATCCTTAGGGAAGCACGATCCGCCATAGCCCGGACCCGGCATGAGGAAGCGGTTGCCGATCCGGCTGTCCAGGCCGATTCCTTTGGCTACATCGCCCACATCTGCGCCCACTTTCTCGCACAAATCAGCGATTTCGTTGATGAAGCTGATCTTGGTGGCGAGGAAAGCGTTGGCGGCATATTTGGTCAATTCCGCCGCGCGGCGACTCATGGTGATCAGCGGTGATTCGTTCCGGGTGAGCGGTCGGTAGATTTCTTCCAACACCTCTTCGGCGTGCTTGTCGTTCACTCCGATCACCACCCGGTCGGGCCGCTTGAAGTCATCAATCGCCGCGCCTTCGCGCAGGAATTCGGGATTGGACGCGACCGAGAATTCAAGGCCCGGCGCGACTTCGCGGATAATCCGCTCAACCTCATCACCAGTTCCAACGGGAACGGTTGACTTGTCAACTACCACTACCCCCGTCGGCAGAAGCGGGGCCATTTCCCGTGCAGCAGCATAGACAAACGTCAGATCCGCGTGACCATCGCCCCGGCGAGAGGGCGTGCCCACGGCGATAAATACGGCATTGGCACCAGGAAGCGCTTCGGCAATGTCAAGCGTGAAGGAGAGACGCCCAGCTTCGACGTTCCTCGCCACCAATTCGTCCAGGCCCGGCTCGAATATTGGCATCGTGCCGTTCAATAACGCGTCGATTTTAGCCTGATCCTTGTCAACACAGATCACTTCATGGCCGAAATCGGCAAAGCAGGCACCCGATACAAGTCCGACATAGCCGGTGCCGATCATTACGATGCGCATCGAATAGTCCCCTTTGAAGATGGGCAGCAGAAGAACTCCGCTCCCGCCAGATGTGCTGGCGCGCTCTTAGTCGAACCCGGATGTTGCAGGCAAGAACCGTTCCCCCGCCTTTTGTTAGCCTCTGCCGCGATAGGGGGCTACGCCCTGCTCAGGCAGCCACAAGCCTTCTGGTGCCACGCCGCTCTGCCAGAACACGTCGATCGGAATGCCGCCGCGGGGATACCAGTAGCCGCCGATGCGCAGCCAGCGCGGAGCCATTTCCGCAAACAGCCGCTGGCCGATGCCCACGGTCACGTCCTCGTGAAAGCCGCCATGATTGCGGAACGCGCCGAGGAAAAGCTTCAGGCTCTTGGATTCGACGATGGTTTTCTCGGGCGAATAATCGATCACCAGATGCGCGAAATCGGGCGCGCCGGTGACAGGGCACAACGAGGTGAATTCGGGCACGGCAAAGCGCACCAGATACAGCGCACCCTGGCGCGGATTGGGAACATAATCGAGCACTGCCTCTTCGGGCGATGCTGGCAGGGCGGTGTGCTGGCCAAGGAACTGCGGCTGGTCGCGTGCTGGAGTATCGTTCATGGCGCGAACAGATGGCGTGATCGGGAGCCTTGCACAAGTGCGCTATGCAGAACGCACACTTGGGAGTATTTTTGCAGCATGGAAGAGGAAAGCGAACCGAAGGCGGATAAAAGCGGAGCCCGCACGGATGCGCTTTCGCTGACGCTGTTTCCCACGCGTCTTTCGATCGGGCCGACGCGCGTGCTGCTCAACTGGCGGCTCGAGCTGTCCAACAACGCGCAGGACCACATCGTCTCGTTAAGAATCTGGAGCGACATGGTCAGCGCTCACGGCTCGATCCCGACCGAGGAGCAACTTGGCGGGCCGAACCTCGACGAGGCGCGCCTCCATCGCATCGCCATGCTCGCCCCCTTTGCTACCGAAAGTATTGCCGGTGAATGGCAAATGCCACGCGATGCCGTTCGACCGGTGGACAATGCGCCCGAAAGCCTGATCCTGCCACTCGCCCGCTTCAGGCTGATCGGTGCCGGGATTGCGCCGCTGCGGCGTGCCTTCGTGATCGGCAATCCACCAGCGCCAGGGGAGGAGAAGCTGCGCCCGCTCCATCTCGACGGCAGTTTGCAGGTACATATCCGGCTGGCCGCGCGCGCGGTGACGTGAAGCGGGCCCTGAAAGGGTAACGGCAATTTACCTTCGCCGCGCCACGGGCTAGGTCCTGTGCGATGAAGACCGCGATGGGAACCCTCGTTACAACAGATTGGCTCGCAAGCGCGCTGGACGCGCCCGATGTGGTCGTGCTCGATGCCACTGCCCACCTCCCGACCGCCGACCGCGATGCACGGGAGGAGTTTGCGGCGGCGCATATTCCCGGCGCGCGGTTTCTCAGTCTGAAAACGCTTATTGATCCGGAGAGCGAGGTGCCAGCGGCCCTGCCAACCCGAGCACAATTCGAGGCACGGCTGGCGAGTTTGGGTGTCGCCAATGGCCAGCGAATTGTGCTGTATGACAACAGCGCCATGCGCACGTCGGCGCGGGCTTGGTTCATTTTCCGGCTGTTCGGAGTGCAACAGTTTGCGGTGCTCGATGGCGGGTTGCACAAATGGATGGCGGAAGGCCGCCCGATTGAAATCGGCGTAACATTGATCGGCGAAGGTGATTTCACGTCTTCGGGAGGCGCGGGCGAAGTGCGCAGCAAGGCAGACATCCTCGCCAATCTTGCTAGCGGCACCGAACAAGTCGTCGATGCCCGCGACGCTCCCCGCTTTCGCGGAGACGAACCCGATTTCCGCCCCGGAATTGCGTCTGGCCATATCCCCGGATCGCGCAATGTCCCCTATGATGCCGTACTGGCCGAAGACGGCACTTTCCGCGACCCTGCGGGTATCCGCGCGGCTCTCGAGCAGGCGGGAGTCGATCTCGATCGCCCTATCACCGCTTCCTGCGGCAGCGGTGTGACCGCGTCGGTGCTGCTGCTGGCGCTGCACCTGATCGGCAAGCAGGGCGCGCTCTACGATGGTAGCTGGAGCGAATGGGGCGCGGACCCCGCCCTCCCCGTTGCCACCGGACCGGCGCGATGAGCGGGAAGGATCACCAGCCCGCCACCCGTCTGGTCGAAGCCGGACGGCGCAAGGAATGGACCAGCGTGAGCGGCCAGCCGGGCGGTGTGGTCAATCCGCCGGTCTGGCGCAGCAGTACGCACCTGTACGACGATTGCGCCGATCTGGCGCGCGGCCGGCCCAACGAAGACGGCCACTTCTACTACGGGCGACGGGGGGGGCCGACGCAGTGGGCGCTGGCCGATGCCCTGACCACGCTGGAACCCGGCGCGGAGGGCACCGAACTGTTCCCCAGCGGGGTTGCCGCGATTGCGGGCACCCTGATGGCACTGCTGTCTCCCGGCGACGAACTGCTGTTCAGCGACAATTGCTACGAACCCACGCGCAGCATAGCGCTTGGAGTGCTGAAGCGTTTCGGCATCACCGCCCGTGCCTTCAACCCGCTTGATCCGACCGGGTTCGCGGCGATGATCGGTGAGCGGACCAAGGTCGTAATGCTGGAAAGCCCCGGCAGCCTGACGATGGAAGTCTGCGATATTCCCGCACTCGCCGCCATTGCACGCGAACGCGAAGTCATTTCAGTGATCGACAACACTTGGGCCTCCCCGCTCGGCTTTGCGGCCCTGCGGCACGGCTGCGACGTATCGGTGATGAGCCTGACCAAGCATGTCGGCGGCCATTCTGACCTGATGATGGGTAGCGCCTCGGCATCAAAGCCGCTTATCAGGCGGATAAGAGTGCATTCGCAATATATGGGGCAGGTCGTTTCGCCCGACGATGCCGCGCTGGCGCTACGCGGGTTGCGGACGATGGGTCTAAGGCTCGAACGCACAAGCTCAAGTGCGCTTGAGGTCGCGCAATGGCTTGAAAATAGAGCAGAAGTTTCCGCTGTGCTCTGCCCAATGCTGTCCGGCGCGCCGGGCAACGATTTATGGCAGCGGGACTTTTCCGGCGGCTGCGGTCTGTTCAGCTTCATCTTGCGCAGCGCCGATGTCGCTGCGCGTGCGCGGTTTATCGACGCGCTGCAATTGTTCGGAATCGGCTTCAGCTGGGGAGGCTACGAAAGCCTCGCCATCCCGGTAGATCCGGGTCGCATCCGCGATTTCAGCGTCTGGCCCGTCAGTGTCGACAAGGGCAGCGGATTGGGGGTGCGGCTCGCCATCGGGCTGGAGGATACAGGCGATCTCATCCGCGATCTCGAACAGGCATTTGCCGCGATGGGAACAGCATGACAGCTACAGTTGAGAATCCGCTCGAGACGCCGCCCCCCACGGCGCCTGCCGAGACCGCCAGTCCTTCACCCGCGCCACTGCCGGAAAGCACACCCGCGCCAGTCGATACCGATAGCGCCGCCGAGGAAGCTGTGGCCGGAGCCGAAGCCCTTCGCGATGCCATGTCCGAAAGCACTCCGACCGTGGCGGGCCTGATCGACCGGCTTGATGCCTTCGGCTTCTCGGTCGCCGATACCCGTTTCTCGCTGTGGACCGTCTTGGTGCTGGTGCTGGTGGTCGTCGGCGTGTTCGTCTTCGCCCGCCTCAGCACCAAGCTGGCGAAATCCGGCCTGCGACGCGCAACCCGGCTGGATTCTTCGCAACGGCTGCTGGCGGAAAAGCTGCTGACGGTGGCGCTGTGGGCTTTCGCAATTCTGATCGGGATCGACATCCTCGGGATCGATCTAACCGCCTTGGCGGTGTTCTCAGGCGCGTTCGGCCTCGCCATCGGCTTTGGCCTGCAAAAGACCTTCGGCAACCTGATTGCCGGGATCATCCTGCTGATGGACAAGTCGATCAAGCCGGGGGACGTGATCGCGATTGCCGACCAGGCAGGCAACGAAACTTTCGGCCAGATCCGGAAGATCGGCATTCGCGCCGTATCGATCACCACGCGGGACGAGCGTGAATATCTGATTCCGAACGAAAACCTGATGATCAACCAGGTCGAGAACTGGTCCTACTCGTCAAAGAAGGTGCGCATGCAGGTTCATGTAGGAGTGGCCTATGGCGCCGACATGAAGCTGGCGCAGGAGCTGATGCTCGAAGCAGCGCGTGCGTGCAAGCGCGTGCTGGACAGTCCCTCTCCGACCGTGTGGATGCAGGCCTACGGCGAAAGCAGTGTGGATTTTGCGATCCACTGCTGGATCGAAGACCCGGAAATGGGCGTCGGCAATGTCCGCTCGGAAGTGCTCAACAATCTGTGGGACCTGTTCCAGGCCAACCGGATCGAAATCCCGTTCCCGCAGCGCGATCTAAACTTGCGCGATAACGAGCAATTCCAGCAGCTTGTTGCGGCGATTTCGCAGCGCGTCGAAAGCAATCGCGACAAGTAGGCGGTGCGGCTAAAGCTTACCTAAACAGGTGGCAACCCATTCTCGCTGGTGGCATGGCCCGCCAGCAGCCATCTGCACCTCATGCAAAGTGGCACCATCTATCTTGTCGGCGCGGGCCCGGGCGATCCGGAACTGTTGACACTACGCGCGGCGCGACTGATCGGCAGCGCCAGCCTTATCGTGCATGATGGGCTGGTCGATCCGGCCATCCTGGCGCTGGCACACTGCGATGCGCGGCTTGTCTCCGTCGCCAAGCAGCGCGCGCGGCATACGCTGGCTCAAGACGATATCAACGCGCTGCTGGTGCGCGAAGCGCTGGCCGGGCGCGATGTGGTGCGGCTCAAAGGCGGCGATCCGTTCGTCTTCGGGCGCGGCGGTGAAGAGATGGAATCTGCGCAGGCTGCGGGCGTGCGGGTCAAGGTCGTCCCCGGCATTTCCGCCGCCAACGGAGCCGCCGCCGCTGCGGGCATTCCGCTCACGCATCGTGACGCGGCCAGCGTGGTCAGCTTCGTGGCGGGCCAGTGCAAGGGGCTGTCCGAGCAGGACTGGTCCGGCCTCGCCGGCAAGGGCCGCACGCTGGTGATCTACATGGGCGTGAAGACCGCGCCCCAGATCGCCGAGAAGCTGATGGCGGACGGCCTTGCCCCCGACATGCCGCTGGCCGTGATCGAGAACGCCTGCCGCGCGGACATGCGCGTGCTGCGCGGGCCGCTCGCCGCCCTGCCCGATCTGGTTCTGGCGGAGCGAGTGAAGAGCCCCGCCCTCATCATCATCGGCGAAGTTACCGCGCGGGACAACCTCGCGCTCGCCACCCTTGCTGCGGAGTTTGCTGCATGAAAATCTTGACCGGGAACGATCTCGGCTCCGGCGCCGTGGTCTGGTGGGATGGCCGCGGCTGGTCCACGCACATCTCCGATGCTGCCGATGCCAGCGAGGAAGGCGAAGCGATCATGGCGCGCGAGGAAGCCGCGCGGCGGGTCAACGTGCCCTATGCGATCGACGCCGTGATGACCGCGGACGGCCCGCGTCCGGCACATATCAAGGACCGCGTGCGCGCACTGGGGCCAACCGTGCGCCCCGATCTCGCGGTGAGGGCAGCCGCTGAAAAAGGCTGGGACTGGGTGATCTGATGTACAAGTACGACCAATATGACCAGGCAATGGTGGATGCGCGCGTGGAGGAATTCCGCGATCAGGCGCGCCGCCGTTTCGAAGGCAAGATCACCGAGGAACAGTTCCGCCCGCTGCGGCTGATGAACGGCCTCTACCTGCAATTGCACGCCTACATGCTGCGCGTCGCCATTCCCTATGGCACGCTCGACAGCCGGCAGATGCACGCGCTGGCGGACATCGCCGACAGGTACGACAAGGGCTACGGCCATTTCACCACCCGCCAGAACATCCAGTACAACTGGATCAAGCTGGACGAGGCGGCGGACCTTCTGGCGGACCTCGCCAAGGTGGAAATGCACGCCATCCAGACCAGCGGCAACTGCATCCGCAACATCAGTTCGGATCATTTCGCTGGCGCTGCGGCGGATGAGGTGGTGGACCCCCGCCCCTATGCGGAATTGCTGCGGCAGTGGTCCAGCTTCCACCCGGAATTCAGCTACCTGCCGCGCAAGTTCAAGATTGCGGTGATCGCCAGCGAGCGGGACCGGGCGGCGATGCGGCTGCACGATATCGGCATCAACATCGTCCGAAACGCTGCTGGCGAGCTGGGCGCGGCCTTTTATGTCGGCGGCGGCATGGGCCGCACCCCGATGGTCGCCCCGCTGATCCGCGACTTCGTCCCGCTCGACCAGCTGGTGACCTATTCCGAGGCCTGCCTGCGGGTCTACAATCGCTACGGGCGGCGCGACAACAAGTACAAGGCGCGGATCAAGATCCTCGTCCATGAACTGGGAGCGGCTGAGTACGCCCGCCAGGTGGAGGAGGAGTTCGCCCATCTGCTGGATCAGGGCGTGGAACCGCCGCTGGCCGAGCTGGAGCGGATCAAGACCTATTTCGCCGACAAGGCCTTCAAGACCGGCCTTCCTTTGGAAGCCGATCGTTCGGACCCCGATTTCGCGCTGTGGATGGACCGTAACACCCACCCGCACAAGGCGCCCGGCTATGTCTCGGCGGTCATCAGCCTCAAGCCCGTTGGCGGCATCCCTGGCGATGCCACGGCAGCGCAGATGCACCTGATGGCAGACCTCGCGCGCGAATACAGCTTCGACGAATGCCGGGTGATGCACACCCAGAACATCGTGCTGCCGCATGTCGAGATCGCCCGCCTGCCCGAACTGTGGGCTAAGCTGGACGAAGCTGGCCTCGGCGCGGCCAATCTGGATCAGATCGGCGATATTATCGCCTGCCCCGGCCTCGATTACTGTTCGCTCGCCAATGCCCGCTCGATCCCGGTGGCGCAGAAGATTTCCGAACGCTTTGCCGCCAACGGAAAGAGCGAGGTGCTGGGCGAACTGAAACTGAAGATTTCCGGCTGCATCAATGCCTGCGGGCACCACCATGCGGGCCACATCGGCATCCTCGGCGTCGACAAAAAGGGCACCGAAAATTACCAGCTCTTGCTCGGTGGCAGCGAGGCGGAAGATGCCTCGCTGGCGAAGATCACCGGCCCCGGCTTTGACGAGGCGGGCATTGTCGATGCCGTGGAAAAGGTCACCGAGACCTACCTCGCGCAGCGGCAGGAGGGCGAACGCTTCCTCGATACCTACCGCCGTGTCGGCATGGATACGTTCAAGGAGGCGCTTTATGGCTGATGATCTTGGCACCGGGCGCGACGAAGTGCAGTTCCGCTTCCGCAGCGACGAACTGCCCGATGGGTCGCAGGTCACCGTCGACGCTTTCCTCGGCCAGACCAATGCTGTTGCCGTGCGGATCGAGCCGGGCGACGATGCGCGTGCGCTGCTGCCGCATCTGGGCCGCATCCGGCTGGTGGAAGTGAACTTCCCGACCTTTGGTGACGGGCGCGGGTATTCCGCAGCGCGTGTCCTGCGCGAACACGGCTACACCGGCGAGTTGCGCGCGGTGGGAGATGTGCTGGTGGACCAGATCGCCTACATGCGGCGCTGCGGATTCGACAGCTTTGCCCCTGATCGCCCGCTTGACGAGGCCGATGTCGAGGCCGCCTTTAGCCGTTGGCCGCACGACTATCAGGCTGCCGCCGATGCCGCCGTGCCGATCTGGAAACTGCGTCATGGGTGAAGCCGCTCGCAAGATCGACCGGATCGACACCGCGCCCGCCTTTACGCAAGCCGATGCCGATGCGCTCAACGCGCGCTTCGTCGGGGTCGACACATTGACCATGCTGCGCACCCTGTTTGCCGAAGGCACGCTGGGCAAGGTGGCGGTCGTCTCCAGCTTCGGCACCGAAAGCGCGGTGCTGCTCGATCTGGTCGCGCGAGCCGATGCGAGCATTCCGGTGATCTTCGTCGATACCCTCAAGATGTTCGCCGAGACGCTTGCCTATCGCGAGACGCTGATCGAACGGCTCGGCATCCGCAATTCCGCCGTGGTGCAGCCCGATCCGGCGGTGCTGGCAGCGAAGGACGAAAGTGGCCTCCGCTGGTCCTATGATCCGGACGGCTGCTGCGACATCCGCAAGGTGGAGCCGCTGGCACGCGCGAAGGCGGGGCTCGATAGCTGGATTTCAGGGCGCAAGGCGTTCCAGTCTGTCACCCGGCAGGATATTCCGCGCTTTGAAGTGGAAGACGGGCGATTGAAGCTCAATCCGCTGGGCGACTGGGTGAAGGCCGATCTCGAAGCCTATTTCACCGAGCGCGACCTGCCGCGCCACCCGCTGGAGGCCAAGGGCTTCCTATCGGTCGGCTGCGCGCCCTGCACTTCGCCGGTCGCTCCGGGCGAAGACCCGCGCGCGGGGCGCTGGCGTGGCTGGGACAAGACCGAATGCGGCATCCACACGCCGGGCACCGATGTCCCTGCGGAAGGTGAGCTGCCGCCGGGGTACGAACCCTTCCTGTAAGCGGAAACTGCTGCGACAAGGAATGTTCGGGCGGATAACCGTCCCGGCTCTCGCTCTCGGCCACTTCTCCCTCGCCAGCGAAGGCTGACAGGTCACGCAATGTGCGTGCCTGTACCAGCATGGTCATGCCGAGTTCGCCGCCCCAGTCGCTCGGCACCTCGCACATCAGCCGCGCCATGGTGGCTATGCCGCTGCCCTTGCGCGCCGCCATCGCCTCAACCTTGGCGTAATTGTTCCAGTCCAGCAACCAGCTGCCACTCGAAGCGGCGCTGGCCGTGGGAGCGATGCCAAAACGCAGGATCGTGGTGCCTGCAGCGATCACCCCCTTGTGCGGGTTCTTGATCCCGCCGGTCATTTCGCTGGTTTGCTTCTTCGGGTTCGGATTGGTACTGCCGCCCGGAATCTCGCGCAGCGCTGCCGCACTTTCAGGGTATTTCCGGGTTGATCGTCGCCATGTCTGCGCCCGCTGTCGGTTCAGGTCGATTGCGGACAATCTGCGTTGCCGCGCCCCCATAGTCCAGCGCCGAACTCGGCTGTCCCTAGGCGGCCAGCAGCAAACCGTAGGCAACAAGCGAGTCGACCACGTCACCCAACTCCTCGGTGTCCTCGACCGCGAACTCGCTCTTGGCCAAGCTGCCGCTGGCGACTTTGGCCCGCAACTGCCTGAACAGCTCTTCAGACAAGGGAATGCTCGATCCCGCCACCACGATCTGGCGCTTTCCCTCGTCGCCTTCGAAGCTGAAAAGGATGTGCTCGCGCACGCGGAGTCGGTCATCCATGCCGATGCCCTGCGCCAGCGCCAGCAGCGCGCCGCGAACGCGGGAGCCCTGCGTGCGAATGAAATTGCCGGAGAACACCGCGTTGGTCGCTTCGAAACTCGCCTTGTCGGCCAGTTCGCCCACCAGCCGCCGAAATGTTGCGGCGTGTACGGTCTGAGCTTCCGCGCTGTCGAAATACATGCCACGCGGCAGCGAGTGCCGCATTTCGGGGATGCGCAAAGACGCTTCGGCCACGGCTTCCAGCATGAATTCGGCCCAGGTCTGCACCAGGATGCCCACGGTGATATGCAGGCTCGGCTCATCTCCGTGATTGGGCGCGCGGTGCGAAGTGCCGCGCGGCACGTAGAGGCACTGCCCGGCTTCGAGCACGAAGCTCTCCTTGAGCTCTCCGGTTTCGTCCACGCCCTTGCGGAAGCCCTCGCCGCGGAAAGGGAGGCCGTCACGATCGCCGTAGATTTCCCATTGTTTGGCGCCGGAAATCTGGATCACGAACACGTCGTGATTGTCATAATGGACGCCGAAGCCGTGGGCATCGGGCGGGGTGAGATAGACATTGGTCTGCACCCGGGCGCCGAATTCCTTCTCCAGCGCGAGGCAGAAACTGAACAGCTTGCCGTCGGCAAAATGCAGCTGCGGCAGGATGATCGTCGCGCCATCGCGGAAATTGTCGAGCACCGCCCCGCGATCGATCGTACCGTTGGCGAAGGTGTATTCGTCCGGCGGAACCGGACTGCCCGATTTCGCCATGCCGAGCGCGGCGCGGGGCAATTCGCTATCGGAAATGATCTCGTCGACCCGGTCAAGGCTCAGCAGCTGCGCGGTCTGGGGATGCTTCAACTCACTGCGAAAGACCTTGCGCTCGTAATAGTCGGCGAAGAATTCCTCCGGCGAAAGCGGGGCGACGAGCATTTCCAGCGCTGTGACGGCTGGCGTTTCAGTGGTCATGGAAGGCATTCATCCTCGCACAGGCTGGAAAGCAAACGGGGCCGCCAATGCCGACCCCGCTGTGCTCGTAAAAATCAGGACACCCCGGTCAGGCCGGAGGTCAGTTACCCCGGCGGCCGTTTCCAGCCGGATCGGCATAGGCACCCGTGTCGCTGTCCGTGAGCCCGGTGGTGCTGCGCCCGCGGCCATTCCCGGCAGGATCGGCATAGCTGCCAGTGTCGCTATCAGTGATGCCCGAAGTTCCTCGCCCGTTGCCCGCCTGGTCGGCATAGGCGCCGCTATCACTGTCAGTAATGCCCGTGCGGCGGCTTCCGCGACCGTTGCCGGCCTGGTCGGCATAGGAACCCGTGTCGCTGTCGGTAATGCCGGTGCGGCTGCCCCGGCCATTGCCTGCCTGATCGGCGTAAGCGCCGGAATCGCTATCGGTCAGGCCGGTGCGCCCGCCACGGCCATTGCCCGCTGGGTCGCTTGGATCGCCGTCAGTAATACCGGTTCCGCCGCGGCCATTACCTGCCGCATCGGCATAAGCTCCGGTGTCGCTGTCGGTAATGCCGGTAGTGCGCCCGCCGCCGACGGGATCATACGGATCGGAATCCGTTCGCTGTGCCGCTGCCGGCGAAGCGATTACAGCCGCCGCAGCGCCGGTAACGATCCCTACGAACGAACGCCGCGAAACGGGTCTTGCCCTTTTTGCCATCAATACCCCCTGTCAAAGCACGGGGCCCTCCCCCGGACTCAATATCGTCAGACTAGCCTCTATAAACACAAGTGCAAGTACGTGCGTTACATTTGCACACCGTCCCTGCACAATCCAAGTTGCGCTCGAAGAGTTTAACTCTTCATGTACGGCAGGAACGGAAACGGGGGCCGCCGCGGACCCCCGTTTGTCGTGCTCGCAGTATTGTCGCGATTAGGCGGGGCACGAACCCCGGCCGCGACCGTAGCCTGCTGCGTCATTCACATCGGAGTCGGAAATCCCGGTCCGGCCGTTGCCAGCCTGGTCGGCACCGTTGCCCGAATCGCTGTCGGTATCGCCCGTCACGCTGCCACGACCGCGACCGGCGCAATCCGCATTGGAACCCGAATCACTGTCAGTGAGTCCCGAACTGCCGCGACCGTTGCCCGCTTCATCGGTAGGGTCGTTGTCGGTCAGGCCGGTGCCGCGCCCACCACCAGCTGGATCGTTCGGATCGCTATCGGTGCGCTGGGCCAGAGCCGGTGCGCTGACGATGGATGCTGCCGCTGCACCCGTTACAAGTGCGACGAACGACCGGCGCGATACCGGAAGTGCTCTGCGTGCCATAAAAAATTCCCCACTGCCTTCCGGGAAAGGCCCGGAAATCCCGGCGATGGGTTTACGCCGAATTTTGGTGAAAACAAGTAGCCTGATGCAACTACCTCTGGGTCTTACAACCATCCGTGTCGGCGATACCATTCTGCGGTGGATGCAAGCCCTTGTTCGCCGCCGATTTGCGCCTGCCAGGCTTCGCCGGGCACTGCTTTGGCCGGATCGCTCACCCAGTCCGGATGTGCCATATACCGTGCGCGGTCGGGGGTCAGCTTGGCGCGACCGCCACGAAGCAGCCTGTCAAGGCGCGCTGCGCCTGCGAGTACGCTGCGCGGCACGTTGGGCGACCAGACGCGCTTGCCCATTGCCTTGCCGATGGACTGCGCCAGTTCGCGATGGGACCAGCCGCCTGCGCGTCCATCGTCCGGCTCGAAAATTCGCTGCGATACGCTGTCGACTTGCACAAGATCGAGCAACAGCCGCGCCAGATCGCTCACATGAATGATCGAACTGCGTCCTGGCGGTGGCATCGGCACGACATGCCAGCGCGCGGCCTTGAACAGTTCGAGAATCTCGGTGTCGCGCGGGCCGTAAACGGCAGGAGGACGGATCACTGTCCAGTCGAGTCCGCTGACTTGGACCACTTCTTCCGCCAGCCGCTTCGAATGGCCATAGACGGACAATCCCGGCTCGCGCGCGGCCAGACTGGAGACATGGACGAAGCGCGACACCCCCGCTTGCCGCGCCGCCTCCACCACGTTTTGGGTTCCGGTGACATTGCCTGCCGTGAATCCGGCTGAATCGGGCGCACTGACTACCCCGGCGATGTGCAAAACGGCATCGCATCCGTCCAACAGTTCACGTAAGGCAATGTTGGCGGAAAGATCGCCAGCCACCCATTCCACACCGTCGCGCTCCTCCTGCGCGCGCCGTGCCAGCGCCCGCACCGGCAAGCCCCGCCGCGCTGCTTCGTCGAGCACTGCCTGCCCCACGAAGCCGGTGGCGCCGGTAATCGCCAGCTTCACATCAGGACCAGATGATCGCGGTGGATCACCGCCGATCGGGGAGCATGGCCGAGAATTGCTTCCTGCTCGGCGCTCTGCTTGCCCATGATCGCCTCGACATCATCGACATCGTATTCGACCAGTCCCTTGGCAATCACCCGTCCGGTGACATCCTTGACCTCGATGATATCGGCGCGCGAAAAATCGCCTTCCGCCCGCGTGATTCCCGCTGCCAGCACGCTCTTGCCGTCGTGCAGCGCCGCCACGCAGCCGTCATCCACTGTTATAGCGCCGTTGAAGCGCATCCGTCCGCCGATCCATGCGCGCCGCCCGCTTTCATCGCGCTGGGGCAGGAACAAGGTGCCCGCCTGCGATGCCATTGCGCGGGCAAGCGGCATTTCCGGTCGGCCATCGATGATTGCCAGAGCGATCCCGGCCCTCTCGGCGATTTCCGCTGCCAGCAATTTGGCAGTCATCCCGCCTGAACCCAGACCGGAGCCGGAACCCGAATCGGCCATTGCGTGAATTTCCGGTGTCACTCCGTCCACCTGCGCCAGCCGCTCCGCATCGGGGTGATCGGGGTGCCGATCATACAGACCATCGACATCGGTCAGCAGCAAAACACCATCGGCGGAGCAGGCCTGCGCCACCCGCGCGGCCAGCCGGTCATTATCACCGAAGCGGATTTCGCCGGTGGCAATGGTGTCATTCTCGTTCACCACCGGCACCACGCCGCTCTTGAGCAGCCGACGCAGGGTGGCGGAAATATTGAGATAACGCCGACGGGTTTCGAAGTCGTCCAGCGTGAGCAGCATCTGCGCCGCGATCAGGCCACGCTGGCCAAGCAAATTGGACCAGGCCGATGCCAGATCGATCTGTCCTACCGAGGCCGCAGCCTGTGCTTCGGAGAGTGTGCGCCGCCCGCCGTGCGTCAGGTTCAGCTTTTTCGCGCCGATGGCTATCGAACCGGAGCTGACCACGACTACTTCCATGCCCAGTTCGCGCGCAGTCCAGATATCGTTGACCACGCTGCGCAGCCATTCGCCGTGCACCCTGCCGGTGCTATCCACCAGCAGCGCACTGCCGATCTTTATCACCAGTCGCTTGCAGATAGCAGGATCGCGGAAGTCGAGGAGGGTCTGGATGGGCATGATCGGGTCCGGTTAGCGGATTGCCCTGCGCGCGGCCAGTCCTGCCGGGCGCGTGGTCACAGCGGCGACCACGGCTTTTCCTCGGCCGGTGCTTCGACATCGCCGTCCTGCGGAATTGTACCGGGTTGTTCGGTCACCGTGCGATCGGGCAGAAAGGCGAGCACCGCGTCCATCAGTGCGGGAATGCCGGCCCCGGTTGCACCGGAGACGGGGTATACGGCCTCTGCCCCAGCCTGCTTCAACTCCTCGCTGAAAGCCGCAGCCAGTTCGGCATCGGCCAAGTCGATCTTGTTCAGCGCCACCAGTCGCGGCTTGTCTTCCAGCCCCTCGCCGTAAGCTGCAAGTTCGGCTTCGACCACCCGCATGGCTTCGACGGGGTCCTCGCCCTGGATATCGACCAGATGCAGCAGCACCCGACAGCGTTCGATATGGCCAAGGAACCGGTCGCCAATACCCGCCCCGTCCGCCGCGCCTTCGATCAGCCCGGGAATATCCGCCAGCACGAATTCGCGGCCCTTGTGGTTCACTACCCCAAGCTTGGGGACCAGCGTGGTGAAGGCATAGTCCCCCACCTTGGCCCCGGCGTTGGAAACAGCATTGATAAAAGTGGACTTGCCAGCATTGGGCAGGCCGACGAGGCCGACATCGGCGAGCAGCTTCAGCCGCAGCCAGACCCACATTTCCTCGCCCGGCATCCCGATCTGGTGCTGGCGCGGCGCGCGGTTGGTGGACGTCTTGTATGAGGCATTGCCGCGCCCGCCGATCCCGCCTTCGAGAATAACCTCGCGCTGGCCGACATGGGTGAAGTCGAACAGCACCTCTTCCTTGTCTTCGGAAATGACCTGCGTGCCCACTGGCACTTCGATCACCAGGTCTTCGGACCCGGCGCCATAGCGATCGCGACCCATGCCGTGGCCGCCGCGCTTGGCCTTGAAATGCTGGGTGTAGCGAAAGTCGATCAGGGTATTGAGGCCGGGCACCGCGACCATCACGATGTCTCCGCCCTTGCCCCCGTTTCCGCCGTCCGGCCCACCGTATTCGACATACTTTTCCCGCCGGAAGCTGACCGCTCCGGGGCCGCCGGGGCCGCTCTTCAGGAAGACTTTTGCTTGATCTAGGAAATGCATGGGTGCGCCTTAGAGTATTTTTTCGTTTCATGCACCCGCCTCCGCGGTTGCGTCCTCGAAGTTCGTTTGCTTCATGCTCGCCCGTCCGGGCGAGCGTCCTCGGTGCTATTCCCTCCGCCGGGGCTTCGCTCCGGCTGCGGGGCACCTGCGGGCGGACGTTCGGCCTTGCGGGCTTTCAGCCCGTGACAACCCTACCCGCTGAGTTCCAAACGGTCGCACCGCGATCGCAAGGGCGACCGCCCGCCCGGACCGGCCCCGTAGCGCAGCGAAGGGAACAGCCGGGAGGACGCTGGCGCGGAGGCGCCAGCGAAAAGCAAACCAACCAGTGTTCGACGGAACGGGGAACACTGGTGGAGCCGAGCGGGATCGAACCGCTGACCTCGTCATTGCGAACGACGCGCTCTCCCAACTGAGCTACGGCCCCGTTCCAGTGTCCTAACTCACAGTCATCAGCGCCCGGCGCGATCCCATGAAGGCGCGGCTCTTAGCGAGAGACGCGGCAGCATGGAAGGGGGAATCTTGCCCCGGGAAGTGCCAGACCTAATCGGACCCGGTCGGCAGCGGCTGCACCACCGGGGTGCCTGACGTCTCCTGATCCACAGGAATGATCGGGATGGTTGCTCCGGTATCCTGATCCGGCACCACGACAGGATCGCTCGGCATCAGTCCGGTCGTGTCCACTCCCGCCGCCATCTGCTGCGCCCGGTTGCCATAGATCGCCACCCAGCCGGGCTGCGACGCGCCATAGCGCGAACCATACCGCGCATCCCAGTCCGCCGAGGCGACCTGATAGGCTTCATAGGCGGTGTAAAACTGCTCGAAAGCGGCCTCGTAGCGTTGCAACCCGGTGGTGGCGAACAGCCGGAAATCCTCCGGCGGATTGTTGACATACTCGTTGGCGATCGCGAGCGCTGTAGCGCAGAAACTGCTGCGCGCGGGTGGCGAGGCGAAGTAGTTGTAAAGTTCCGTCGTATAGGTCTCGCGTGCAAGCAGAGCATTGCGGCGATTGCCGGAATGTTGCGAGCGGTAGCTCGCGTCGATCGCATTGTTGATCCGCGTCAGAAGGCTCGCGTTCTGACGTAACATGAGCGCGTAGCCATCGAGGATCGGCTGATCGATGTCGCGCGTGCAGTTCAGCGCGGCAACGTTCCAGCCGGCACGGAAGTGCCATACAGCTTCGTCTTCGCCCAGCAGGGTATTGATCGTTTGCCGCACGCCAAAGGCATCCTTGGCCGGAATATCCATCGCATAGGCGGCCTGCGGAGGCGGCAGCGGGCGATAGGGGATCGCTTCTACCACCGGGGCTGGCGGCGGGGGAGGCGGTGGCGGCGGTGGGGGCGGCGGTGGCGGTGTAACACAGGCGGCAAGCAGCGCCAGCGCGGTGCCAGCCACAACGGCCCTGGCGGCAATTTTGCGGATGGTAATCGGCGGGTTGGTCATAAAGCGCGCAAATCCTCTCGCCGGGGAGTATTCCCCGCTGTGCGTGTATACGGCCTGACTAGCCTGCTGGCTGCGCAAAGAAAATGCCCGGAGTGCAGATTTGCACCCCGGGCACGTTCAGGCGAATCCCATGCGCGACCAATCGAGTCGCGGGAAGCTGCCCTATTCGCGGGCGGCGCCCATAAAGCGCAGCAGGAACAGGAACATATTGATGAAATCAAGGTACAGGCTGAGAGCCCCCATGATCACCATCTTGCCCATCGGATAGGCCGCAGCCACCGCGGGATTGGTCATCTTCATTTGCGAAATCGCCAGGTATTCCTGCTTCAGCCGCTGGGTATCGTAGGCCGTAAGGCCCGCAAACACCAGCACACCGATGAAGCTAACGGCCCACATCAACGCCTCGGACTGGAGGAACATGTTGATGACGCTGGCGATGATCAGGCCGATTACGCCCATGATCAGGAAGCTACCCCAACCCGACAGATCTTTCTGCGTGGTGTAACCGAACAGGCTTAGACCCGCGAAGGCACCAGCCGTGGCGAAGAAGGTCGCGGCGATCGAACCGCCGGTATAGACCAGGAAGATGGTCGAGAGCGAAAGCCCCATCAGCACCGCAAAGCCCCAGAACAGAGCCTGCAAGGTGCCGGTCGAGAACTTGTCCCGCCCAAAGCTCATCGCGAAGACGATCGCCAGCGGCGAAAGCGCCACCAGCCACATCATCGGCCCCTGCGCGAACTGGATCGCCAGTCCCGAACGGGCAGTGAGCATTGCCACAACACCAGTAAGCAGAACGGCCGAGGCCATGTAGTTGTAAATCGAAAGCATGTGCTTGCGCAGGCCGGCGTCGAAGGTCGTACGGCCAGCGACATCACCCGTCTGGCTCGGCGACACCCCGAGACCCGCGCGGGTCACACGGTCGTCGTTCCAATTTGCCATGTTTTCAAAACTCCTTTTGCCGATCACACCAATATGGATCGGAATAGCTGCAATATCGGCATATTTGCGCAATTTTCAAGAGAAACCGGGGGCGAACAAGGCGGTTCCGCGTTAACCGTGAAAAGGGCTCAATCGCGAGCCTCGCGGGCCATTTCCACACTGCGATCACGCGCTGCGCGCAAGGTCTTGGTGATGAGCTGGGTCAGCGCCTCGCCTTCATCCAGCACATCCAGACCCTTTCGCGTCACCCCGCCTGGGCTGGCGACCATGTCCGCAAGCCTCCCGGGAGAGTGCTCCGAACGTGCTGCCAGTGCTGTCGCGCCCTCGGTCATGGCAATCGCCAGTTCGCGCGCCTGTTCCTCCGGCAGGCCGAGCCTTACCGCCGCTGCGCCCAGCGCTTCGATGAAGCGGTAGACAAAGGCCGGACCGCTGCCCGCCAGCGCGGTAACCAGATCAAACTTGTCTTCGCTCACCCAGGCAGGCGTGCCGAGAGGGGTCATCAATTCCAGCAGTGCCTCACGACGCGCATCGTCGCGCTCCTCCGCCACCAGCGCCACCGGCGATTTGCCGAGCGCGCAGGCCAGATTGGGCATCACCCGCACGAGTCCTCCGGCTGTCGGAAAGCATTCACGAAGGGTTTCCAGTTGCACTCCGGCGAGCACCGAGAAAACATCGGTCCCGTCGCCCGCAACCCCTTGCAGGGTAGGCGCAATTGCGACCAGCATATGTGGCTTGAAGCCTAATACCACAGCATCGAAATGCCGGCCTTCGGGCAGTTCGCGCAACAGTTCGACATCGCCGGGTACGCTCTCCCGCGTTGGAGTGACCACGGTGAAGACGGACTTGGGAAGACCTCCCGCAAGCCAGCCTTCCAACATCGCCCCGGCCATGTTGCCGCAACCAACAATCAGTATCGATTCGTACCCCATCGCGCTGTGCTTACGCCTCTCCGGCGGCATCCACCAGTGCCGCGTCAAGTGCCTCTCGGGGGCCCTTGTCGCCCCACAGCACGAACTGGAAGGCAGGATAGAAGCGATCGCATTCGGCTACGGCAGTGTCTATGGCGAGTTGCGCCATGTCGAGGCTTAGCAGCCCTTCGTCGCCGAGCATAAGGCCGTGTCGATAAAGCAGCATGCCTCCCTGCGACCAGATGTCGAAATGGCCGAGCCAGAGCTGTTCGTTGATCAGCGCCAGCAACTCGTAGGCGACTCTGCGTTTTTCCTCTCCCACCCGAATCTCCGGCAGGCAGAGCAATTGCAGCACGTGGTCCTCACGCCGCCAGATCGCCCGGAGCTGGTAAGTGGTCCAACTCCCCGGAATCTCGACTGAAACCTCGTCTTCCGAAACTTGCTCGCATTCCCACCCATGCGCTTCGAACAGCGCAGTGAGCATTTCCACCGGAGCGGCATCTTCTGACGATTCCATCGTTGCGCGGTCGGCAATCATCGGGCGGAGAGGGCTGTGCTGGTCATGCCGGGCTTAATGCGTCGGCAAGCATAATAGGTGCAATCGGCACGGCTCAAACGATCGGGCAAAACTCATCTGGGCTGTTTACAAGGTGTGCAAAACTGCACCGAGACCGCGTGAAACTGCCTCAAGCGGACGCACAATCGGTTCAATCGATCGCGCGCACTTCCTCGCCAGCAGTGCTGGTGAAGCGGAAGGCATCGACGCCGACTGCGCCCAACTGGGTGACAAACTGATCCGCCGCGCGCGCCGACTCGAACGGACCGGTCAGCAGTCGATTCGCCTGGTTCCAGCGCGCGGTGTAGGCCTCGCGGCCATCCAGCAAACCGTCGGCGCTGCGACCTATCCGCCGCCAGTCGAATCGGAAGGCGGCAACATCCTGTCCGGTTGCTACCTGCACCCAATGGCGACTGGGATGCGCGGGCGGCGGCGGCGGTGCTGGCGGAGGAGGCGGAGCTTCGCGGGCGGGGGTGATGGCAGTGATATCCACCGCGCCTGCTGCCGGAGCCACCGGCAGGCCATCGCCGGGCAAAGTGAACTCGGCGAAGGCTTCGGCGAGATCGAGAGGCTCTTCGACGGGTTCGGGCGAATTCGAGATCGAGAAGGAGGGCCTGGCCTCTGCTGTCGCCGCGGGTCCGGGGACCACCTCATCCAGAGCGGCAACGACGACAGGTTCGGCCGTCGCTTCGGACTGTACTGCGGGCGGCGCTACCGCTTCTCCGGCGAGCGCGGCGGCAAGCACCGGTTCGGGCGGACGGGCAGGCGGCGGAGGAACCTGCGTGGCTGCTACCAGCGCGGGCAGTTCCCCACCGCTTGCGGGGACCGCAGGCGGCGTAGCCTGCACGACCTCGGTGGAAACCGGCGGACCCAATGGCTCGCCGCTCGGAGTCAAACGATCGGTGCCGGCATTCCCGGACGGTGAGGCGGGCTCCTGCACATCGTCGCCCATCGCCATCACCTGAGCCGAATCACGCCCGATATCTGCGGCAGGCGGGAAACGCCCGAGATTGGCTGCGGCCGCCTGCTGCGCGCGCGTCAGGCGCGGCATGTAGCGCAGGTAGGGCGCCAGCCGCCCGGAGAGGCGCGGCGGCAGCATGGTTTCGGCAATCGTCACGGCCTCGTCATCCTGGCCCAGGATGGCGAGCGCAAAAGCGCGGCTGCGATAGGCACTGCGATCCTGCCGTTGCAGCAAGGGCAGCAGTGTTGCTTCGGACGCCGGCCCGTCGCCCGACATGGCATAGGAAAGCGCCAATCGCCGGATAACCTCGTCGCTCTCCTCGCGCGAGAGGGCCTGACGGTAGAGGCGCTGGGCACGGGCATTGTTGCCCACCAGATCATAGGCCAGTCCTCGTTCGCCGGCGTAGCGCGAGAGTGAAGCACCGGCAGCACTGGCGTTGTCGAACAGTTGGACCGCAATCGCGCCTTCACCCCGGCGAACCGCCACCAGCGCCAAGCCGGTGAGGACTGCCTCGTCTTCCGGGCGCTGTGCCTGGGCGCGGCTAAAGAAGCCGAGAGCAGCCTGAATATCGTTGAGTGCAAGCGAGGCATACCCCGCATCGATCAGTGCGCTGACACTGTCCGGATTGCGCGACAGCCGCCGCAAGGCATCGCTGAGTGCTTCGTTCTCGGGACCGGGCACAGACTGCACCACTTCCTGCGCGACTGCGGGCAGAGGAGCACTGGCCAAAGCCACAAGCGCGGAGGAAACAAGGAGACAAGCAATAGGGCGCGAACAATTCATATGCCGCGCCCTATAGCGAATTCACTGAACCGGGCGAGAACGGATTCCACCCGAAATCGACAGGACGTGGCGACTACTGGTTGTTCTGCCGACCAAGGAAGCGCGGAATCCGCATGGAGCCGCCATCGTCGTCCCCGTCATCATCGTCGTCGCCTTCGTCGCCCTTACCCTGTCGCGAGAGGTTGGCCATGCGTTCGAACAGTGTACTGCCTCCGCCCGAAGGCGGAGCTGCTGGTGCCGGAGCAGGCGGCGCGGGTTCAGCGCTGGCCGAAGCTTCACCGCCACTTTCGCCCTGTGAAGCCGCCGCCGCGCCCAGCATCCGCGCGCGCCTCCCGCCCATTCCCGGCTGAACCGCTTCGTCGGCTTCCACCAATCGGTTCGCATCGAGAAGCAGTTCGTCGTCAGCGTCACCCTCTTCGGTCGTGGTTGGCTGATCGGCACTGTCTTCCATCGGCGCAGTCAGGGTGAAGGCAAGATCGTCGTCTTCCTCGCCTTCATCCGCGCCGTAGCCATCATCGGCATCCGTGCCGAAAGCGGAGTCGTCCGCCGCATCGGGCATTGGCTTCGAATGCGTCCCGCTCTCGCTGGCTTCCGTAACGGAAGTGGAATCGTCCGCGCTCTCTTCCATCGCGCCGAGATCGAGAGTGTCCTCCTCTTCGACGGGATCCGCCGCAGGAATGGCCGCCGGGATCGGCATCACCGGGCGCGACGGCCCGCGCGAGGCCGACAGATCGAGCGTACGCGAGGCGGATTCGGGATATTCGGCGCTCTGGTCGATGCCGGTAGCGACTACCGAAACGCGGATCTTGCCATCGAGATCGGGATTGAAGGCGCTGCCCCAGATAATGTTGGCTTCCGGGTCCACCAGCTCGCGGATGTGGTTCGCCGCTTCGTCCACTTCGAGCAGCTTCATGTCCTCGCCGCCGATGATCGAGATGATCACGCCGCGCGCGCCCTGCATCGACACCCCGTCGAGCAACGGGTTGGCGATGGCGCGTTCGGCGGCTTCGAGCGCGCGATTGTCGCCCTCGCCCTCGCCGGTGCCCATCATCGCCTTGCCCATTTCTCCCATCACCGAACGCACGTCGGCAAAGTCGAGATTGATGAGGCCCGGCATCACCATCAGATCGGTGATCGAGCGGACGCCCTGTTGCAGCACCTCGTCGGCGAGCATGAAGGCTTCCTTGAACGTGGTATCGGCCTTGGCCACCAGGAACAGGTTCTGGTTCGGGATGACGATGAGCGTGTCGACGTTCTTCTGCAGTTCGTCGATGCCGTTTTCGGCAGCGCGCATCCGCCGGGTGCCTTCGAACAGGAACGGCTTGGTGACCACGCCGACCGTGAGGATGCCTTTGTCCCGCGCCACCTTGGCGATCACCGGAGCCGCACCGGTTCCGGTGCCGCCGCCCATGCCCGCCGCGATGAAGACCATGTTCACGCCTTCCAGCGCACGCTCGATTTCCTCGGTAGTCTCTTCCGCCGCCGCGCGCCCGACTTCGGGCCGCGATCCGGCGCCCAGTCCCTGGGTAATATCCGGGCCGAGCTGAATGCGGTGTTCCGCCGATGACGTGTTGAGCGCCTGCGCGTCGGTATTGGCGACGATGAAGTCGACACCTTCGATTTCCGCATCGATCATGTTGGAAATGGCGTTGCCGCCCGCCCCGCCCACACCGATCACGGTGATGCGCGGACGAAGTTCCTCCACCGAAGGCGGGCCGATATTGATGCTCATTGTGTCGTTTCCCCAAGGAGAGGCTGGAATGCAATTGGACAAGACCATGCCACAAAGCGAATCACAGGGTTAATGGTTGGCCGTATAGTATCCACAGCTAGAAATATTCCTTCATCGCACCCCATACGCGCAACAGCGTATCGACCGGCCCGTAGGATGTGGTGCGGGTGAAGCGCGATCCGACCGAGCGGATGTCGATCGGATCCGCTGCCGCGTAGAGCACCAACCCCGCGAGCGTGGCGAAACCGGGGGTGGTATGCGCTTCGGGCAGGCCCTTCAGCGCCAGTGGCTTGCCGATCCGGACTGGCACACCCAGCGTACTCTGGGCATAGTCCGCGAGCCCGGCCAGCTCCGCCCCGCCGCCGGTAATGACCACCTGCCGCGCGCGCGATCCGGGCTGGCCACCGGCAAAGCCCATGTTCTCCAGCGCCCGCCCGATATCGCGCATCATCAGATCGAGTTCGCCGGTGATGACGGTGATCAGTTCGGCGCGCGGCACCTGATTACGATCGTCCGCCCCGCGCGCGACCGGGCCGCGCCCTTCCTCGCCCGGCGCGGTGACCGAAATCATCTCGCGGTGATCGGACTTGCTCGCCATTGCCGAACCGTTGACGCATTTCAGCCGTTCGGCCTGGAAACGGCGAATCGAGAAGGCCGATGCGATGGCGTCTGTAATATCGCCCGATCCGCGCGGGATCGCCGTCAGCCCCACCAGCCGCCCGGCCGCATAGACCGCGACATTGGTCACTTCGCCGCCGAATTCCACCATCGCCACGCCCAGATCGCGCTCTTCGGCGGTCAGGCAGGCGTAGCCGGTGGCGAGCGGCGAGGCGACCACGCCCTCGACATCGAAATGCGCGTTCTGCACCGCTTCGGTGACATTGCGGATCGGCGCGCCGTCCGCCAGCATCACGTGGATATCCACGCCCAGCCGTTCGGCGTGCAGCCCCTTGGGATTGGCCACGCCGTGCGCGCCATCGAGGAAATAGCAGGCGGGTTGCGCGTGGAGCACAGAGCGTCCGTCGGGTTGGATGGTATCGCGCGCTGCCACCAGCAGCGTCTCGATATCCTCTTCCTCGATCCGGCGGCCGCCGATGCCGATTTCAACCGGGCGTATCTCGCTCGCCAGCCCCGCACCCGAACAGCCGATCCATACGCTTTCGACATTGGTCCCGGCCAGCTTCTCGGCCCGGTCAAGCGCGTCGCGCGCAGCATGGGTAGCGGCGGCCATGTCCACCACGTAGCCGCGCGAAATGCCCTGACTGGCGCGGTGGCCGCTGCCGAGCACCTGCATTTCGCCGTTCTCGGTAATCGCGGCAATGATCGCAGAGACCCGGAACGAGCCGATATTCACCGCGCCAAATACACGCGCGATGCGTTGATGCTGCGGCATAGCCATCAGCTGTCCTCCCCCATTGCCAGTTCTTCTGCCTCGGCCCGGCCCGGCACGCTCATGTACATGCGCGGCGCATTGCGCATATCGAAGCTGGCGGCCTGCCCGCCGATCAGCCGGTGCACGCCATCGGCCTGCGCAAAGCTGATCAGTGCGGCGGCCGATTTTTCCTCGCCTTCGGGCAAGGCAAGCCGCTGGCCGGTGGCGAAGGTGAGATTCCAGCGCCGGTTCCCCACCCATTCGGCACCCGTCACCTGCGATTGCAGCGCGGGCGCAGCGTCGAGCAGCGCGGTCAGGTCTTCCACCCGGTCCTGCGCGCCGGGGCCTTCGATCAGCAGGTAGTCCTCCGCCGCATTGCGGGCGATGGGTTCGAGTTCGACCCCGGTGGGATCGATCAGCATCAGCCGGTCGGGCCGGGCGAGCACGGCATGCGGCTGGCGCTCGATGATGTCGACGATCAGCGTGGCGGGCAGCTGGCGCGACACACGCGCGTCCTGCACCCACGGCAGTTCCATCAGTTCTGCCCGCAGGGCCTGCATATCCACCCGCGTCATCGCCAGATCCTGCTGGCCGAGCGCGCGTTCATAGACAGCCATTTCGTTCATCCGCTCGGTGCCGGTTACCTGCACATTGGCCACACGGTATCCGGCGTTGGAGGCGATGTGCGCGACGCGGTCGGAAATAACTGCACTCGCGCCGGAGACATTGGCGATGAACAGCGCCAGCGCCACGCCGCTGCCCAGGATCAGCACCATGAACGCCTTGTGCAGCTGGCTTTCGGTGAACGGCAGCAGGGCCAACGCGCGCCACAGCCACGAACTGCCGGTGCTGCGCGCCTGCCGCACGCGGCGACTGGTGCCCTGCGCGCGGGCTTGCCGCCGGACGCCGGGGGTCTTGCGGGTGACGGTGCGCGCCATCAGCCGAGTTTCCCGAAGCGGCGCCCAAAACGCCGGAGCGCCTCTTCGACGATCATTTCGCACAGCTGCGGATATTCGATCCCGCAATGGCGCGCTTGTTCGGGAACAAGGCTGAGCGGGGTCATTCCTGGCTGAGTGTTGGTTTCAAGCACGAACAGCCCCTCCTCCCCGCGTTCGTCATCCCAGCGGAAATCGGTGCGGCTGGTGCCGTGGCAACCGAGCACCCGGTGGGCGCGGACGGCATATTCGCGGCAGAGGGCGGCGATGTTCTCGGGGATCTGCGCGGGGAAGATGTGCTGGGTCTTGCCGTCGGTATACTTGTTCTCGAAATCGTAGAAGCCGCTGGCGACGATCAGTTCGGTGACCCCCAGTGCCCGCGTGCCCTCCGCCGTGTCGATCACCGCCGCGGTCAGTTCGCGCCCGCGGATGTATGGCTCGGCAAGCAGGCTTTCGAACTGCTGCCAAGGCCCCCTGGCATCGCGGGCAATCGGGTTGCCGCAATTGCTTCCGTCCGTGACGATGGCAACGCCGACGCTGCTGCCTTCGTTGACCGGCTTCAGCACATAGGGCCGCGCGATGGGATCGCCGGTGTACAGCTCTTCCGAACGCACCACCCGCCCGCCGGGCATCGGCACGCCGTGAGGGACGAGCGCCTGCTTGGTCAGTTCCTTGTCGATCGCGACCACCGAGGTGGCGAGGCCCGAATGGGTATAGGGAATCCCCATCAGGTCGAGCATCCCCTGCACCGTGCCGTCTTCCCCCGGCACCCCGTGCAGCGCGTTGAACACCACGTCAGGCGCCGCCTCGGCAATCCGCGCGGCAACGTCCCGCTCCATGTCGAGCCGGGTGACGCGGTGGCCAAGGCTTTCGAGCGCATCGGCGACGCCTTTGCCGCTCATTAGCGAGACCGGGCGTTCATTCGCCCAGCCGCCCATCAGGACGAGGATGTGCAAGCGATCCATCACGGCCTACCCACCCGCTTGATTTCCCATTCGAGTGCCACGCCGGTCGCATCCGACACGCGGCGGCGCACTTCTTCGCCCAGCAGTTCGATATCGGCGCTGCTCGCCTCGCCGGTGTTGATCAGGAAATTGCAATGCTTCTCGCTCACCTGCGCTCCGCCCAGTGACAGTCCTCGACAGCCTGCTTCTTCGACCAGCTGCCACGCCTTCTTCCCTTCAGGGTTTTTGAAAGTCGATCCGCCGGTCTTGGTCCGCAAAGGCTGCGAATTCTCGCGTTCGGCGGCGATCCGGTCCATTTCCGCGCCGATTACCTTGGGATCGCCCGGAACGCCCTTGAACCGTGCGGCGACGACGATCGCGCCATCGGGCAGGCGCGAATGGCGGTACGAATAGTTGAGATCGGACACCGGAATGTTCACGCAGTTCCCATCGGCCATGACCACGTCGCAATCGACCAGAATGTCGGCCACCTCGCGCCCGTAGGCACCGCCGTTCATGCGCACGAAGCCGCCCACTGTGCCGGGAATGCCGCGGAGGAATTCCAGCCCGGCAATCCCGGCATCGCGTGCCGCCGAGGCCACGAGAATGCCCGGAGCACCGCCGCCGCATTCGATCACTTGATCGCGCTTCACTTCGACACTCGAAAACGCCTTGCCCAGCCGCACCACCACGCCGGGCACCCCGCCATCGCGGATGATGAGATTGGAGCCGAGCCCCAGCGCCATCACCGGGGTTTCGGGTTCTAGGCGGGAGAGGAAAGAGGTCAGGTCTTCGAGATCGGCAGGTTCGAACAGCCAGTCCGCAGACCCGCCGCTCTTGAACCACACCAGCTTCGCCAGCGGAGCATTGCCCGTCAGGTCGCCGCGGACGCCCCTCGGCACATGGCCGCCGGCGGTCGCCTCGTGGTCCGATCCGGGAGCCGGCTGGGCGCGCATCTGTTCGTCGGGCTGGATCATGCCGCAGTCCCTGCGCGCAGGCGTTCGACTTCGCCAGCAAGCCCCGCTGCCCACTTGGTAATGTCGCCCGCGCCGAGGCACACCACCATGTCGCCGGGGACCAGCACGCTGCTCAGCTTCTCGGCCAGATCGGCAGCGCCGGTAACGGTCTCTGCGTGACGATGGCCGCGCGCCTTCAGCCCGGCGACCAGCGCGTGCTCGTCCACCCCGGCGATGGGCTCTTCCCCCGCGGTATAGACCGACGCGGCATAGACGAGGTCGGCGTCCGAGAATGCGCCCTGGAAATCGGCCAGCAGGTCGCGCAGGCGCGTGAAACGATGCGGCTGCGCCACCGCGATCACCCGCCCGCTCGCCGCCTCGCGTGCGGCGGAAAGCACCGCGCGGATTTCCACCGGATGGTGCGCGTAATCGTCGATCACCCGCACATCGGGGGCACCAAAAGTCGTGATCGTGCCCACATGGGTGAACCGCCGCCGCACCCCGCCGAAGCGGGCAAAGCCGGAGCGGATCGTTTCCGCGCCGCAGCCCATTTCCAGCGCCACGGCAATCGCCGCGCAGGCGTTCTGGACATTGTGCCGACCCGGCATCGGCAATTCGATCCCGTCGATCCGCGTCTCGGTGCCGTCACGGTCGGTCTGCACCGCGTCGAAGCGGGAGACGCCGCCGGAAGCGACGACGTTCTCGGCGCGCACATCGGCATGGGGAGAAAAGCCGTAGGTAATCACCCGCCGGTCGCGCACCTTGGCGATGACATTGCGCACTTCGTCATGATCGAGGCACAGCACCGCCGCGCCATAGAAGGGCACGTTCTCGATGAATTCGAGGAAGGCGTCCTTCACCTTGTCGAAGCTGCCGTAGTGATCGAGATGTTCGGGATCGATATTGGTGACCACGGCAATGGTGCCGTCCAATCGCAGGAAGCTGCCGTCGCTCTCGTCGGCTTCCACCACCATCCAGTCGCTCGCGCCAAGCCGTGCGTTGGAACCGTAGCTTTCGATGATCCCGCCGTTGATCACGGTAGGGTCCACCCCGCCTGCATCGAGAAGCGCGGCGATCATGCTGGTAGTGGTCGTCTTCCCGTGCGTGCCCGCCACCGCCACGGTCCGCTTCAGACGCATCAGTTCGGCGAGCATTTCCGCGCGGCGCACCACCGGAATGCGATTGTCGAGCGCGGCGGCGACTTCGGGATTGGTGCGGCGCACGGCGGTGGAGGTGACCACCACGGCGGCATCACCAAGGTTCGCCGCATCGTGACCGATGCTCACCTTGATCCCGCTCGCCCGCAGAGCCTCGATCCGCGCGCTTTCGGCAATATCGCTGCCCTGAACGCGATATCCCAGATTGTGCATCACTTCGGCAATGCCCGACATGCCGATCCCGCCGATCCCGACGAAATGGATCGTGCCGATATCGGTGCCGACGCCCTTCATTGCGCTGCATCCCGCGCCGCGCCCTCGGCGGCGGCTTCCTGCGACGCCCCACGCGCATTGTTTTCGCCGACGCGGATCACATCCATCATGTCCGCCCCGCCGAAGCTTTCAACTAGGTCGGCCAGATCGCTCGCCGCCTTGGGTCGTCCGCAGTTCCACGCCGCATGCGCAGCAGTCGCCAGCGATTCCGGGCGTTGCGCCATGGCGTTGATCTGCTTGGCCAGTTCCTTGGCCTCGAAGCGCGACTGGCGGATCGAGCGCGCCCCGCCCGCCTTGACCATTTCGCGGGTATTCGCGGCCTGGTGATCGTCGGTGGCGATGGGCAGTGGCACGAGGATCGCCGGTCGGCCCACGGCGGTCAGTTCGGCAATCGTCGAAGCGCCTGCGCGGCCAATGAACAGGTGCGCGTCGGCGAGCGTGGCCGCCATATCCTCGAAATAGGTCGCCAGCTCGGCGGGAATATCGTGGTTGGCATAGCGAGAACGCACCGCTTCCATATCCTCCGGGCGGCACTGCTGCGTCACCTGCAAGCGGCTGCGCAGCGCGGGCGAGAGCATCGACAGGCCATCGGGCACCACTTCGGAAAGCACCCGCGCGCCCTGACTGCCGCCGGTCACCAGCACGCGGAACAGCCCGTCCTCGGTGAAGGCGGGAAAGGGTTCATCGCGCAGGGCCAGCACCGCGTGACGCACCGGATTGCCGACGAGGTGGGTCTTTTCGAGATGGGCGGGCTTCAGCCGTTCGACATCGGGATAGGCAGTGGCAATCGCGTTCACGCCGCCCGCCAGCAGGCGGTTTACCCGGCCCAGCACCGCGTTCTGTTCGTGGATCACGGTGGCAATCCCCGCCGACTTCGCGCCCAGCAGCGCAGGCAAAGCGGGATAGCCGCCGAAGCCGATCACAGCACTCGGCTGGAACGTCTCGTACAGCCGCTTGGCCATGGAGCGGCCCTTGAGCACGGCGGAAATGGCGGCGAACCAGCGCAGCGGGTTCTTGCCGAAGCGTCCGGCGGGCAGCACGTGGGCGGTGAGGAAATCGGGCTTGCCGGGGATCGCGGCGCCACGCTCATCGGTGATCAGCGCCACGTGATGCCCGCGCCGTTCCAGTTCCTGCGCCAGCGCAAACGCGGGCGTGAGGTGCCCTCCGGTGCCCCCGGCGGCCAGCACGAAATGGCGCGAGGATGCGGTCATAGCGATTCTTCCTTCTCGAACGAGGCGCGAATATCGAACGGCTCGCGATCGAGATAGGGGTTGCGCCGCGTCACCGCCAGCAGCAGCCCGACGGTGAGGCAGATCGCCAGCGTGGACGATCCGCCGTAGCTCACCAGCGGCAGCGTCATCCCCTTGCTGGGGAAGAGCTGGAGATTGACGAGGATGTTGATGAAGGCCTGCCCGCCGAACAGCGCGGTAAGGCCGCTGGCGGCGAGGATGATGTACAGCCGGTCCTCCTCCACCATACGGATCAGCACCCGCAGCACGATGGCGAGATAGAGCAGCACCACTACGCCGCAGACCAGCAGGCCGAGTTCCTCGCCGATCACCGAGAAGATGTAATCGGTATGCGCTTCGGGCAGGCGCAGCTTGTGCTGGCCGAGCCAGAAGCCGCTCCCGGTCCACCCGCCGCCCTGCAAGGTGCGGCTGGCGAGATCGACATGATCGTAGGCGGTCGGCCCGCCGAGGAAATCGTCGATGCGGTTGCGGGCATTGTCGTAGAACAGGTAGGCGGCGAGCATCCCGGCAAAGCCGATCCCGGTCAGCATCCCGATGCGTTGCAGGGGCAGGCCCGCCAGCAGCACCATCACGAACCACGCGCCGATGAACAGGATCGCCCCGCCAAGGTCAGGCTGGGCCATCATCAGCAGCACGATCAGCCCGACGATGGCTCCGGTCGCGCCGATTACCGGCAAGCGCGGATCGCGCAGCTTCCAGCTCAGGATCCACGCCATGCTCATCGCGAAGGCGGGCTTCATGAATTCGCTGGGCTGCAAGGACATGCCGAGATTGAGCCAGCGGCGCGCGCCGTTGATCTCGCTGCCCACAAACGGCACCAGCACCATCGCAAACAGCATCGCGCCAGCCAGCAGGATCGAGCCGCGCCGCAGCAGGTTGACGGGCAGCATCGAGGTGCCGACCATCACGGCGAGGCCGAGCAATTGCAGGCGGATGTGCGACCAGAAGAAGTACAGGTCCGGCAGGGTCTCGGTAGTGGTGGACAGGCGGCGCGCGCTGGCGGGCGAGGCGGCGGCGACGGCCAGCGTGCCGACCAGCATCAGCAGGACGACGAACAGCAGCAGCCAGCGATCGACCTCGCGCCACCAGACGCGCAGGTCGCGCTTCCAGTCGCGGTTGGCGCGCGGGCCACGCGGTGCGGAGTCACGCTCGCCCGGGCGCGGGATGTAGATGCCGCCGCCGTTGCTCATGCTTCGTCGCCTTCCCGCTCGGCAAGTCCGCAGCAGGCGCGATCGCCGCCGCAGCCCAGTTCGGCCACCAGTTCGCGGAAGGTATCGCCGCGCACTTCGTAGTCGCGGAACTGGTCGAAGCTGGCGCAGGCGGGGCTGAGCATCACCACGTCGCCTTCGCGCGCGTTCTCCACCGCGCGGCGCACCGCTTCGGGCAGCAGCTCGCAGCGTTCGACCGGCATGTGCGGTTCGAGCAGGTCGGCAAACAGCGGGCCAGCTTCACCGATGGTGTAGGCACAGGCGACATTGCCGTAGTGCGGGGCGCAATCGTCGAGATTGTCTTCCTTGGGCAAGCCGCCGCAAATCCAGTGCAGCCGCTTGCGCCCGTCCGTCTGCGGCGGCCAGGCAGCGAGCGCGGGAGCGGTGGAAGCGGGGTTGGTGGCCTTGGAATCGTTGATGAACAGCACGCCCTTGCTGGTGGCGACCCGCTCCATCCGGTGCGGGAGGCCGGGGTAGGTTGCAAGTGCAGATACGGCCTCTGAGCGTTCGACCTTCAAGGCGTGTGCGATAAACAGCGCGGCTGCTGCGTTTTGCGCATTGTGAGGCCCTTGGAGCGCCGGTGCATCTGCTAGCGAGGTCGGCCAGTTGCCCTCGGCTCCCAAACATTCCGCCCACGCATTCGTTGGCGACTGCATCGCGTGGAGTCGCCGCTTTGACGCGGAATAGGCCTCAAAACTATAGTCATACCGATCCAGATGATCCGGCGTCACATTCAACAACACCGCCACATCGCAATCGAGCGTGAACGTCAGGTCGATCTGGTAGCTCGACAGCTCCAGCACATAGACCCCGCCTTCGGGAAGAGGCTCCTGCGCCAGGATCGGCAGGCCGATGTTGCCGCCCATCAGTGCAGGCACGCCCGCCTGCATCAGGATATGCGTCACCAGCGCGGTGGTGGTGCTCTTGCCGTTGGTGCCGGTGATGCCGACGACCTTGTGCCTTGGCAGGTCCGCACGGGCCTGCGCGAACAGTTCGATATCGCCGATGATCGGCACCCCTGCCGCCCGCGCGCGGGGCACCAGCGGGTGGGTGTTGAGCGGCACGCCGGGGGAAACCACGATCGCCTCGAACCCCGACAGGTCGATTTCCATCGGATCGCCCAGCGTCACCCTGCCCGCCAGCTCCTCGCGCGGTTCCTCGCGCCGGTCCCACGCGGTCACCTGCGCCCCGCTCGCCAGCAGGCTCTCGACCGCCGCCATGCCCGAGCGCGCCAGCCCCATCACGCAGTAGCGTCTCCCGGCAAAGGCGCGCGAAGTGATCATTTCCGCCCCATCCGAGCCCCCGCGAAGGCGGGGGTCTCCGCGCCTGGAGGCACGAGATCCCCGCCTGCGCGGGGAATCAGTGAGGACCGGCGAACCTGCATCACCGCAGCTTCAGCGTCGAAAGGCCGATCACGGCAAGGACGATGGCGATGATCCAGAAGCGGATCACCACGGTGCTTTCCTTCCAGCCGAGCTGTTCGAAATGGTGGTGGATCGGGGCCATGCGGAACACCCGCCGCCCGGTCCGCTTGAACCAGAACACCTGGATGATGACGCTGACGGCTTCGAGCACGAACAGCCCGCCAACGATGCCGAGCACGATCTCGTGATGGCTGGCCACTGCGATCGCGCCCAGTCCGCCGCCGAGCGCCAGCGAACCGGTATCGCCCATGAACACCGCTGCTGGCGGCGCGTTGAACCACAGGAAGGCGAGCCCGGCGCCCATGATGGCCGCGCACATGATCGCCAGTTCGCCCGCGCCCGGCACGTGCGGAATGCCCAGATATTCGGAAAAGTCGGCGCGCCCCACCAGGTAGCAGATCAGCAGGAACGCCCCTGCGGCGATCACCACCGGCATGGTCGCCAGCCCGTCCAGCCCGTCGGTCAGGTTCACCGCATTGCCCGCGCCAACGATCACGAAGGCGGCAAACACGTAATAGAACCAGCCCAGCGGCACATATTCATTGAACACGAACGGCACGTACAGATTGGTATTGATTTCGCTGACGATCAGCCAGCTCGCCACCCCTGCCACAACGAATTCGGCCAGCAGCCGCACCTTCGCCGAGACGCCCTTGTGGCTGCGCTTGGTCACCTTGTCGTAATCGTCGAGGAAGCCGATCAGCCCGAAACCGACGGTGACGGCGAGGCAGGCCCAGACGAACGGGCTGGCAAGATCCATCCACAACAGCATCGAAATGGTGAGCGAAGTCAGGATCATCAGCCCGCCCATCGTCGGCGTGCCGACCTTGGCCTGGTGGCTCTGCGGGCCGTCGCTGCGGATCGGTTGGCCCTTGCCCTGCCGCACGCGCAGCATATTGATGAAGCGCGGCCCGATCACCAGCCCGATCAGCAGCGCGGTCATCATCGCAGCACCGGCGCGGAAGGTCTGATACCGGATCAGGTTCAGCAGGCCTTCGAACTCAAACATCTGGGCGAAGAAATACAGCATGGGGGTGCGCGTCAGCCTTCCGTGTCAGGTCTCTTTGGCGGCGAAATGTTCGACCACGCGCGCAAGCCCCACAGAATTGGAACCCTTGACCAGCACCGCGTCTCCGCCCGCCAGTCCGAATTCCTGCAACGCCGCGATCGCCTCGCCCGCATTGTCGCAATGGGCAAAGCGCAAGGCGTTGCCAAGCGTATCGCGCGGAAGTTTCCCCATCTCCCGCGCGAGGGCAAGCATTTCCGGGCCGACCAGCACGGCGAAATCGACCCCGGCCTCGACAATGGGAGCGGCAAGTTGCGCATGGAAGCCGGCGGCAAAGTCGCCCAGTTCCTTCATGCTGCCGAGCACGGCCACCCGGCGGCTGGCAGGCGTCTGCCCCAGTTGCGCAAGCGTGGCGCGCATCGAGGCCGGATTGGCATTGTAGCTCTCGTCGATCAGCAGCGCATGGCCGCCGGGCACTTTCACCCGCAGCCGCGCGCCCCGGCCCTTGAGCCCGCCCATTTCCGCCAGCGCCAAGCCCGCCGCGCCAAGGTCGCCCCCGGCGGCATGGACCGCAGCCATCACGCAGAGCGAATTGTCGATCCAGTGCTCGCCCGGTTCGGCAACGGTATAGACCAGCCCGATGGCGCCCATGCAGGCAGTGACGAGCGAGCCGCCATCGCCCTGCGGGATGGCATCGAGCAGGCGCATGTCGGCATGGCGGCTGCGGCCGAAGGAAAGCACCTTGGCCCCTTGGGCCACTGCGGCATCGCGCAATTGTTCGAAATGCTCGCTGTCGGCGGGGATGACAGCCGTGCCGCCCTTTTCCAGCCCGGCGAAAATTTCCGCCTTGGCCGCCGCGATGGCCTCCATGTTGCCGAGGTTCTCGATATGCGCGGGGGCAATCGTGGTCACGACGGCGACATGCGGGCGCACCTGCGCGGTCAGTCCGGCGATTTCGCCCGCGTGATTCATCCCCATTTCGAACACGCCGAAGCGGCTGCGCGCCGCCATCCGTGACAGGCTGAGCGGCACTCCGACGTGGTTGTTGTAGCTGCGGATCGAGCGGTGCGAGGCGCCCCGGCTGGCGCGTTCGAGCGCGGAGAAGATCGCTTCCTTCACCCCGGTCTTGCCGACCGATCCGGTGACGCCGACGATGCGCGCCGAAGTGCGGGCGCGCGCCGCCTTAGCCAGCGCGTGCAGCGCGGCGGTGGTATCGGCCACCAGCACGTGCGGATAATCGACCGGGCGATCGACAATCGTGGCTGCCGCACCGTTGCGGAAGGCGGCGTCGAGGAAGCGGTGGCCATCCATCGCTTCGCCCTTGAGCGGAACGAACAGATCGCCAGCCACCACATCGCGGCTGTCCATTTCGACACCGCTGACCTGGAAGTCCTCACTTGCAGTCCCGCCGGTCGCTTCGGCGATCTCCTGCGCGGTCCACAGCGCGAGCCGCAGCGCGTCGGTCTTCAGGCGCGGCCAGCGCAGGGTCTGGGCGAGCGCGCTCATCGTCCGTCGCCCCCGGCCAGTGCAGCAGCGCATTCGCGCGCCACGGTCACGTCATCGAAGGGCAGCACGCGCATATTCTCTCCCGATCCCACAATCTGTCCCTGTTCGTGGCCCTTGCCCGCGATCAGCACGATATCGTCCTTGCCCGCTTCGGCGATAGCGGCGGCAATGGCATCGCGCCGCCCGCCGACTTCGCGCGCGCCTTGCGCTCCGGCCAATACTTCGGCGCGGATCGTTGCGGCATCTTCTCCGCGCGGATTATCGTCGGTGATAATGACAAGGTCACTACCGGCCATTGCCGCTTCGCCCATCGGCACGCGCTTGCCCCGGTCCCGGTCCCCGCCCGCGCCGAACACGGTTATGAGGCGGCCCGCCACATGCGGACGCAGCGCGGCAATCGCGGCGGTCAGCGCGTCGGGCGTGTGCGCGTAGTCGACATAGACCGGCGCGCCGCTCTGCGCGATGACCGCGCGTTCGAGCCGCCCGCGCACGGGTTGCAAGCGCGAGAGCGCGTCGAGCACCTGCGCCGGATCGCCGCCTGTTGCCAGTACGAGCCCTGCGGCGGTGAGCGCGTTGGCGACCTGATAGGCGCCGATCAGCGGCAGCCGCAGCTTCTGCGTTGTAGGGCCGTAGCTGACGAGCAGGTCTTGCCCGAGTTGCGTCGGCGTGCGCGAGACCAGCCGCAGCTGCTCGCCTTCCGAGCCAACGGTGAAGACCCGTAGGCCCGCTTCCCGCGCAGTGCTTATTGCACGCGCGGACCAAGCATCATCGGCCCAGATCACTGCCGAGCCGTCCTTGTCCACCACTTCGGTGAACAGGCGCATCTTCGCAGCGAAATAGTCGTCCATGTCGGCATGGTAATCGAGGTGGTCGCGAGACAGGTTAGTGAATGCCCCGGCTTTTACCGGCAGTCCCTCGTTGCGATACTGGCTCAGCCCGTGGCTGCTCGCTTCGTAGGCGACATGGGTGACGCCTTCGCGCGCCAGCCCGGTCATGTTGCCGAGGAAAGTGACAATATCAGGCGTGGTGAGTCCGGTGGAAACGCTTTCGTCCGGCGTGGTCACGCCCAGCGTGCCTATGCTGGCGGCGCGGTGGCCGCACATGCGCCATATCTGCCGGGTCATCTCGACCGTGGAGGTCTTGCCATTGGTGCCCGTCACCGCCACCACCACTTCGGGTGTCGGGCGGAAATAGCGCGCGGCCAGTTGCGCGAACAGGCGGCGCGGGATGGTATCGGGGATATGCAGCGCGCCCTCGACCTTGGCTCCGGGTCGGGCGACTATGGCTACAGCTCCCGATGCAATGGCGGCAGGAATGAAGTCCTCCCCGTTCACTACCGTGCCTTCGAACGCGCCGAAGACATTGCCGGGCGCAATCTTGCGGTGATCGATGGCAAAACCGGTGATCGTGGCTTCGCCCGCAGTTCCCGCATCGATCCCGGCGGCGAGGGCAAGTTCGCCCAGCCGCATCAGTGTTCCCCTACCAGCGGCAACAAGTCGGACAGGTCGATGTCACGGGTCGCGTCGGGCATCACGCCCAATTGAGGCCCGATGCGCGGAACCAGCCGCCCGACGATCGGGGCGGCGTTCCATGCAGCCGTGCGCTGGAACGAGCTGGCAATAGTACCCTGCGGCTCATCGAGCATGGCGATGATGACGAAACGCGGGCGATCCATCGGGAAGGCGGCGGCGAAAGTGGAAACCAGCGTGCTGCGGCGATAGCCACCCGCGCCCGGCTTTTCCGCACTGCCCGTCTTGCCACCCACGCGGAAGCCCGGCGCATTGGCATTGCGCCCGGTGCCATAGACCGCGATCATCCGCATCAGCTGGTTCATCCGCGCGCTGGTGCTGGCGCGGAACACCCGGCGGCCGCGGGGGGCCTGCCCCGGCTCGATCCGGTGCAGCGTCGCCGGGCGCCAGATGCCGCCATTGACCATTGCCGCATAAGCGGAGGCGAGATGCAGCGGCGTCACCGCGATACCGTGGCCAAACCCGGCATAGGCGGCCTTGGAAGCGTTCCAGTCGCCGCGCATCCCCAGCGGCGCGCCGCGCGCCGGCAGCTCGATATAGGCGGGCTCCGCCATGCCGAGCTGGGTGAGATATTCGAGCATCCGCGCCCCGCCCACTTCCTGCGCAATCTGCGCCGAAGTGATGTTGGAGGAGTGCATCAGCGTCTGCGGCACGTTGAGCCGCGCGCCGATGGTGTGGCTGTCGCGGATCGGATTGCCCCCCACGATCAACGGCCTATCGGCGGGCCAGGTGCGCCCCAGATCGGTGATTTCCCCGGCATCGATCGCCATAGCCACGGTCAGCGGCTTGAAGGTGGAACCGAGTTCGTAAACCTGGTTGGTCATGCGGTTGAACGAAGCGGGCATTTCTCCCGCCGCCGTGCGGGATTCGGGCAGCACCACGTCCTCGGTCACGACCTGGTTGGGATCGAATTCCGGCATCGAGGCAAGCGCGAGCACTTCGCCGGTATCGACATCGAGCACGATCCCTGCCGCGCCCACCGCGTTGACCGCCAGCATCCCGCTGCGCAATTCGTCTTCCAGCGCGCCCTGCACCCGCATGTCGATCGACAGCGCCACCGGAGTGCCGCGGGTGGCGGGGTTCATCAGTTGTTCGTCGAGCACCTGCTCCATGCCCACGCGGCCATGCCCGTCCGCCGCGACATAGCCGAGCACGTGCGCCGCCATCGACCCCTGCGGATAGTGGCGGTCTTCCTCCTGCGGCAGTTCCAGCGCCAGTTCGCCCAAAGCCATAACCCGGTTGGCATCTTCAGGCAAAACGCGGCGACGGATATAACCGGGACGGCCCGAAGCGAGCTGCTGCTCGACCTCGTAGGCATCGAGATCGGGGAAGATCGCCTTCAGCCCGGCCGCCACTTCGGCGGGCGAGGCGACCAGCGGCGGGCCGCCGTCGCCGCCTTCGGCCATCGCATCGGGATTGTACCACAGCGCATAAGCCGGGAAGGCGCGCGCCAGCGGCACACCGTTGCGATCGGTGATCTCGCCGCGCGGGGGCAGCAGTGCATCCGCCATGCTCTGCTGCGCTGGCCCTGGCTGCACCACGCCAATGAAGGCCAGCTTGACCAGCGCCGCCAGAGCCACGAGCGTGAACACCAAGATCACCAGCAGCAGGCGCAGGCGGGCGACCAGCAGTGCCCGGCGGCGGTGGTCTACCAGCCCGGTCTGCCCGGCAATGATCGCGCGCGGGGCTGCGAGCGAACTCACCTTTGCGTGAATCCGGCCGCGCTGGCGGTGACGGCCTGCGGAAGTCCAGCGATCGGCATCCGAAGCGGCCCTCCGGCCACAGCTATCGTGCCAATGCCATCGCTATCCGATTCGGCTCCGCCCAGAAGGTCGGCATCGACAGGTTCGCCGGTCAGCGGGGATACCAGCCGCGGAAACTCGGGCACATCTTCGCCCGAACGCAGTCCGGCCAGACGGATCGGCGGCGGCGCACCGACTGCGGGCGGCCCACCGAATTGCGCAAGCTCGCGCGGGCCGGCGATGAACTGGTCTGCAGTAGGAGAAGTGAAACCGAAGTCGACCCGGTTCCACGCGGCCAGCTGCACCTGGTTGGCGCGGGTGAGGAATTCCGTCTCGAGCAGCAGCTTCTGTTCTTCCAGCGCGACAATGCGCCGCTCCGCCTGCACCACGTCGGCGTGGACAGCGGTCACCTTGATATGCAGCAGCACATAGAGAGCCGCGCAGAGGCCGAGCGCGGCGAGCCAGCCGATACGACGCAGGCGCGATGGGCCCTGGAGTCCGGAATGGGTCATGCGGCGTTCTCCCGTGCGGGGGCATTGGTGCGAATGGCGGAGCGCAGGGTGGCGGACCGGGCGCGCGGATTGCGCTCGATCTCGGCAGCAGACGGGCGCACTGCCTTGGGTAAAGGCCCGAAGCGCGGAAGGGGAACGACGCGCGCTTCGGGCAGGTGGCGCGAGCTGCGAGGGGTCATGTTCGCGGCATCGCGGAGAAAGGTTTTGACCATCCGGTCTTCGAGGCTGTGGAAGCTGACCACGGCCAGCCGCCCGCCTTCGCGCAGCAGGGCTTCGGCAGCGGAAAGGCCCTGCTCCAGTTCGTCCAGCTCACCATTCACATGGATGCGGATGGCCTGGAAGCTGCGGGTGGCCGGATCCTTGCCCGCACCCGCGCGGTATCCCAGCGCCTTGCGCACCACCTGGGCCAGTTCGCCAGTGGTCGTCAGCGGGCGCGCGGCGACGATGGCGCGGGCAACCCGGCGCGACTGGCGCTCCTCGCCGTAGCGGTAGAGCACGTCAGCAATTTCGTCGGCTTCGGCCGTATTGACGAAATCGGCGGCGGTCGGCCCGGCGCGGCTCATCGTCATGTCGAGCGGGCCATTGCTGGAAAAGGCAAAGCCGCGATCGGCCTGGTCGAGCTGCATCGAGGAGACCCCGATATCCATCGCGATCCCGTCCACCTGCGCAATACCCACCTCGGCCATCCCGGCGACCATTTCGGAGAAGCGGCGCGGGTGGAGCACGAGGCGCGGACTACCCCCCTGCGTCTCGGGCCAGGCGCTGCCCGCTGCAATCGCATCGGGATCGCGGTCGAAAGCATGGACGGTTGCGCCCGCATCAAGCAGCGCGCGGGTGTAGCCGCCCGCGCCGAAAGTCGCGTCGATAATGACATCGCCCGGCTGCGGGGCCAGCGCTTCAAGCACTTCGGCGAGCAGAACGGGAATGTGGGGAGCGGGAGCGGTCACTTGCCTTTCCCCTTTGCCTTCGCGCGCGCATCAGCGGCCATTGCCTTGCAAGCGGCATAGGGACCGGCAAACGGCGCGCCCATCGATCCCAGCTTGTCGAGATCCCACAGGGTGATGAATTCGCCGCCGCCGAGGAAGCAGATGTTGTCGCTGATGTTCACCAAGCCGGGCAAGTGATCGGGCAGGATGAAGCGCCCGCTCTGGTCGAAGCTGGCTTCGGCAAAGCCCCACAGCTGCATCGAGCGGAGATCCCGGTCAAACGCCTCGCCGCGACGGACCGCGTTTTCCTCTTCCTTGTCGAGCAGGTCGGCAAAGCTGTCGGTGCGTGATAATCCGAATGCGCTCAGGCAGGGGTAGCGATCGTGCGGGATCAGGCACAGCACGTTCTCGTCATTGTTGTCGGCAAACACCTTGCGGAACGAAGGCGGCAGGACGAAGCGGTTCTTCTCGCCGCGAAGCGAAAAGCCCTGCCCCCTGTATCCTGCCGGTCGCTGCGACACCTGCCAAACCCCTCAAAACGGTTTCCCGATCGACAAGCCTTTCTCTCCTCCGGAAGCGCACAGGCGCAGCCGGACAACCTCGAACACGAGGCGGGGACTCGATCAGCTTGTCGATGGAATCGGGGAATAACCCGTGCAGACGCGGGATGGAAGGGGAAATTGCGGGAAATTGTGGGACAACGCGATAAATAACTGTTTTCGCTAGGACGAAGTCTCTTCTCCGGCAGTTCCATGATGGCGTCCGTCGTTCCCCTCTGAAGCAGGAAAACGGCGGTTTTCCGTGGGTTGTGCGGATGCCTCAACAGCAATTCCCGCGCTTTCCCCGAATTGTGGAAAAATATGCGCCAGCAGCGAATCGAAACCCGCTGCCGCCCCTTCGTACGGACCCGCAAGATCGAGCATGGCGGCATCGGCCACCAGCAGCACTTGCCCCAACCCAAGGCTGCAATGCGCCAGCAGCCCGTCACCCGGAATAGCGCAATGTTGCGCTTCTCCGGTGTAAGCAAAGGTGCCGCGCAGGTTTACCGGCAGCGTTGTGCCGAAGTGATCGACCTGCACCAGCCCTTCATCCTGCCCCTCGTCGAAATGCAGCCCCAGCCCCCAATGCGCGAGAATCGGGGACAGCAGCGCGACATCCTGCGGGCGCCGTCGATCGCCGAGGCCGAAGCGGGATTCGCCGGTCATCATGGGATCGACGAACAGCAGCACATGGCCACCTTCGCGAACCCAGGCATCCAGCGCGACATTCTCTTCCGCGGTCAATCCGCGTGGCTGCGCCATTAATAGTGCGCGATGCGGGGCCAGTGCCTCTGCCGAAAGATAATCCAGCGGCGCGAGCGGCGCGCGACGTTCGATAAATGCCCTCGCCCAATGCGGTTGCGCTTCGCCGGCAAGGATTTCATCGAAGCCTTCGGTCTCGCCCCAATAGATAGGGATCGTGCCCATCAGGGCAATCGCCTCGCCCGGTTCCGTCTGCTCCTCTTGCGCGTTTGCGGGAAGAGTCGCGGACGCCAGCATCGCAAATAGCGCTGCTCTCCAGATTCTATTGCAGGGGCGCATTCTGACCTGCTGAAGATTCCGGACCGGGAATGTCCCCCGCGCGCGGCGCTGCCCGCCCGGTTGGCGAAGCGGTTGGTTGGGGGGGCAATGCCGGCACCACACCCGCATCCGCCAGCGGATCACGGGGAGCATCTGTTTCTTCAGCCACAACCGTTGGTGCCGCTTCGGGCACAGCGCTCGCCTCGGTCAATTGCGCGCGGCTGATGACGACGTCCGCCAGGCCGATCAGCAGCACCATCGACAGCACGCCGAACAGCCCGACTTGCAAACGCTGGATCCGCTCCGCCCGCGTGCCGCCCAGCGGCGAGCTGAGCGTTTCCACGCGAACCGCCTCGGCTTGCCGTGGTGCAGCGCGGTTGCGCAGCAAATCGCGGGGATCGATGACCATGCGCGGCATTTTAGTCGATCACGATGAACCTAGCCAGTCGAATACCGGCAGGTTCTTCGATGCCAGCCATTCGGCATTGTAGAGCGTGGAGAGATAGCGGAACCCGGTGTCGCACAGGATCGTCGCCACCCGCGCATCCTCGCGCCCTTCAGCCAACAGTTGCCGCCCCAGCGCCACTGCGCCCGCGACATTGATGCCGGAGGACAGGCCAAGGCACAGCCCTTCCTCGCGCAGCAGCCGGGCGACCCACTGCAAGCCTTCCTCGTCGGAAATGCGGAACTGGGTATCGATCGGCGCACCTTCGAGATTGGCGGTAATGCGGCCCTGGCCGATACCCTCGGCTACCGAAGTTCCTTCGGCCTTCAGCTCGCCGTTGGCATAGTAGTTATACAGCGCAGCGCCATGCGGATCGGTCAGCGCAATGCGGACATTCTCGTCGAGCGCCTTCAAGCCCATGCCCACGCCTGCCAGCGTGCCGCCGGTGCCGACCGCGCAGGTGAAGCCGTCCACCCGGCCTTCAAGCTGGTCCCAGATTTCCGGGGCCGTGCCTTCGATGTGCGCGCGGCGGTTGGCGACATTGTCGAACTGGTTGGCCCAGACCGCGCCGGGGGTTTCCTCGGCCAGCCGCCGCGAGGTGTGGACGAAGTGGTTGGGGTCGGCGAACTTGGTCGGCGGCACCAGCACCAGTTCCGCGCCGAGCGCGCGCAGCGTGTCCATCTTTTCCTTGGACTGGTTGTCCGGCATCACGATCACGGTCTTGTAGCCGAGCGCGTTGGCCACCAGCGCCATGCCGATCCCGGTATTGCCTGCCGTGCCCTCCACCACCGTGCCGCCGCTGCGCAATTCGCCGCGCGCCTCGGCGTCGCGGACGATCCAAAGCGCTGCACGGTCCTTCACCGAGGCACCGGGATTGGCGAATTCGCACTTGCCCCAGATCTCGCACCCAGCCGCCTCGCTCGCTCCGGCGAGCAGCACGAGAGGGGTATTGCCGATCAATTCGAGCGTGTCGGTGCGGGGAGGAGGAGCAGTCATGCCCGGAGAATTTAGGGCGCGCGGCGACGAAGCGCAATGCGGCTGCGCTTTGCCCCGCCCAAACTCAGTCTTCTTCGGCAATCGTGACTTTCAGCCCGTCCAGCGCATCGGTGAAGGGAATCTGACACGAAAGCCGCGAGGTCGCATCGCGGTGGTCGCTGGAATCGAGCAGGTCGTCCTCGTCCTCGCTCATCGCGGGCAGCTTGTCGGAGAAGGCCGGATCGACGTGCACGTGGCACGTCGCGCACGAACAGCAGCCGCCGCACAGCGCCAGTAGCTCGTCAAAGCCGTTGTCACGGATGGCTTCCATCACGGTAAGGCCGCTGGTGACGTCGACGGTCGTTTCCTCGCCTGCACGGTTGACCACGATCAGCTTGGGCATGGGATGCGCTTTTCCTCTGTTGTCCTGCGGCGCGGCTGCTAGGCAATCGCACTGGCTTTGGCAAGGATTTGGCGGATGGGACTGACGGCAGAACAGATCAAGAGCGCACTCGATGCGGTGGCCGGGCAGGAGCCCGCCATCGCCCGGGCGCTGGAGATTGCCGGATACCCAGAACCGCGCATCCGCCCCACCGGATACATGACCATGCTGCGCACCATCGTCGGCCAGCAGGTGAGCGTGGCGGCGGCCAGTTCGATGTGGAACAAGCTGGAAGCCGAACTGGGCACTGAATTCTCCCCCGCCGCCCTGCTCGAACGCGATTTCGATACTTTGCGCGCCTGCGGCCTCTCTCGGCAGAAGCAGGGCTATGCGCGGAGCCTATGCGAACTGGTGAGCGCGGGCGAAGTCGATTTCGACAACCTGCCCGCCGATGACGAGGCTGCGATTGCCGAGCTGACGAAGATCAAGGGCATCGGCCGCTGGTCGGCAGAAATCTACCTGCTGTTCGCCGAAGGCCGCCCCGACATCTGGCCCGCCGGGGACCTGGCGGTAATGGCCGGGATCGGCAAGATCCTGGGGCTGGAGGAACGACCGGACGAAAAGGCCACCCGCGCGCTGGCGGAACCGTGGCGGCCGCATCGCGGGGCGACGGCGATTTTCACCTGGCATTGCTACAACAATCCGGCGTTGTAGTCGGCGATGCTGCGGCGACTGAAGGAAATCGCGATAACCGTTGTCGAAATCGGCGGAGCTTTTGTCGCCGTGGCCCCGCTTGAGCCTGGCGAAGCGGCGCGCAATCGCAGGGTGCGTTCGCTGCTGGTTTTGGGGGCATTTCTCGCTGCGGCAATTGGAATTGCCATCGTTACTTCCTAACTCCCCAGCCGGGACCAACAGGGAGACCCCATGACCGATACCGCCACCACCGCCGCCACCCGCGTAGCCGCGACCCCGCTGATCCCGCGCGATCACCTGTTCGGCAATCCCACCCGCTCCGGCGGCAAGATCAGCCCGGACGGCAAGTGGGTCAGCTGGATGGCGCCGTGGGAAGGCGTGCTCAATGTATTCATGGCCCCCGCCGAAGACCACACCGAGGCGCGCCGGATGACCAGCGTGGCAGGACGACCGATTCCCGCCTATTTCTGGGCTCCCGACAGTCAGAGCCTGCTCTACATCCGCGACACCGACGGGGACGAGAATTTCCTGCTCTACCAGGTCAATCTGGCGGGCAGCGCGGAGAAGTGCCTGACCCCGTTCGAAGGCGCGCGGGTGCAGGTGGTCGGCGGTTCGGAAACGATCCGGGACAAGCTGCTGATCGGCCTCAACAACCGCGATGCGCGGTTCTTCGACGTGCATCTGCTCGATCTGAACACCGGCGCGCTCGAACTGGTGTTCGAGAACGACGGCTGGGCGAGCTTCGAGAGCGACGACAGCCTCACCCTGAGGTGGGCCATGCGGCAGAATGCGGCGGGCGGCACCGACATGCACGAGATCAGCGATGGCGTAGTGGCGGAAACGCCCCGCGAAGTGACCGGCCTCGACGACGCGCTGACCACCGGCATGGCGGGCTATACCACCGATGGGGCGACGCTCTACTGGTTCGACAGCCGGGGCCGCGATAGCGCCGCGCTCTATGCCGAGGACACCGCCACCGGCACCCGCACTCTCATCGCCGAGCACGACAAGGCCGATATCGGCGGCACCATGCGCCACACCAAGACGGGCGTGGTGCAGGCGTGGAGCGCCACCTATCTGCGCACCGAGCATCACGCCATCGACCCGGAAATCGGCGCGGCGCTCGACTGGCTGCGCGAGCGGCTGGGCGGCGATTTCGGCGTCCAGTCGCGCACCGATGACGACCGCCGATGGCTGGTGTGGAACGATCCGCTCACCGGGCCGGTCGCCAGCTATCTCTTCGATCGCGACGCGCAGACCCTGACGCAGTTCTACGTCACCAAGCCTGAGCTGGAAGGCGCGCCCTTGCAGCCGATGCACGCGCTGGAAATTCCCGCGCGCGACGGGCTGGTGCTGCCCAGCTACCTCACCCTGCCCCCGCAGAGCGATCCCGAAGCAAGCGGAGTGCCCCACGCGCCGGTGCCGCTGGTGCTGCTGGTCCACGGCGGGCCATGGGCGCGCGACGGCTATGGCTACAACCGCTCGCACCAGTGGCTCGCCAATCGCGGCTATGCGGTGCTGTCTGTCAACTTCCGTGGCTCGACCGGATTCGGCAAGGCCTTCACCAACGCGGGCAACCTGCAATGGTCGGCGAAGATGCACGACGACCTGATCGACGCGGTCGAATGGGCCATCGAAAAGGGCATTGCCGAGCGCGACAAGGTGGCGATCATGGGCGGCTCCTACGGCGGTTATGCCACGCTGGTGGGGCTGACCTTTACGCCCGAAGCGTTCGCCTGCGGGGTGGACATTGTCGGCCCCTCGAACCTCGAAACGCTGCTCGAAACGATCCCGCCCTACTGGGAGCCGCTGGTGAAGCAGTTCCACGAGCGGATGGGCGATCCGACAACCGAGGAGGGCAAGGCTTTCCTGAAGTCGATCAGCCCGCTTTACCGCGCCAAGGACATCGTCAAGCCGCTGCTGATCGGCCAGGGCGCCAACGATCCGCGCGTCAAGCAGGCCGAAAGCGACCAGATCGTCGAAGCAATGGAGCGCGACGGGGTGCCGGTGACCTATGTCCTGTTCCCCGACGAAGGCCACGGCTTCCACCGCCCGGAAAACAACATCGCCTTCAACGCGATTGCGGAGAACTTCCTCGCCGAGTGCCTTGGCGGGCGGGCCGAGCCGGTGGGCGATGTGCTGGCGGCCTCGACTGCCGAGATTAGGGTGGGTAAGGAGCATGTGAAGGGGCTGTGAGCCACCGTCCTTTTTCGTCATTGCGAGCGTAGCGAACTCGAAGAGGGCCAAGGCCAACCAATCCAGTCCCGCCCTTGCGATAATGCGCGAGGTTGGGGACTGGATTGCTTCGTCGCCTGCGGCTCCTCGCAATGACGAGGCTTGGGGAGTTGGCATTGGAACAGAAAAGCATCTTCATCACCGGCGGAGCCTCCGGCATCGGCCGCGCCATTGCGCAGCATTTCGCGACCAAGGGCTGGCTGGTAGGGATCGCCGACCGCAATTCGCTCGGCCTCGCCGAAACGCAAGGACTGCTGCCCGCAGGCCAGTGCCATAGCTACACCTTCGACGTGACCGACCGCGCCGGGTGGGAAGCGGCACTTGCGCAGTTCACGGCGCATACCGGCGGCATGCTCGATGTCCTCGCCAACAACGCCGGGCTGCCCTCCGGCGGACCGCTCATCGAAGTCACGCACGAAGAACTCGACCTGCTGCTCGATGTGAACCTGCGCGCGGTGTTCTACGGCGCGAAGGCGGGCTATCCTTACCTCAAGGCCGCTGCGCCGGGTTCGTGCCTGCTCAACACCGCGAGCGCGGCGGCGATCTACGGCATGGCCAACCAGAGCGTCTATGGCGCGACCAAGGCCGGGGTGAAGAGCATGACCGAAAGCCTCGATGCCGAATGGCGCCCGCACGGGATCAAGGTGCGCTCTCTTATGCCGAGCTTCATCGATACCCCGCTGCTGCAACAACCGCCCAATCGCAGCCGCAACACCCCGATCCGCGATGCGGTGGTGAAGGCGGGGCTGGAATTCACGCCCGTTGAGACAGTGGCGGAGGAAGCGTGGAATGCGGTCCACGGCAACAAGGTGCACACGCTGGTGGGCAAGACCGCGAAGAAGCTGAAGCGCGTCGCCACGTTCTTCCCGGGCCAGCTGCGCAAGCGCGCGGTGACGCTGGCGGAGGCGCACGAACGGAGCGAGGGGCGAAAGGCGCAGGATTAGGCCTCCGCAGCCGCCATTCCCGCCAATTTTGCCACTGTGTTCATATTCCGCCCGGTAGAATTCTTCGCCGAAGGGATTACCAGCCGCGAGCGCCCCATGCCGGAGGGGAAGAGGATGAATATCTCGCGTTCTCCCGGTTCGATCTGTTCGTCGGTCTGGTGACGCAAACCTTTGGTCGAGATGTCACCATCGACAAACAGCACCAGCACCTTGTTGCCCTCGGCCTCGGCAAACGGATTGCGCGCCAGCACCGCCGCCAATTCCGCCCCGCTGCGCAGGAGAAGGCCGGGGCACCAGCCGAATTCGCCCGTTATCGCCCCGGTCAGCACCCGCCGCGCCTCGGCCACATCATCCGGCCCGTCGAACACCAGATTGCCGCTGGCGATATAGCTGCGCACCTCGCCCAGACCTGCCCGCTCCGCCGCCGCGCGCAGGCGGGCCATTTCGATCTTGCCCGTCCCGCCGACATTGACCGCGCGCAGCAGCGCGACCCAGCGCATCACCCCAGCAATTCCTCGATCGCCCGCGCCATTTTCATATCGCGCATAGACAGCCCGCCCGCATCGTGGGTGGTCAGTTCGATCTGCACCTTGTTGTACACGTTCGACCATTCGGGATGGTGATCCTGCTTTTCCGCCAGCATCGCTACCTGCGTCATGAAAGCGAAGGCCTGGCTGAAATCGGCGAATTCGAAGGTCCGCCCGATCGCGTCCCCGTCGCGCGTGAAAGCCCAGCCGTCGAGCGCAGCCACCAGCACCTGCGCTTCGCGGCTTCCCAATCCCTCTACTGCCATTGCCTGTCCCCTCCATGAGTCGAATGCTTGCGTGTTGCGCCAACCATGCCCTAACGCAGGCGCCGATGGAACCGTGCCGATTGACCGCGACCGATCTCGCCTGCCGCCGCGGTGATCGGCTGCTGTTTTCGGGGCTGTCGCTGGACCTGTCGGCGGGGCAGGCCTGCCATGTCACCGGCCCCAACGGGGTGGGCAAATCGAGCCTGATCCGCATCCTTGCCGGACTGGCGCGGCCCTATGCCGGGAAGGTGGAACGGCAGGGCAGCCTTGCCATGCTCGATCAGTTGCTGGCGCTCGACGAACACCCGCCGCTGGCCAAGGCGCTCGGCTTCTGGCAGCGGATCGATGGCGATGCCCTCGCCCCGGTTCAAACACTGGGACTTGCGCCGCTGCTCGACGTGCCGGTACGCTACCTTTCCACCGGCCAGCGCAAACGCGCCGCCATTGCGCGGCTGATCGGCCAGCAAAGCGCGCTTTGGCTGCTCGACGAACCACTCAATGGGTTGGACAGGGAAGCGGTGGCGCTGGTCGAGCGGATCGTCGCCGATCACTGCCAAGCTGGCGGGGTAGCGCTGGTCGCCAGCCACCAGCCGTTCGCCCTGCCGGCGGGCGCGACAACGCTCCACCTGCCGGATTTCGCCGCATGAAGGTGTTCGCCGCCCTGCTCCACCGCGATCTCGCCGCGCTGTTGCCCGGATCGGCGCGCGGCAATTCCCTGCTGCCGCTGCTGTTTTTCCTCGCCGTGGCGATGCTCTATCCCTTCGCCGTCGGGCCGGAGCCTGCCCTGCTCGCGGCAACCGGCGGCGGAGTGATCTGGGTCGCCGCGCTGCTCGCCGCGATCCTGCCGCTCGACCGGCTGCTCGCACCCGATGTCGAGGGCGGGTTCTTCGACCAGTGGGCCCTGCGCGGAATATCCGAGGAAGCCGTGGTTGCGGTGCGGCTGCTGGCGCACTGGCTCAGCTTCGGCCCGTTCGTGATGATCGCCGCGCTACCCGCCAGCGCACTGCTGGGGATCGACAACCAGACGCTGCGCTTGGTCGAACTGGGCCTGCTGGCAGGAACGCCGGGGCTGGCCGCCATCGGCATTATCATCGCCGCCGTCACTGTCGGGCTGAAAGGCAGCGCGGCGCTCTCCGGCCTGCTGGTGATCCCGCTGGCGGTGCCGCTGCTGATCTTCGGCGCGGGATCGTTGTCGAGCGGGGGTGAAGGCGGGCTGGCGCTGACCGGAGCGATCAGCCTGGTGCTGGTGGCAATCGCGCCCTTCGCGGGCGGTGCGGCGATCCGTGCGGCGCGGGAGGGGTAAGGCGCCCTTACTGATACGCCGGGTGATAATCCTCGCGGCGTAGGGTCAGCATGTAATCGACCAGTTGGCCGATCTCGTCACCTTCCAGATAGAAATCCATCTCACCGGGATAATTGTGCGCGTCGGTCAGCCAGGTGGTGAGCGTTTCGCGGGTCAGGCCCGGCGTGTTGGCAATCACCGGCCATTCGGGTGCGGCAGGGTTTGGCGAAAGGCCGAAGGCCTCGATCGAATGGCATTGCGAACAGGCGGCCTGCGCCAGCCGGTAGCCTTCGGTATTCTCTGCAACGGGCGTGGGCGCAGGGGCAGTCTGGCAACCGGCCAGCGCCACCAGCCCCAGCAGAGCGACCAAGGGCTTCACGATGCCACCGCGTAAGGCGGCTGGTCCAGCCCGGTGGGGGACTTGGTAAAAATCTCGCAGCCGTCCTCGGTAATGCCGATCGAATGTTCGAACTGCGCGGACAGGCTCTTGTCGCGCGTCACCGCCGTCCAGCCATCGTTGAGCAGCTTTACGTGCGAGCGACCAAGATTGATCATCGGTTCGATGGTGAGGAACATGCCCGGCTTCAGTTCCGGCCCGCTGCCCGCGCGGGCAGCGTGAACCACTTCGGGGGCATCGTGGAAAAGCCGCCCGAGCCCGTGGCCGCAGAAATCGCGCACCACGCCGTAGCGGTGCCGCTCCGCATGGCTCTGGATTGCCGCGCCGATATCCCCCAGCCGGGCACCGGGGCGTACCTGCGCGATGCCGACCATCAGGCATTCATAAGTCACTTCGACCAGCTTGCGGGCCTTCAGCGGCACATCGCCGACCAGGAACATGCGGCTGGTATCGCCGTGCCAGCCATCGAGCAGCGGAGTGACATCGATGTTGACGATGTCCCCATCCTTCAGCCGCTTGTCCGAAGGGATGCCGTGGCAAACCACGTGGTTGATCGAGATGCAGCACGAATGGGTATAGCCGCGATAGCCGAGCGTGGCCGGGACCGCGCCCCCATCCAGCGTCATCTCGCGCACCACCGCGTCGAGCTCCTCGGTGGAGACGCCGGGCTTCACCCGCAGGGCCATCTCGTCGAGGATCTGCGCGGCGAGCAGCCCCGCCTTGCGCATGCCTTCGAACCCTTCCGGCCCGTGCAGCTTGATGGTGCCGTCGCGGTAGACGGAAGTGTCGGCTGTGACGTGCTGATATTGTGTCATGCGGGGTTATGTAGGCGAAGCCGCGCGAAAATGCGAGCCGGACCTATTCCTCTGCCCCGAACGCTACCCGATATTCCGGGCGGACGATCGCAAGCAAGTCGTCATCCACTTCGAACGTGAATTCGTAGGCACCCTCGGCATAGGGGCCAGCCAGATAGGGGGCGATCTGGATACCGACACGATCGAAGTGACGGCCATTGCTTGAACCGAGCAGGACATTGGTCTCGTCAGGCTTGATGCAGGTATCGAACGTGCCGTCCGATCCTTCTTCCACCGGTTCACCGCGGCGTTCCGCCCGTTCGGCATTCAGCGCCTCGCACAGACGCTCGCCCAGAGCCGCATCGAGCGCTTCAGCAGAGGCAAAAAAGGAAACCGGCTCCAGCGGGCGGTCGTTTTCCTTGTCCCATACCAGCGCGTCGAACCCGTAATTGGGATGCGCTCCGCCCTGATAACTGTCGAGATTGGCGGATAGGCTTAGCCATCCTGGCAGGTCTGCCACCACTTCCCAAGCCGTGCCGCTGGAGTACTTGTTAAACGGGAAGCCGTTGTCGCGCGCCTGATCGCGGCCGTCGGAAGCTTCGCGCGCCAATGCCTCGCGCTGGCGATCCAGCCGCAGATCGAGCCAGGCGGCAAGGCCGGGAATCTCGCCGGCTTCGGCAGGATAGGCATATTCGAACAGGAAGGTATCGGTCTCTTCCGAAACCTGCCGCGCCCCGCCCACCGGCGCATCGTCCCCGGTAGCGGAGGCATCGGGCGTGGGTGTTGACGCAGTGGCGGTCGGAGCGGGCTTGGGCTCCTCCCCGGCGAAATCGCATCCCGAAAGCAATGCGGCCGCAACCAAGATCGAGGAGAATCGTCGCAACATCACTCCGCAGCCTTTCCAAACGCGCGCGAAAACGGCAAGCGATATCGCATGAGCATCGCCGACAATCTGATCCAGCCCGATCGCGGGCAGGACGCCATCGCCATCCACCTTGTCAACAAGGATACGTTCGAGAGTTTCGCCAAGGGGCTGAGCGGACCACAGCGTGCGGCTCTGGCGGCGCAGAAGTTTACCGGCGGCGGATACCAGGTCGGGATCGTGCCGGATGGAGAGGGCTGGTTCGCGCTGGGCGGCGTCGCCAATCCGGACGAGCTTTCGAGCTGGTGCATGGCCAAGCTGGCCGAGGTGCTCCCCGCCGGAACTTACCGCCGCGCAAATGGCGATCCCGGCCCCGCACTGTTCGGCTGGCAGTCCGCGCAATACCGCTTCACCCGCTACCGCAAGGACGACGAGGCCGAGGGTCCGCGTGTGCTGCTGACCGGGGAAGCGGCGAAGATCGACCTGGCCGTGGCCGAAGCGCAGGCCGCCTCGCTGGTCGCGGATCTGGTCAACACTCCGGCAGAGGATATGGGCCCCGCCGCACTGGAAGCGGAAGCCGAACGGATCGCCAAGGCGTACAAGGCCGAACTGGAAGTGGTGCGCGGGGATGCGCTGGAAAAAGGGTTCCCGATGGTCCAGGCCGTGGGCCGCGCGGCCGATCGCAAGCACGCCCCGCGGCTGATCCATTTCACCTGGGGCGATGAAAAGCACCCGCGCGTCGCGATTGTCGGCAAGGGCGTGTGCTTCGATTCGGGCGGGCTGGACATCAAGCCTGCTGCCGGAATGCTGCTGATGAAGAAGGACATGGGCGGCGCGGCGCACGCGCTGGCCTTGGCCGAACTGATCATGCGCACCGGCATGAAAGTGCGTCTGCATTGCGTGGTGCCGGCAGTGGAAAACGCGATTTCCGCCAACGCCTTCCGCCCCGGCGACGTGCTGGCCAGTCGCAAGGGGCTGAGCGTGGAGATCGGCAATACCGATGCCGAAGGTCGGCTGGTGCTTGGCGATGCGCTTACCCTCGCGAGCGAAAGCGAACCTGAGCTTATCATCGATTTCGCCACCCTGACCGGGGCGGCGCGAGTGGCTGTCGGGCCCGACCTGCCCGCGCTGTTCACCCGCCGTGACCAGACTGCCGAACAACTGATCGCCGCAGGCCGGGCGCACGACGATGCGCCGTGGCGCTTGCCGATCCATGACGCTTACGCCGAGTGGCTCAAGTCCGACGTGGCCGATCTCAACAATTCGCCTGCCAACGGCTTTGCCGGGGCCAGCGTGGCTGCATCCTTCCTCGACAGGTTCGTCGGCGAAGGAATCGACTGGGCGCATTTCGATACCTTCGCCTGGCGCCCCACGGCCAAGCCCGGTCGAGCCAAGGGCGGCGCGGCGCTGGGGCTGCGCGCGGCGTTCCACATGCTGCGCGGGCGGTTCGGCTAAATCGGCCTTGGGGGCCGAACTTGTGCCGCTGCATCGCTACGGCTAAGCGCGCCGGACAAACCGCAACAACTTTGAGCAAGGGGCAGGCGTTTGAGCCAGTCTGACATTCCGACCGGCACAAGCCATCCGCAGGGGCCATACGTCCTTGCCGGACCGGTCGTGCGTGCCGACCCCCGGCGTGTCCCCCTACGCGGCGATTTGGCGCACATCGCGCTGGCGGGGAAATACTTCGTGCCGCATTATGCCGTACCCCAGCCGCGTAGCGTGATGCCGGGCGGCGCGCCGCTACTGGCTGACCCGCGCGAAGGTGCCGAGCAACTGTGCGTGCTGCTCGAAGGCGAGAGCTTCGAAGTGCTCGACGTGACGGGCATCTGGGCTTGGGGCTGCCTCTCCGCCGACGGACCGGTCGGTTACGTCAAGGCGGACCGGCTGGAGCAGATTGCCTGATGGCGCATACTGTATTCATCGACGGGGCAGCGGGTACCACCGGGCTGGAAATCGCCGAGCGGCTGGAAGGCCGCGAGGAATTCGACCTGATCCGCCTGAGCGATGCCGAACGCAAGGATGCCGATTGCCGCCGCACCGCGCTGAACTATGCCGATTTCGCAATCCTCTGCTTGCCCGACGATGCGGCGCGCGAGGCGGTGGCGCTGATCGATGCGGATAGCGGCACGAGGGTAATCGATGCCTCCACCGCGCACCGCAATGCGGCGGGCTGGATCTACGGCTTTCCCGAACTGGTCGGGCCAAGCGTGGTGGCGGGCGCAAAGCAGGTATCCAATCCCGGCTGTTACCCCACCGGTTTTCTCGCGCTGGTCGCGCCGCTGGTGCGCGCCAAGCTGCTGCCGCGCGAATGGCCCTATACAGTCAACGCCGTCTCCGGCTTTTCGGGTGGCGGCAAGGCGCTGGTCGAGCGCTACGAGATGGAAACCGATATCGCCTTCCGCGCCTATGGGCTGACGCTGGATCACAAGCATCTGAAGGAAATGCAACGGCAGGCCGGACTGGAGCATCCGCCGGTTTTCGCGCCTGCGGTTGTCCCGGCGTTTCGCGGCATGATCGTTGAAGTACCATTGCAGATCGCCGCGATGCGCAATGCCTCCGCGCCAGACCGGTTGCGGGATGAACTGGCGCGCTATTACGACAAGTCGCCTCTGGTCACCGTCCACCATGACACGCCTGCCGAACTGTTGCTTCGCGCCGATGCCCCGCCGAGCGACCGGCTCGACCTGTGGGTGTTCGGTGATGCGCAAGGCCGGAGTGCGCGGCTGATCGCGCGGCTCGACAACCTCGGCAAGGGAGCGAGCGGCGCGGCGGTGCAATCGCTCAACCTGATGGCCGGGTGCGACGAACTGGCGGGGTTGCGGCTTTAGCCCGGCGGCTTAGGCTGCCCAGCTTTTGGGCAGGCGTGCCCGGAAATTCACCAGCCTTCCCGCCTCTACCCGGTCGCTCCACGCACGAATGCTGCGCAAACCCGGTATCGGGAGCCGAGAATGTTGCGAATCCGCCCTTTCGCAAGTGCGAGCGATTGTTTAGGCCCGATCCGCAAGCTCTGGCATGATTCTTGAAATGCGATTCTCGAACATTGCCGGTTGCAGGACGGCGCGGGGACTAAAGTGAAAAAGATCGAAGCCATCATCAAGCCGTTCAAGCTGGACGAGGTGAAGGACGCGCTGCACGAAGTCGGCGTGTCCGGCATCACCGTGACCGAGGCGAAGGGCTTTGGCCGCCAGAAGGGCCATACCGAACTTTATCGCGGAGCCGAATATGTTGTCGACTTCCTGCCCAAGGTGAAGCTGGAAGTGATCGTGCCCGATGCGCTGGCGGACCAGGTGGTGGAAGCCATCGCGGGCGCGGCCAAGACCGGGCGCATCGGCGATGGCAAGATCTTCGTATCGGATATCGCCCGCGCCATCCGCATCCGCACCGGCGAGCAGGACGATTCAGCGATCTGATCGCCCCGCCCCCGGCAACAGAATTTCAAACCGAAAATCAATCCAATCCCAGAAGGAAAGACAAGAATGGCCAGTGCAGCTGATATCGTGAAGCGGATCGCGGACGAGGAAATCGAATGGGTCGATCTGCGTTTCACCGATCCCAAGGGCAAGTGGCAGCACCTCACCATGGTGGCGAGCGCGCTCGATGAAGACCAGCTCGAGGAAGGGCTGATGTTCGACGGTTCGTCGATCGCCGGCTGGAAGGTCATCAACGAGTCCGACATGATCCTCAAGCCGGACATGACCGAAGTGTGGATGGACCCGTTCAGCGCCACGCCGATGATGATCATCAACTGCGACATCGTCGATCCGGCCTCGGGAGAGCTCTATTCGCGCGATCCGCGTTCCACCGCCAAGCGTTCCGAAGCCTACCTCAAGTCCACCGGCATCGGCGATACCGTCTATGTCGGCCCGGAAGCCGAATTCTTCATGTTCGACGATGTGCGCTTTGAAGACGGCTACGCCGGTTCGGGCTTCCAGATCGACGATATCGAACTGCCGACCAACACCGGCACCGAATATCCGAGCGGCAACATGGGCCACCGCCCCGCCGTGAAGGGCGGCTATTTCCCCGTCGCTCCGGTGGACAGCGCGGTCGATATCCGTGGCGAAATGGTCTCGACCATGCTCGAAATGGGCCTGCCGTGTGACAAGCATCACCACGAAGTTGCCGCCGCGCAGCACGAACTGGGCCTTACTTTCGGCACGCTGGTGCAGACCGCCGACCGGATGCAGATCTACAAGTACGTCGTCCACCAGGTCGCCCACGCCTATGGCAAGACGGCGACTTTCATGCCCAAGCCGATCAAGGGCGATAACGGTTCGGGCATGCACACCCACATGTCGATCTGGGAAAAGGGCAAACCGACCTTCGCAGGCAATGGCTATGCCGGCTTGTCGGACACCTGCCTCTATTTCATCGGCGGCGTGATCAAGCATGCCAAGGCGCTCAACGCTTTCACCAACCCCACCACCAACAGCTACAAGCGGCTGGTTCCGGGCTTCGAAGCGCCTGTTCTGCTCGCCTATTCGGCACGCAACCGCTCGGCGAGCTGCCGCATTCCCTATGGTACGGGTGAAAAAGCGAAGCGCGTGGAATTCCGTTTCCCCGATGCGATGGCCAACCCTTACCTCTGCTACGCTGCGCTGCTGATGGCGGGTCTCGACGGGATTCAGAACAAGATCCATCCGGGTGAAGCGATGGACAAGAACCTCTACGACCTGCCGCCCGCCGAACTGGCGCAGGTGCCCACAGTATGCGGCAGCCTGCGTGAGGCGCTCGATTCGCTAACCGCCGATCACGAGTTCCTGCTGCAGGGCGGAGTGTTCACAAAGGACCAGGTCGAAGCCTACATCGAACTGAAGTGGGAAGAAGTGCTGCGCACCGAAACCACACCCTGCCCCGTCGAATTCGATATGTACTATTCGAGCTGATCGCCGGTTTCAGCCGACACGAAAAGAGAGGGCCGCTCGGGAAACCGGGCGGCCCTTTTGCTTAGGTTCCTGTCAATTGCACCACCAGCATGGCGATTCCGCGCGTGCCGTGGTGGGGCCATAGCGCAAAGGCCTCCGCCAAAGCGCAGAGGACGGTAAAGCGGTTGAGGTTGGCGGCTTCCAGCTTTGGCGTGAGGTCGCACATGAAATCGTAGAAGTTGTCCCGCGAATCGTAGGTATATCGCAAATGCCCGCCGACATCGGGAAAGAACGGCATCGAGGAAGGGGACTGCGCGGTGACGGCAATCTGCATCCGGCTGCGCTCCGCCAGCGCCAGCGTGAAAGCATCGTTTAGTGTGTGCATACAGGTGAGCGTGCCGACAGTTCGCGTGGCGCGTTGAACCGGGCTATCCGATGTTGCATCTGTGAGACCAAGAACGCGGCTGGTTCCGTACTCCGTAGCTACACCACGAACGCCGCCTGAAGTCGAAGCGGCCAGCGACATGGCCGAGGCGAGATCGTAAACGTCTCCTTCGTCTGTCCAGTTGCGTTGATGCCGAAAACCCCCTGTCCCGGCAGCGTGAATACGAAACGACATCGGCAACTCTCCCCCAAGGCGCGCGGAGTCTCTTGAGATAATGCGGGTAGCGATTGGCCAAATACGACAGACAAGGCGAAACGGGCTAAACGCAGGACGAACGGAACGCCTTTATCGACATCGCGAACAGTCACCGCATTGCCAGCATCCCCCGCCTTCCGGCGGCGATAAAGGCGGCGAGTAATGTCAGCCCCCAGAACAGTGTCAGCCAATCAAGCGGCTGGGGTGCCGTGACGAAGCCGAGGTGTGCCAGCACGGCCCATGTTCCGCCGATGCCGAGCACGAGGTAGTAGGCGAAGGCGGCAGTCTCGCTTCCTGCGGCGCGCATCAGTTCATCCTGCAATTTCCACGATTTCAGCGAAATCCAGCAAGTCATTACAGAAAGTGCGATGTAGACCGTCAGGGCCATCGCGGGATCAATCACCCCGGCTACGCCGCCCAGCGCCACCGCGACCAGGGCTAACCCTGCAGTAGCCATACCGATGCCAGAATAAAGCAGGATGCCGCGCTGCTCCTGCAATTCCTCGGCATCCTCGACATTGAGGAACTTGGCGCCCGACTTCGGACTGATTACGCCCACTGCTACCGCAGCGGCAGTCAGCATATAGATAAGTCCGACCAGCGCCGCGATCTCGACCGAGGCGCCGACCGCAGGCAGCGCGCCGCTATCGAAGAATTGCAGTATCAGCGTGGCCCCGGCGAAGCCTGCTATGGCGCCCAGCCCGAGAGCAAGGGCGGCTTTCTTCCATCGGCGATTCCTGTCTGCCTGCGCAGTATCGGTTTGCATCTCGGTCATGCTTCGGGCTCCCAGTGATCGATAAACAGTTCGGGCACCGCCACGGCAAACAGCTTCGCCATGCGCAGCGCCAAGGGCAGCGAAGGGTCGTACTTGTCGGTTTCGACCGCGTTGATCGTCTGCCGTGAAACGCCCAGCCGCCGGGCAAGCTCGCCCTGGCTCCAACCGCACGCCTCGCGGTATTCCTTCAACCGGTTCTGCACCAAACGACTCCGCTGCCTGACAAGAGTTCTTTACTGTAAAGAGCTCTTGTCAGTCAAGCATTCTTGTCAGGCCTTTCCTACAATCTTCCGGAATGCCTAGCCGGATGCCTCCTGACACTTCAGAAAAGGCCAAGCCATGTCCCGCCCATCCCTCTTCGATCTTGCCCGCCTCTTGCTGCGGTTCAGCTCGCGCACGCGGCCCGTCCCAGCCGCAGAAACCATCTCATTGGACAGTGCTCCATGTGCTCCATATTCCCCCGCGAATACTCCGGGCCAGATCGGACCGGAAGGCGTCGCCCTCATCAAGCGCTTCGAAGGCTGCGCAAAGCGGCGCACGGACGGCATGATCGAAGCTTACCCTGACCCGGGCAGCGGGGGCGCACCGTGGACGATCGGCTGGGGCGCGACCGGTCCGGGCATCGCGCGCGGAACGGTCTGGACACAGGCCCGGTGCGACACGCGGCTCGAAGAAGACCTCATCCGCTACGCAAATGAGGTCGCACGAGTGCTCGATAATGCGCCCACCACCCAGTCGCAGTTCGATGCGCTGGTCAGCTTCCATTACAACACCGGAGCGATCGCGCGGGCGACGCTCACCCGAAAGCACAAGGCCGGCGATTTCGCGGGGGCGGCGCGCGAATTCGATCGCTGGTGTCACGCTGGAGGGCGAGTAATGAAAGGCCTCGTCCGCCGTCGGGCTGCGGAATCCGAGCTATACCGCCGCGGTTGACCCGTTCCGTTCGCCGCAAAAGCCGGAACCAGACCATACCCCCGCAGTTGCGCCTTCACAGGAGTACCACTGATGAAAATTCTCGTGACAGCCGTCTCGATCCTTGCGCTGGCGGCGACGCCAGCGCTGGCCCAGGGCAATGGCAATGGCAATGGCAATGGCAGCGGCAATCGCGGTGGCAATTCTACCGCGCAAGCCGGGCCGGATGCCCGCGGCAATGGCAACGACCGCCGCAATGGCGCTGGCAATGGAGCCTCCCAAGAACGCGGCCAAGCGCAGCGTGGCAACGGCGGTCAATCGCCGCGCGCCGGGAATGGCAATAACGACAACCGCAATGGCCCTTCAGTCAGGTCAAGCGATCGCGGCAACCCGGGGAACGGCAACCGAAATGCCGCAAACCGAAACGACGACCGCTCCGTTTCGAACCGCAACGGCAACAACCGCGCCAATTCAGATCGCGGCAATGGCGATCTTCGCAACGGGCCACGCCGCCAGAGCGATCTTGTCGAGCGGGTGCTCTATCGCGAAAGCGGGCTCGTCAACGGCTGCCCTCCCGGACTCGCCGCCAAGCGCAACGGCTGCACGCCGCCGGGGCAGCTGCGGCAGCAGAACGACCGCTACGCCCGCTATTCGCGCTACGCACCCAGCTGGTGGGGCCTGCCCTATCGCGGCGGCAACTACTTCTACGAAGATGGTTTCCTGGTGCGTTACGATGGCAACAGGATCGCGGGATACATACCGCTACTCGGCGGAGCGCTGGGGATCGGCAATGTCTGGCCCTCCAGCTATGGCTATGACCGCGTGCCGGACTATTATTCGCGCTATTACGGCTTTGCCGACAATTACCGCTATGCCGACAACGTGGTTTACCGCGTCGATCCGGAAACTGCGGTTATCTCGTCCATCGCTGCCTTGCTGACCGGAGACGAATTCGTGGTCGGCCAGCCGGTGCCGCGCGGATACGACGTTTACAATGTGCCCTACAGCTACCGCGACCAGTACCGGGACGGGCCGGACCGCAACTACCGCTATTCGGACGGCTACATCTATCAGGTCGATCCCGAAACGCAGCTGATTGCTGCTGCCATAGAATTACTGGTCTAGGGAGAACCGAAATGTCGTCGAACACCCCGCAGCGCCGCGTGCTGCTGCTTGCTACCGTATCAGCCTTCCTGCTCGCCCTCTCCGCTTGCGGCAATGACGGAGAAGTTGCGGGAACCGCCGATGCTTCCGCCCCGGGCACCCAGACGATCGCTGCTCTGATCTCCAGGGCGGATGACCTTTCGCGTGTGGAGGAGCTCATGGAAGACGGCGGCCTGTCGCAGACCTTCGATGGCACGGCGGCCTATACTTTCTTCGCTCCCACCGATGCGGCGCTCGATAGTCTGGGCGAGGAATTTACCGGCGAAGAGGCGCGCCCTGCCCTGCTCGCCATGCTGCGCCGCCACGTGGTCCCGGGCTATCTTACCGCAGAAGACATCGCAGCCGCCGTGGCCAGTAACCGTGGCCCGGTGGAGATGCAGACGATGGGCGAAGGTACGCTGACCTTTGCGATGGATGGTGAGAATGTGGCGGTCAGCCTTGAGGAAGGCGCAGCCTCGGCCGTGCTTGGTGAGGAAATGCTGGGAGCCAACGGCGTCGTCATTCCCATCGAGGGCGTGCTGGCCGATATCCAGCCCGGAGGCTGAACTCCCTAACAATTCAGTCAATAGTCGCGCCGGTACTCTGCCGCCGCGCTGTGCCGCCCGATGGTGCTGACGGTGGCGAGCAGATTCAGCCAGCTCGTCACCCGGAACTCGACATTGCTGGCATTGTAGCCCGCTCCGTCGGTGATGATCTCGACATAGAACCTGCGCCCGAAGTTCTTGCCCAGAGCAATGGCAGTGCCGCGCCCGAGAGCCGCGTCGGCGGGTACGATCCGCAGCCGGTCGAGCCCGATGGCATCGCGCAGCTGGTTGATCGGGCCCGTGCCCGAACCGCCGCGCAAACTCGCCACTGCCGCACCCAGCTGCAGCGCATCGGTGGCCGACAGATTGGTGATCGATCCGCCGAACAGCAGCCGTGCCAACAGCTCCTCTTCGGGGAGCGCAGGGACCGATGAGAAAGTAATTTCCGGCTGGCTGGCGTTGCCACGCACGTTCACCGATACCGACAGCGCATCGACTTCGGTCGACGCGACCAGGTCGATACGCGGATCGATCGGGACGTTCTGGTCAAAGAAGATATCCCCCTGCGTGATCTCGAATTCCACGCCGGCGAAGGAATAGGAACCCTGCCGGGGAACAATTTCCACACTGCCGCCAAGCCGGGGATCATCGGTAGTACCGCGAATCTGGAGATTGTCGGTGCGCCATTCGCTTTCCAGTCCAAGGCCGTCGACCTCGATGCCGCCTGGAGCACTGACATCGATCAGGTAGCGCCATGGTGCGGTATTCACCGCAACAGGGGTTACATCGCCGGGCAGATTGATCTCACGCGTGGGAATCGATGGCAGTTCTGCCAGCGCCTCTGCCGCCACCCCGAGCCGCCAGCGCGCGCCGTTGGCACGCAGCCGCGCGGCGATGGTGCCGCCCCTGCCGTCGGAAACGATCCGCAGCGGCCCCGTCACCGTCGCGCCCATATTGGCCAGATCGAGAATCTCGGCGTTGCGTGCTGCCAATCGGATATCCATGCGCGGCCCGCGCTCAGCGGTGATGCCTGAGAGATCGACATAGCCGCTCCCGCTCACTCGCCCGCCATTGCGGGCAGTGCCAGCGAAGCTGCTGAGGTTGAATCGCGATCCGTCGAACCGGCCGCGAGCAGTGACGCCGGTTATGTCGGTGCCGATCAGTGCGCTGCGTACCCGTAGCGCATCCCCGGCAAAGGAGCCCTCCACGCGAGGATTGCCCAGTGTCCCCCGGACATCCGCTGCTACCGTGGCCAGGCCGGTCACGTCGAGCAGATCGATACCAGAGAGCCGCCACAGTGCTTCCGCCGCGCCAGCATAGCGCAATTGGGCGAAAAGGTCGCCGCGATAGAGCCGGTCCGTCAGCGAACCCGACTGCGGCAAGCCAGCAATCCGCGCCTGCATCCGGCCGTCTGCGCCGCCGTGATCGGAAATCACCGCCCGCATCTGCGCGAGTGTTTCCGACAGGTCTGCGACCAGCGATATGTCGATCGGCTGCGATGTCAGCAGTGAAGTGGCACGGGTTAGGTTGCTTACCACCAGCCGCGCTTCGCCGGTCGGCAGTCCGTTGGCCCCTGCGGCAAAATCCACAACGCCCGAAACAGTGCCACCGACACCCAGTTCGCCTGTCAGCACATCGGCCAGACTCAAGGGCATATCGCCCAGCGCCAGCCGCCCCTGCAATGGCTGGTCCCCGCCGAAGCGGCCATTCGCAATAACGAAGCCGCTGCCGAACGACAATTGCGTCCGTTCCAGCTCCCAGCCGCCACCCTCGAGGCTGTTGAATACCGCTCGGCGCGGCATGGAAATATCGCGGCTCCCGTAAGACCCGTCCACCGCCACCGCCACCCGCTCGGGAGTGGCCTCGCCGTTCACCAGCAGTTCGAACCGGCTGCCGCGCCGTCCGGTGAGAGCGGCGTCGAAACGCCCCGTGCCGTCTTCCACCTGCGCGCGTGCGGCCAGCCTGCCGATGAAGATGCTCCCGTAGGACAGGCCTTGCAGGCTGGCATTGCCGCGAACGGTCGTATTGCCCTCTGCGATCACGCCGCTGGCATCGATGGTGCCGCGATTGATCAGCAGCGGCGTTTCCCCGCCGAAGCGGGCGTTGCGCGCCGTCAGATCGACATCGAAGCCCTGCCCGCCATCGCGCATGGCCAACACAATCGTCCCGTCGATGCCGCCGCGCGACAGGTCGAGATCGCCCGCCACGCCGCCCTCTACAAGCTGCAACTCACCCGTCACGCGGGTTTCCGCCACATCCAGCCGGTCGATGTTGATCGTCGTATCGCCGTTCTCGGCAATGTTGAGGAACAGCAGCCCATCAAACGCGCCGAGCAGCGAACCGCCCTGCGTTTCGATCTGGAAGCCATTTTCGGTCGGCGCGAGCACAACCCGCACATCGCGAAGACCTGCAGCGGGCAGCGGGTCGGCGAAGACGAGCGTGGCGCGCGGGCCATCATCGGCCAGGGTCGCTTCCACGTCGAACGGCCCGTAATCGACATGGCGGCCCGCGCCCGCCAGCACCGTCTCGCCTGCCTCGATGCGCCCGTCGAGCGTGGCGGTCAGCTTGCTGGCGTTGACGGTGAAATTGTCGAACAGCAGCGGCGCTGCGGAACCCAGCCGCAAACCCCCGCGAAAGCGGATATTGTCACCCGCGAGATTGGCGAGGGTGGAATTGGTCACTCGGTCCACGCGGCCCTGCACATCGGCAGCCAGCTGCCATGGAACGCCGCCGCCGATGGTGAAATCGATCCGCGCCCCGGCATCGACCGTGCCGATGCCGTCGAACGGCAGATCGGCGACGTTGACAGGGCCGGTCACGCGGGTGCGCCCGGTCGAAAAATCACTGTTCAGCGCCAGCAGCCCCTGCAGCCCCTGGAATTCGACCCTCAGGTCGTCCGAGAGCAATTCGTTTCCGGCATAGACCAGCGTTCCGCCGACCGTGCCGTTGACAAGCCGCGGATCGAAAAGCTCGTTGCCACTGGTAACGCGGGCGACGGCAGCATTCACCGGCACGGAAAGGCGCGTACCGTCGTAGGTCAGAGTGCCGCGCTGGGTAACGGAATCAAGGATCACGCCCCCCGCGTCGATCCGGCGGACCGTAAGCGTGTGCGGCACGGTCAGTTCGCGAAATGGCCCGTCCAGCGTGCCATCGAAGCGGGCACCTTCCAGTGCGATGTCTTCGGCAAACAGCGTCGGATCGAGCAAGTCCGCCGCCAGCACCACGTTGCGGAAGGCGCTTTCCGCAAGGTCGATCGCGCCCGCCCCATCGGCATTCACGCCCTGCGCCCGCAACACGAAATCACCTTCGAGTACGCTTTCGTCAAGCGTGCCCGAAGCAGTCAGCGCGAACTCTTCGCCCAGCGCGCGGGCGGGCAGCCCTTCGAGATAGTCTCCTGGCCGCGCGCGCCCGACAATGCGGTACTGGCCGGAAGTGTTGTAGATTTCGAAATCGAGCACCTGCTCGCCGCCCTGCACCGCGTCGAGCTGGCCTTCCCACGATGTCCATGTGCCAGTGCCTTCGAGTTGCACGGCGAGATCGTCATTGGCTCCAATCATCGCGGCCAGGAACCCGCCCTCCGGCGCGCGCCAGTCGAGGTCGAGATCGAAGCGGTCGCCATCGGGTTCGGCATGGACGAGCGCGGTGAAGACGTCGCCGCCTCCCAGCGCGCCCTCGGCATCGAGATAGACAAGCCCGTCGCGAATATCTGCCTCGGCAGCAAAGTCGATCTGCCGCGCCTCACCCAGCAAGCCTTCGGCGACGGTGAGATCGTCGATCACGAAGCGATCGATACGAATGTCGAAATCGGGCAGGATCGGCGCATCGGGATCGCCGGGGACCAGTTCGGGCGCGGCGTAGAGCGTCCCCCCAGTCAGCACCAGGTGGCGCACATCCAGCCCACCGCTGGTGAACCACCTGTGCGGCCGCCAATTGAGATCAATCGTCGGCACCTCAAGGAACAGGGTGCCGTTGGCATCACGGAATTTCACATCGTTGAGCGTCGAACTCCACAGTACCGATCCGTCGATGGAGCCGACCTCGACCGACAGCCCCGATGCGGGCGCGACCTTGGCGATTTCATCGACGATGAACTGACGACCGGGCGGGGTATGCAGGTAGGCGACGAACAGCACGATAATGCCCACCACTGCCAGCAGCAGCCAGCCGATGGATTTGAGCAGGATGGTCAGCCAGTGCCCCCGACGCACGGGCGGCGGTGCAGCTTCTTCCACCGCCGGATCATCAAAAGTGCCAGCCTCGGCCATCAGAAGGCCTGCCCCAGCGCGACATAAACTGCCACCCAGCTGTCATTGGGCCCGGGGTTGAGCGGGACAGCGACATCGAGCCGTAGCGGGCCGAAGCCGGTGTGATAGCGCACGCCCACACCCGCGCCGAACCGAATAGAGCCGAAATCGGGCAATGCGTCATCCCCCACCGATCCAGCATCGACGAAGGGCACCACACTGATCGCTCCGTCCATCAGCCCGGTGCGGATCCGCGCCTCTGCCGACAGTTCAACCAGACTGCGCCCGCCCGAAGGATCGCCCGATTCGCTGCGCGGGCCGATTTCGCGATAGCCGTAGCCACGCACCGATCCGCCCCCGCCTGCATAGAGCCGCCGCGACGGGGCAATGCCTTCCAGCTCCGCCCCCGGAATGCTCGCCAGCCGCACCCGGCCCGCCAGCACGGTATTCTCGCCGATCGACTGGTAGTACGAGGCATCGACCTGGCTGCGAACGTAGAAACTCTGCACCCCGTCGTTGTCCGATGCTTCGGGCGAAATCCGCCCGCTCAGCCGCCAGCCGCGCGTCGGATCGAGCAGGTCGTCCGAGTTGTCGAGCTGCGCGAACACCGGCAGCGCGGCGACGAAATAGGTTTCGCGCGGCAGCAGTTCGCGGTTCTCATCGAGTTCGCTCTCCTGCGTCGCCACCAGTTCCAGCCCGACCGACCAGCTCAGTTGCTTCTGGAACAAAAGCGTGCTGATCCGCTCGAATGTGCCGACCAGCGACACGGTGCGCGCATCGTAGGCCGCGTAGTCGATGGTACTGGCGAAGGCGTCCACCGTCAGGATTCGGTCACGGCCGTAGAAATTGTTTTTGCGGAACGTCACCCCGGCCAATTGCTCCTGCGTGCCGAGAATGCCGCGCACCCGCAGCAGGCCTTCAGGCGGGAACAGGTTGCGGTGTTCCCACATGCCTTCCAGGCGGATTCCCTCCTCGGTGCCGAAGCCGATGCTGCCGGCCAGCGTCCGCAGGGGCGCAGGCGTCAGCCCGGCGGCGATGTTGACCAGCCCCGGCTCGCCGCCTTGCGGTTCTTCGACTACCACCGGCGTCAGCGTCACCGCGCCGACCAGACCGGTGGCGAGAATCGCGCGGCGCAGGTCCATCTCGTCGCTGCGACGGTAAAGATCACCCGGATCCCAGCGGGCAATCCGCGAAAGGTGCTCGCCAGAGAGGAATTCGGGCATGTCGCTGGTAACGACGCCGAGGTTGTACTGCCCGCCCGGCTCCACCGGCAGGGTAAGATCGCCTTCGCGCCGGTCATGATCGATCAGCAGGTCGGGCTCGGCGATTGCGGCGAAGGGGAAGCCGCTCTCGCCCAATGCCACATCGAGATCGGCCTGCTCCATGCGGATCGCGTCGAGCGAGATCGGATCGCCGGGCTGGATTTCGAACGCGGCGCGCAAGTCTGGGTAGGCATCCCCGGCAGTAGCGATGTTGCCCAGATCGACCGCACCAAAGCGATAGCGCACACCGGGCAGGATATCGAACCGTGCGGCAGGCCGGTCGAGTTCGGTTTCGACACCGCCGTCGACTTCGCCAACGCTGCGGATCACCTGAGCATCATAATAGCCGTAAACCCGCAGCATCTGCTGCAACAGTGCCTCGTCGTTCCGGGCATGGACTGCCAACCGGGCGAGATTGTCGTCATCCTCGGTCTGGGTAATGGTCGATAACGCCCGGAACCGGCCGAGGAATTCGTCGCGCTGCGGGAACAGCGAATTGTCCGACGGGAAGACAAGCACCAGCTCGTCCGAAATGCGCTCCTCGCTGCCGGCAGGGATCGGCGGAATGTCCTCCTCGAAGGTGGCGAATTCTACCGGCTCTTCATCGGGTTCGAGCGGGGCGAGCTGTGGCAGGTCTATATTGTCCGGCCACGGCACGGTTATTTCGGGCAGGTCGGCCAGTTCGGGATCGAGCGCCAGCGGCGCGTTTTCCTGTGCGGCGATATCGTCAGGGACCCCCTGCTCCGCCCAGGCCTCGGGGTCCTCGACCGCCGAATCGGGGATCAGGTCTTCCAGCCGCGGCGCATCCTGCATGTCCTGTGCGACCAAAGGCTGCGTCAGCAACACCAGGGCCGCCGCCAGCGCGGTGGCAGTCGGTCTCGTCATGCAGAAGCGTTCAGGCGAGCTTGTATTCGCGCTGCAGGCCCGGCGTGTTGTCTTTCGATCCGCCATCGGGTGCGCGTTCCCTTGATCCGCCCCCGGAAGTAACCCGCCCGATAAGGGCATCCTGCTCGGCATCGGACATCCGCCGCCAGCCATCAGGACCGAGCCGTTCCATCGGCCGGAAACGGATCTTGTATTGCATCCGCTCCGATCCATCGACCCAGTAGCCGAGATAGACGTAAGGAAGGCCCGCGCGCGCGGCACGGCGAACATGGTCGAGAATGACGTAAGTCCCAAGTCCGCTGCGATCCTCGTGCTCCGGGTCATAGAAGCTGTAAATCATCGACAACCCGTCACCTTGACGGTCCATCAGGCAGGCGGCGACCAATCGCCCAACTCCCCCATCGCAAGAAGGTTCCCTGTATTCAATGACAAAGCTGGATACGCTGGTGTGTTCCACCATGTCCGCATAGTCGACCTCGTCCATCGCCGCCATGCCGCCGCCGGGATGACGATGTTCGAGATAGCGTTGCAGCAATTCGAACTGCTCCGCCGTGGCCCATGGGCGGCACTCGCTGGTGACGAGATCGGAATTGCGCTTCAGATTGCGCTTCTGTGAGGACGAGGCGCGGAAATCGAATGCCGCGATCCGCACCGATACGCAGGCACGGCAATCGGCGCAGCTTGGGCGATAGGCCACTGTCTGGCTTCGGCGAAAGCCGATCCGCCCTAGGGCATCGTTCAACTGGTCGGCATGCGGCCCCTTCAACTCGGTGAACACCTTGCGCTCGGTCTTGCCTGCCAGATAGGGGCACGGCGCGGGGCTCGTCACGAAAAAGCGGGGGAAGCGTACGGGTGCCGTCACAGTTCTGGCGGTCCTCTTTCCCCTTGCGGGGTCCAGTGTTTCTCCTCGCACCGGCTGATGCAGGTCACGAACCCGCGTTGTGGACGCAGGATTCGTTCGTTGAAACCATGTTAACCACAAATTGCGGCCTGTGCAGGGAAAATTTCCACAGTGGCCGCGCAGAAGCCGACAAACGGCCCGGAACGGGTCAGTTCAGTTCAACCGAGCTAACCTGATATCCCTTGTCGACGAGCGCTTGCACCAGGGCTTCGAGCTGCTGCCGATCGCGCGCTTCGCACTCGATGTCAGTCACCAGACCCTTGGCGGGCAGATTGGTGAAGATGCGCTGGTGGTAGATCTCGATGATATTCACATTGTGCGCGTCGAATTCGCGCATCACCTTGAACAGCGCGCCGGGGCGATCCTGCAAGGTGATCTGCAATCGGGCCAGCCGTCCCGAACGGGCGAGATCGCGCAGCAGCACATTGGCGAGAAGCCGGGTATCGATATTCCCCCCACACAGCACGAGCCCGATTTTCTTGCCCTTGAAGCGTTCGGGGTGCGAAAGCACCGCCGCCAGCCCAGCGGCGCCCGCACCTTCCACCACAGTCTTTTCGATCTGCAACAGCAGGCTGACCGCTTCTTCCAGCGCCGGTTCGTCGACCAGGACGATGTCGTCCACCAGCTTGTCGATTACCGCCTGGGTAAACTTCCCCGGTTCCTTCACCGCGATGCCCTCGGCCAGGGTATCGCCGCCGCTCGGCAGGTCCTCGCCCTTGTAGGCATTGTACGAAGAGGGGAACAGCCGCGCTTCCACGCCGATCACTTCCACCGGCGGTTGGCGGTCCTTGGCCACCGTCGCCATGCCCGAAATCAGGCCGCCGCCGCCGATTGGCACGACAATGCAATCGAGATCGGGCGCATCCTCGAACAGTTCGAGCGCCACGGTGCCCTGCCCTGCCGCAACGTGCGGATCGTCGAACGGATGGACGAAGGTGAGGCCGAGTTCCTTCTCCAGCTGGCGCGCATGTTCCTGTGCTTCGTCGAAAGTCTCGCCGTGCAGCACCACGTTGCCGCCCACCGCCTCGGTCTGCATCACTTTCACCACCGGGGTGGTGCGCGGCATGACGATGGTGACGGGAACGCCCAGCCGCCGCCCGTGATAGCTCAGCCCCTGCGAATGGTTGCCCGCCGAGGCCGCAATCACTCCGCGCGCGCGTTGCTCGTCGGTTAGTTGCAACAGTGCATTGAGCGCGCCGCGCTCCTTGTAGGCGGCGGTGAACTGGTGGTTTTCGAATTTCAGCCAGATCTGCGCCCCGGTGATCTTGGACAGCGTCTGCGAATGCAGCGTTGGCGTGCGCACCACTGCGCCTTCGATGCGCTTGGCGGCGGCGTGGACATCGGCGATAGTCAAAGTGGGCTGGCTCATGGGCTGAAGCGCCTAGCGGGACTACGGCACAAGGGGAAGTGGTGGCGCCCTTTCAACTGACAAAGATTGCCTTGGGGAAGCTGACAGGGCAGTGCTGGCGGCCATGAGCACAACAGCATTGAATGTCGCGTTTCTGGGCCTTGGCGTGATGGGCGCGCCAATGGCTGGCCACCTCGCCCGCGCCGGGCACCACGTCACCGGATACAACCGCACTTTCTCGCGCGCGCAGGCATGGCAGGCGAAACTGGCGGCAGAAGGGCTGGAAGTGGCCGTGGCCGCTACTCCTGCCGAGGCCGTGGCAAACAAGGACGTCGTTTTCGCATGTCTCGGCAATGACGATGATCTTGCCGGCGTGATGCTGGGCGCGGACGGCGCTCTGGCGGCCATGCGCAGTGGCGCTTGCTTTGTCGATCACACGACGGTCTCCCCTGCCATTGCCCGCCGCATCGCGGAGAAGTGCGAAACTATCAGCCTGCTCGCCGTCGATGCCCCGGTTTCGGGTGGACAGGCGGGCGCGGAGAACGGCAAGCTCGCCATCATGTGCGGCGGATCGGATGCGGCGATGGCGGCGGCGACGCCGGTGATGCAGGCCTATGCTGCGCGGATTGTCCATATCGGCGGCCCCGGCGGGGGGCAGGCGTGCAAGGCGGTCAACCAGGTGTGCATCGCGGGCGTACTGGCAGGCCTTTCCGAAGGCGTGCGGCTGGCGCAGGCGAGCGGGGTCGATCCCGACAGGGTATTGGAAGCCATCAGCGGCGGCGCGGCGCAGAGCTGGCAGATGGTCAACCGCTGGCCGACCATGGTCCGGGGTGAATTCGATTTCGGCTTTGCTATCGACTGGATGCGCAAGGATCTGGCGATCGCGCTGGGCGAGGCGAAAGCGGGCGGCATTTCGCTTCCCGTCACCGCGCTGGTCGACCAGTTTTACGCACAAGTGCAGGCCGCAGGCGGATCGCGGCAGGATACCAGCGCACTGATCCGCCATTTGCCGGAGGTGAAATAGTTCGATGATTGCCCGTTTGTTGAGCGCCGTGGCGCTGCTTGCCCTCCCCACCCCCGCACTCGCCGATACCTGGATCGACAATGTCGAAGGCATCTCGGTAGGCCGCGATGGTAGCGTCGATCGCTTCTCCGGACTGGTCGTGGACGAGGACGGGCGGATCACCGAACTGCTCGATTTCGGGGATCGGCCCACACGCCAGATCGATTACCGGGTGGATGGCGAAGGCCGGGTGATGGTGCCCGGGTTCATCGATGCCCATGCGCACCTGATGGGCCTCGGCCTAGGTACGCTGGTGCTCGACCTGTCGGGCGTGCAATCGCTGGACGAGGCTCTGGGCCGGGTCGCCGCCTATGCCGCTGCCAATCCCGAACGATCGTGGATCCTCGGGCGCGGGTGGAACCAGGAACTGTGGGGCACGGGCTTCCCCACTGCCGCCGATCTCGACGCGGTGGTCGCCGACCGTCCGGTCTGGCTCGAACGGGTGGACGGCCACGCGGGCTGGGCCAATTCCCTGGCGCTGGCGGCGGGCAATGTCACCGCGCGCTCCGCCGATCCCGAAGGCGGGCGGATCGAACGGCTGCCCGGTTCGCGCGCTCCGGCTGGGGTGCTGGTCGATTCCGCGCAGGCACTGATCTCGACGCAAATCCCCCCACCGCTGCCCGAAGACCGCGACATGGCGCTCTACAATGCGCAGAACCTGCTGCTCGCCAACGGCGTCACGGCGATGGCGGACATGGGCACCACTATCGACGACTGGATGACGATCCGCCGCGCCGGCGATGCCGGATGGCTGCAAGTGCGGGTGATGGCCTATGCCGATTCAGTGCCGACCATGCTCACCATCGGCGGGCCGGGGCCGACGCAATGGCTCTATGAGGACCGGCTGCGGCTGAACGGGGTGAAGCTCTATCTCGACGGCGCGCTGGGATCGCGCGGGGCGCTGCTGAAGGAAGATTACGCCGACGATCACGGCAATCGCGGGCTGCCGCTGCTCAACGGCACGCAGTTGCGCAACCTGATGAGCCGCGCTGCGCTCGACAATTTCCAGGTCGCCGTTCACGCGATCGGCGATGCGGCCAATGCCGAAATCCTCTATGCGATCGACGAGCTTTCCGCCGATTATTCGGGCGACCGGCGCTGGCGGATCGAGCACGCGCAGGTGGTCGATCCCGCCGATATCGCGCTGTTCGGCCAGCATGGCATCATCGCCTCGATGCAGCCCGTTCACCAGACCAGCGACCGGCTGATGGCCGAAGCGCGGCTGGGCGCAGAGCGGCTCGACGGTGCCTATGCCTGGCGCACGCTGATGGATCAGGGCGCCGTGCTAGCCTTCGGCACCGACGCGCCGGTGGAGCAGATCGACCCGCTGGCGGGACTGGCCACGGCGATCAGCCGCATCGACGCCTCCGGTCAACCTGTGGGCGGCTGGCTTCCGGAGGAGGTGATCAGCCGCGAACAGGCGCTCGCCGCCTACACCGCCAATGCCGCCTATGCCGGATTTGCGGAGGGCCGCTTCGGGCGGCTGGCACCGGGCGAACGGGCCGATTTCGTCTTTCTTTCCGCCGATCCGCTGGAAGCGGGGCCAGAGCAAATCCGCCAGATCCGCGTGCTGGAAACCTGGATCGCAGGTCAATTGGTTTATGATTCTGATGCCGGGAGCGCGCTGATCGAAGGGCCAACTGCGAGCGGTGAAGCAGGCCGCTAATCGGGCTGCAATGGAAGTGATTGGATGCCAGTCCGACCTTGACGGGCGAGCGGTCCACCTAAGGCGCTTTCGGCTGCCTTCCCGTTTAATCGCGCCTTGACGTACATCAACGTAATGCCCTCCACACGAAACTATGCAAAGATAGAACCACCGGGGTCGTAAAGGGCAAGAAATGAAAGACGTGGAGAAGCTTCCCCGCGAGGACTCCGGCTCCAGCCAGTCCTGTGCCGGTTCAGCAAACTACATCAAAAAGATGTACGAGCGGACCTCCCAAATGGGGCGGATAGGCGTCTGGGAATGCGATCTCGCTTCCGAGGAACTCTCATGGACTGACATGGTATACGATCTGTTCGGTTTTCCCAGGCAGTCGCGTGTGAGCCGCGCGGCAACTCTCGCTTGTTACGAGCCCCAATCCCGCCGTGAAATGGAGGAGCTTCGCGCACAGGCAATTGCAAACTGCTCCAACTTCACTGTCGATACAGCGATACGGACGCAGCAGGGCGAGCTCCGCTGGATCAGGATAACAGGGGATGTCGAACAACAAGATGGCAAGCCGGTTCGTATCTTCGGCACGAAGCAGGACATCACACGCGAGAAGACTGCCCAATTGGAATTGCAGGAGCTCCAGGCAAAACTCGTCCATCTCTCGCACCAGAGCGCCGTAAACGCCATGGGCTCCACCTTGGCGCACGAGCTGAACCAGCCGCTGGCTGCCATCATCGCCTACGCGGCAGCATTGCAGAACAAGCTCGCACGAGAGAAAGACGCTCATGACGATGAGTTTCAAATTCTCGAAGGAATTCAATCCTGTTCCCTGAAAGCCGGGGTCATCCTGCGTGAGCTGTACAAATCTTGCAACCCGCCGACACAAGACAATGAAATGTTCGACCTCGAAAACGAAGTGCGGCTCGCATGCGCGATTGCTTTGCCCGGCGATCAGGAAGAACCACTGGTCAATTATGCTTTCTGCGAAGGTTTGTGCGCGAGCGGGGATCCTGTTCAGTTCCGTCAGGTTGTCATCAACCTGATCCGCAACGCGCGTGACGCGATGACGAATTCATCAAAGAGGGAAATCCTCATTTCCACAGCGCAAGCGGATGGTTTCGCGGAAGTAACGGTTTGCGACACCGGCAGCGGGATTCCAGACGAGGTTACCGATTCCCTGTTTAATGCCTTCGTTTCAACCAAGGCCGGTTCCACCGGACTGGGTCTTGCAATAAGTCGCACGATCGTCGAAGCGTTTGCCGGGAAACTGACTGCTGCAAACGATATTGGCGGAGGAGCCAAGTTCCGTTTCACTGTTCCGGTTGCCCAGCCACGGGATTACTCCGGCTACCGCGTCGGCCAGTAGAGCCTCCCACACGATCAACCGTGTAAAATTGCGGGTTCTGCGTAGGTGTCCGATGGGGTATCAAGGCGGGCACGGCAATGCGATGGCCCTCAGAGCCCCACCCACAAGGCATTCGCGACAAATGAACCCTTTTGATCCTGCGGGATTTATGCATCCCCAAAAGAGAAATGCATGACTGCGGAGCTTACCGGCGAACAAGCCCTTCCTCCAAAAGATCTGGAGAATCTTCGGCAGCCGCTCGAAGCGCTCTATGAAAATGCTCCCGGCTTCATCGCTACCTCGTCAGGCCCGGACCACGTTTTCACCTTTGCCAATGCATCCTATCGGCGCTTTGTCGGAAGGGATCAGCTATTGGGGCGTAGCGTGGCGGAAGCCATGCCCGAACTGGTCGAACAAGGTGTGATATCCATCATCGATGAAGTTTATCGCACAGGTGAGCCATTCGTGGGAAACAGCATGCCGCTGATGGTGCTCAATGCTGAAAGTGGTGCTGTCGAACCGCGCTACATCGATGTCGTGTATCAGCCGATCCGAAGCTCGACGGGCGAGGTTTGCGGGCTTTTTTGCGAAGGGTACGACGTTACCGACAAACACGAGGCACAGGAAACGATCGCTGCCCTGCAAGCGCAGATGATCCACGTGTCGCGCGTAAACGCCATGGGAACTATGGCCGCCACGCTGGCGCATGAACTCAACCAGCCATTGTGCGCGATCGGCAACTATATCTCAGGCACCAAGCTCAACGACAACACCGAGTATCCTGTAAGTCGCTATATCGAAGCCCTTGAAGGGATAGATGCGGCATCACGTCGAGCGGCCGGAATCATTGCCCACCTGCGCGAACTCACCAAGCGGCGTGAACCCGACAATGGGGTATTCGATCTGAAACGCTCGATGGACGAGTGTATCCGCCTCGTTCGCGCATCCACTTCCCGGGATATACGGTTTCTCGATCAGATCTCCGCCGGGCTGACGACCAAGGCCGATCAGGTGCAGATTCAACAGGTCATCATCAATTTGCTCATGAATGCCTGCGAAGCGATGCAAGGTGAAGGAATAGTCACGGCTCGCGCGTGGGAGGAAAGTGGCTTGCTCATCGTCAGCATTGCCGACACCGGCCCCGGGGTGGAAGCGGAAGCGGCGGAGATGCTTTTCACCTGGTCGGCATCCACCAAGGAAGAAGGTATGGGACTGGGGCTGGCAATTTGCCGTACGATCCTGGATTTGCATCGCGGCAAGATCTGGTTGGAACACAGCAGTTCCAGCGGAGCCGAATTCCGTTTTTCCCTACCCATGATATAGGCGGCGAGAGCAAAGCGGCTTGTTTCGTGACCAAGTACGGACATGACGTTGCTGGCAGAAATGCCTCGGACCAATGGATGGGAGGCACGGTTCCTTGCCGCTTCTCAGGGCACTGTCACCGATGGCTCGATTACTAGCGTCAATGCATTTTTTCGACCCTGCCCTTGGTGACCGAAAGGGCAGGCCCCTAAAAGCTACTGGTGCCACGCGCTCTTGTGCTTTAGTGACGGTATTGCGCACACATTTGTTAACTAAGATAAAATTTCCTGGCTGCCCTCCACCGGCTGGAAATTCTGGGAGATTGCCATGGAAGCCGAAGCAATCGAAGCGCCGCTCCGCGGACGCACAGAGGAACGCCAAGTCTACGTTATCGACGACGACCGGGACGTACGCAAGTCGCTCCACTTCCTGCTCGGATCGATGTCCATCACCGCATGGCCATTTGCAGGCGCGAAGGATTTCATGGAGCAGCTGCCCGAACTCGCCCCGGCACCGATCCTTATCGACATACGCATGCCCGACATCGATGGAATCCAACTTCTCGAAATGCTTTCCGAGCGTGAGAATTCCTGGCCGGTGATCATCATGACAGCACATGGCGATGTCTCGATCGCAGTGCGAGCGATGAAGCTGGGGGCAATAGAGTTCCTTGAAAAGCCATTCGGTCCGGAAGAACTGCAAGCGGCGCTGAAAGATGCTTACGGTGTCCTCAGGAAAACAGAGGCCATGCTTCGCGTGCGGGAAGATGCACGTAGCCTGTTCAACAAGCTCACCAATCGTGAATACGAGGTTATCGGTCACCTGATGCGGGGAGATTCCAACAAGGATGTCGCACATCGACTGGGGCTTAGCGTGCGCACCGTCGAACTCCACCGGGGCAGCGCGCTGGCAAAGTTGCACGTAAAGAAGATGGCGGAGGTGATGACGCTGGCCAAGGTCGCCGAGCTTCCCGAGGGTAAGCCGGAAGATATCAGATAGCGAGGCTATTCCTCACGTCTCGAAGCGCTATTTCCCAGCCGATGACCGGCGCGTGCCCGACCTCGTCAGAGCCACCGCTCTCGAACTCCTGCTGGCGCAAATAGCGACCTGCCGTTCCGACGACGAGAGCGGGCGATGCGGCGATTTCGGCAGATGAAGTCGCTACAGAAGTTCCCCTCGGACCACGCCAACGTCCATAATCACTTCAACCTCGAACGCCACCTGATCGACAGAGAGAGCTACAAGCCCGCCGCTCGGTCGCCCTGGCCGAGTGGCAGACCCTCGCCGCATAAACCGCGCCGGGGTAGAGGAGGGCTTCGCCAATCGGAGACGAATTGCGGTTAGACTGACAGCACCGCTCGCGGGCGTCGAAATCGTCGCCACCTATAAGCTTTTTAACGTTAATCGCACGCAACTCGACAACATGATTCACAAATTCTTCGCCCCTGCCGCGCTCGATCTTACTATCCACCATCGCTTCGGTAACCCGGTCAAACCTCGCGAGTGATTCCTCGTGCCCTTAAGCGCAATCGATGAGGCCGTAGAGCGCATCCGCGACAGTTCGATCACGGAGTATCGACACGACAAGAATTGGGCGTGTTGTGCGAGCGTGATGTGGCGATCAAACCCCTACCACGGCTAGCAGTATGCCAATTTTAGGGGGGGCGGTTTAGGGACCGACTTCCCCAGCCGGGAAACAAATGAGTAAATACAACAGATTTTGGCGGTGCTGCCAGTCCAACTGCAACTCGTCTCCGATTGGAACAGTCCTCCCCTTCACCGGCGCGGGTTATGCCGCGAGGGTCTGCCACTCGGCCAGTGCGGCCGAGCGGCGGTTCTTGTAGGTCTCTCTGTCGATCAGGTGGCGTTCGAGGTTGAAGTGGTTTTGGACGTTGGCGTGGACCGAGGCGAACTTCGGTAAGCTCTTCTTTTGTCGGAACCTGAGCATCGCCCGTTCCCTTCGCCGGAATGGCAGGTGACTGTTCTGGACCCTGTTGTTGGCCCAGCGTCCCACCTCCTGCTTTGCGGTGTTTCCGAGCTCGGTCATCGCTGCCCTGTACGAGCGCAGGCCGTCAGTGGTGATCTCGGCAGGCGAGCCATGCCGCTTCAGCGCCTTCTTCATAAACCGGAGTGCTGCTTTCTTGTCCCTCGCCTTCGTGACGTAGTTCTTGAGGACCTCGCCCTCCTGGTCCACTGCTCGCCACAGGTAATGCATCTCGCCGTTGATCTTCACGTAGACCTCATCAAGGTGCTACTTCCCCTGGCGGAAGCCTTTCATCCGGCTCACCCGTTGGCGCCGGACATCAGCCGCAAAGGTGCTGTCAGTCTAACCGCAACTCGTCTCCGATTGGCGAGGTCGCCCCTTCCCCGGCGCGGTTTATGCCGCGAGGTTCTGCCACTCGGCCATGGCGGCCGAGCGGCGGTTCTTGTAGGTCTCTCTGTCGATCAAGTGGCGTTCGAGATTGAAGTGGTTGTGGATGTTGGCGTGTACCGAGGCGAACTTCTGTAAGCTCTTCATCTGTCGGAACCTGAGCATCGCTCGCTCCCTTCGCCGAAACGGCAGGTGGCTGTTCTCCACCCGGTTGTTGGCCCAGCGTCCCACCTCCTGCTTTGCTGTGTTTCCCAGCTCGGTCATCGCCGCTCTGTACGAGCGCAGGCCGTCTGTGGTGATCTCGGCAGGCGAACCGTGGCGTTTCAGCGCCTTCTTCATGAACCGCAGTGCGGCTTTCTTGTCGCGGGTCTTGGTGACGTAGCTCTCGAGTATCTCCCCTTCTTGGTCAACCGCCCGCCACAGGTAATGCATCTCGCCATTGATCTTCACGTAGACCTCGTCGAGGTGCCATTTCCAGTGGCGGAAGCCCTTCATCCGGCTGACCCGCTGGCGCCGGACATCAGCCGCAAACATAGGGCCGAACCTGTTCCACCAGAAACGCACCGTCTCGTGGCAAACATCGATCCCCCGCTCGAACAGCAGGTCTTCCACATTGCGCAGGCTCAGTGGAAATCGGACGTACATCAGCACCACCAGACGGATCACCTCTGGTGAGGAGTTGAAACGGCGGAATGGACTTGGCGGCAGGGCTCGAGATTTGCGTGGCATCAGTGCTGGCTAGCAGGGCACGGCGCGAGCTGCCACGTTGCTCTGACAGAGCCTCCGGTGCATTTGCTCTGACAAGGCCACTCCGGACATTCAGCAACTGGGCCGCTAGAAGACTGGCAACTTTCGGGCTTAACTCGCGGTAAGCTGCCGCTGACATACCCATCTGGAAGGTCAGGTTGCTTCACTCACTACCGGTCGACGATGAAACAAGCGCGCAGACCTGAGCGACTGAAAGCGTTCTAATTGACTATATCCGAAATGCGTTGGCGGGGCTCTATCGGGCTTCGGTTGACGGCTTTCCCACAATTTGACGCTGTTTTGCCTTGCAAATTGACCCTCCACCGGTAGGCAATGACCCATTCCGAAACCAGAAGGGGAGGGCTTGATGCCCAAGAAGGCTTCCGATTTTACGAAAGCGAACCGTTATGTCCTTTGCGCGGGCGCGGGGCTCGCTGCCATTGCACTTTCGACAGGCGCCGCTGCGCAGGATGCAGATGAACAAGATCCAACCATCGTCGAAACTCCGGAGGGAGATGTTGCTGACGCGATTGTCGTGACAGGTTCGCGCATTACTTCAGTGACGCCATTCAATAGCCCCGACCCGATTACCATCGTCAGCCCTGAAATTGCCCGCCAAGAAGGCAAGCTTGATCTTGCGAGTGCGCTGCAAAGTTCGCCGGTTGCCTCGGGTTCGACACAGATAACCTCTGCCCTGTCATCGAATTTCGTGACGAATGGCGGCCCCGGTGCACAGACTATCGATCTTCGCGGACTTGGTCCCAATCGAACGCTGGTTCTGCTCAACGGTCGCCGGGCAGGTCCCGCGGGTACACGCGGTGCCGTTTCGTCTTTCGACCTCAATGTGCTTCCATTGTCGATCGTTAACGACATCCAGATTCTGAAAACCGGCGCATCGTCCATCTACGGGTCGGACGCTATTGCGGGGGTCGTGAATATTTTCACCGGTGGCCGGGAAGACGGTCTGGCTGTCGATTTCAACGTCTCTATGCCATTTGATTCCGGGGGCGAGGAATATCGCGGTAGCATCGCTTACACGCAGAATTTCAGTCGTGGCCACATCACCATCGCGGCTGACTATTCACACACCAATGAATTGACCCGCGGTGATCGAGGCTATCTTGCCTGCCCCGAGGCTAACATTTTCGATGAGAGCGGGAACCGGTCAGACCTGATCGATCCCCGAACTGGCCAACCGCATTGTGAAGACCTGCGGTGGGGCCACATCTGGACATACAACCTTATCGACAACTTGCGTCTCGATGGCCCAGGGGGGGCAGACACGGGCACTCAGACCTCACCATTCGGCAGGACGGTTTTGCTGCAATACCAATACGCAGACGGGCCGGGCGCCGGCACGCTCGGCATTCCGGCGTATGGCTCTCCCGCTTACGCTGGCGATTTCGGGGCACCGGCAGGCTGGTTCCCGACTGGTTACGACGCTGCATCAATGGCTGTTCAGAATGCATACCACCCATTCGTTGAAGACCAGACCATTATTCCTGAAACTGATCTTTACACGGGTTACGTTGAGGGGTCGTTCGAGATAAACGACTCCGTCGAATTGTTCGGCGAGTTCCTATTCAATCGTCGCGAAACGTACCAGAACGGCTGGCGCCAATTCTGGAACTTCGGCTATACGGGCGAACTCTACGGGACCGGACCGGGAGATTCCTACAATTATTGGGCTGACGGGTTTGAGGGTGTAAATTACCTGAGTCCCACTGCAATTACTGACCAGGCGGACAACAGTCAGACTGTCGATTATTATCGCGGCGTGGCAGGCGTGCGCGGCGACTTATCAAGCAGCGGCAACTGGACGTACGAAGCCTACATCCAGTACAGCCGAAGCGATGGTCGCTATCGTGCCCAGCAGATCCTGCAGGATGCCTATGACACGGGTTATTTTCAGACCAGTTCCTGTGTCGGGCAGACAACGCCCGTTTCAGGTCGCCAGTGCATCGATATTCCGTGGGCCGATCCTGAGTTCTTACGGGGCAACCTTACCGCGGAACAGATAGCTTTCCTGTTTGACTGGGAGGAGGGCCGCACGGTTTACACCCAGTTGTCGGGTGAGGCAGTTGTCGCGGGCGAGCTGTTCGAATTACCTGCTGGTCCGATCGGTGTCGCTTTTGGTGTTGCGGCTCGCGGGGACAAAATCAATGACACTCCAGGTGAGATTACGCTTGCAGCAAATGCCTGGGGTGCCACGGCGGGTGGGATCACTGCGGGCCGAACCCTGACCACCGAGGCTTTTGCGGAATTGAATGTCCCCCTTCTCGCGGACAGACCATTCTTCGAAGACTTGACCCTCTCTCTTGCCGGACGAATGACGAATGTTCGGGCTACCCGGGCATCTGATGGTGAGTGGGCCGAAGACCGTGACAATTTCACCTACAAGCTAGGCGTAAACTGGTCCGTGACTGAATGGCTTCGTTTCCGTGGGAGCTTCGGTACATCGTTCCGTGCACCGGCGCTGTTCGAGCAGTTCCTCGCCGACGAAACAAGCTTTGTGAACCAGCGGATCGATCCGTGCATTAATTGGCAAGGGGGGCTTGCTGCAGGAACTACCTCACAGCGCGTCGCCGACAATTGCGCTGCTGACGGTATCCCCGGTGACTATGGCGGCGGCGGAATCACTGCTACGGCTTTCGCATCGGGTGGACTCGGAATTCTCGAAGCCGAGACGTCCGAAGCGTTGGTCGTGGGCATGGTCTTGACGCCCAACTTCGCGTTCCTCCCGGACACAGATATCAGCTTTGCCGTCGATTATTTCGATATCAAGGTCGATGGCGAGATTTCGCAGCTTGGGGCGGCGACGATCTTGGGCGGATGTTACAATTCGGAAGACTTTGCCAACGAACCGCTTTGCAATCTGTTTACGCGAGGCCAAAATGCGACGGCAATTTACCAGATTGACGAGATATACGACCAGTACATCAACATCGCGAGCCAGCGAAACTCGGGGATCGATGGATCACTCAACATATCACATGACCTTGGCGGCGCGGGACTTCTTACCCTGAGAGCCGAGGCGACTTGGCAGCTTGACGACGATTTCCAGTTGCTTCCGACTTCGGCCGTCGAATCTACCAATGGTGAAGCCGGGTCGCCAGAATGGGTTGGGGACATTCGTGCCACTTGGGCGCACCCGTCTGGTCTCAGCGCATTCTACGGCATCAACATCATTGCCGGAACTTCGAATGTCGAGGACTTCCTCGAAGCCACCGGTGGCGACCCTTGTCTCGATTCCTTCAATACAGACAATCCGGCCGGAGATCTGCCGATCTATGGCCGTTATTGCCCGGACCTGACGACCCCGACCACGTTCTACCATAACTTCTCCCTGACGCAGGAAATCGCCGATGGTCGCGCCGCGATAACTGCCGGGGTCAGCAACATTTTTAATACACGGCCTCCGCGGGTTTCCGTTCTGAATGGTGGACAGATCAGTTTGCTTGGCCCCGTCGTGGCGGCGTCGCAATATTCGTTCGTGGGGCGTCGCGCGTTCGTCAACGTCTCGCTGAATTTCTGATCTCAAGATAGCCAGGCAACAGACTGACAGAGTGGGGGCGGCATGGTAACATGCCGCCCCTCTTGTTAGGTCGAGCCGTGAGGAACAAGAATGCCGGAAATATTAGTTCAGCGTGACAATTTGGACGAGGCGAATACCCGTTTCGCGCAAGCGCGATTGATGCGGCCAGTCTTTCTTAACTCGATTCCCAAGAGTGGCAGCCACTTGCTGCGTAACATTCTTCGAATGTTCGTGCCCGTCGAACAGCATCATGCCGCAGATTTCATCCAATGGGGGAACCTTCAGACGCACCTCAAGGCATTTGATCCAGCCGAGCCCAGATTGAGCTGGGGGCACCTGTTCTTTTCTGACGCTTCGGCAATCGAAACGGCCCAGACCCGCCGGATACTACTTTTCCGCGACCCCTATGACTGGGTCTTGGCACGTGCCCGCTTCATCCTCTCGGAGCAGTTCCGAGGCAACATCGAGCACCTGAAGAACAATGAATTGTCAGGTGACGAACTGCTTACAATGATGATTTTTGGCTTGCCGCAGAAGTTGCCCTCATTGAACGCCATCTATGAACTCAACGCTGCTGCATGGCTCGGCGCGAAGTGCCATATAGTGAAATTCGAAGATCTCTCGCATCACGTGACAGATCTCGACAGTCCTGAAGCCGAAAAATTCTTTACATCACTGCTCGATGCTTGCAGCATTGCTATTCCCACTGACTGGGCCGAGCGCGTACGCGTCGGCTCAAATCGGCAAGAAAGCGCGACCGCACGCGAAAACCTGACCGGTGTAGGGGTTGAACTCCCCTCTAAATTGGGGGAGCGCCATCGGGCACTCGTTGACTATCAGGCTCCGGGCCTGCGCAAGTTGCTGGGATATGTATGAGTGGAGAGGCAGGCACCCCAGTGCTCAATGGGACAGTACCATCACACCCTGGGCTCTACCGCCCCAAGGAGCTTATTGCTGACGGAAAGTACGAGCTGGCGGCGCAGAGTCTGATCGAATTTTTGCGCCACAATCATGACAATCCCCAAGCCTTGGCGCTGTTGGGCGAAGCAGCAAACAGGCTGGGGGCACTAGGCCAGGCCGAGCACTTCTTACGCAAGGCGATTAAGCTTGGCGCGCGAGAATTCGACATCCGTCATATGCTTGCCTCGGTAATCAACCAACAAGCCCGACCGGCACTTGCGATCCCCATGTTCGAGGAATTGCTAGAAGAGCGACCGGATCCCAATACTCGTCTGGTTTTGGCGTCGATTTATGAAAAGACCGCTCAGCAAGATAAATCGCGCGAGATCTTTCGGGATTTGGCCGACACACATGCGAACAATCCTCAAGTTTGGATTTCCTACGGGCATAGTCTGCGCGCAGACGGGATGGTTCAGGACGCGGTCGCTGCGTACCGCCGAGCAATTGCCATAGATGACGGGTTCGGCGACGCTTGGTGGGGACTAGCGAGTATCAAGAGCCGCATCTTGGTCGATGAGGACATAGCTACGATGCGGACTGCGCTTGCGATGGCGGCAGATGACCGTCACCGGGCACCGCTTCACTTTGCTATGGCACGCGCCTTCCATGACCATGCTGAGTATGAGGAGGCATTTGCCCACTACAAAATCGGCAATCAAATTCGCGCCGCTTCGCTTAATTACAACCCTGCCGAGTTGACAGAGGAAATCCGCGAGATCGAACTCAGAATTGATCAGGCCTTTATGCGAGGCTTACCGAAGGACCCTGTGGGCGAAGGGACACCAATTTTCGTCGTCTCGCTACCCCGCTCCGGCTCGACTTTGCTTGAACAGATGCTTGGATCGCACTCGCAGATCGAGCCCGTCGGAGAGCTCCCCTACATTCCTGCCATCCTCCGGGGCTTCATGGAAATGGCGACGCGGCGTGGAAAAATGACCGTTCCTCAGGCCATAACCGCAATGTCTCCGGAACAGGCTTCCGACTTTGGGCGAGAATATCTCGAACGCGCAAACTTGCACAGGCGCTTTGGAAAGCAGCTCTTTATCGACAAACTGCCACACAACTGGAGCAATATTCTTTTCATCCGCAAGATCCTACCCCAAGCGCGTTTCATCGATATTCGTCGCTCCGGAATGGATTGCTGTTTTTCCAATTTCACCCAGTCCTTTACTAGCGCCCATCCAGCATCCTTCACGCTGGAAGACGTGGGGCGCAGTTATGTCGACAATGTTCGACTGCATACGCACCTCGATCTGGTTTCACCCGGGATGGTGCATCATATCGACTATCGCAAACTTGTTGAAAATCCCCAGGAACAGATCGGAAGCGCGCTCCAATACCTAGACATTGGATGGGAGGATGCGGTGCTCGATTTTCATAAGCTGGACCGGGTTGTGCGGACTCCCAGCAGTGAGCAAGTAAGGCGGCCTCTTAATCGGGATGGCATAGCGATCTGGAAACCCTATTCACAGTGGCTCGGTCCATTGCGTGATGCCTTAGGAAGTTTTGCAGAGGGCTAACACGATAATCCAAGGTGAACGGCGAGCCGGTTGATCCGGTTCTGCAGGTCAATGTTAGGATTTTTTGGCCGGATCTCATTCATCGACAGCGCTGGGGGTTGCAATCTGTTTTGCGCGGCTGTGACTGCGCGCTCGTCGGACTTGCGTCCGGTTTAGGAACTAGGGATTAAAGCCGCATGGGCCGTTGTTGGGGCGCATACGCGGCACCTCGCCCCGGTGGACGTCGCCGAGATTCTGGCGGGTGCGAAGGCCACTCACGCGATGTGGACGTTCCGCCCAGAGGAATAGGGGCAGTCCGGCGCCGCCTGTGCACTAACGGCAAGTTTTGGAATCGCCTCGGAGCCGACTGAACGGCTGAGATGAAGGCGCATAGCCGACCGGCAGTTTATCAACTCCGGACATTCAGCAACTGGGCCGTCTTCTGCCTGTCCGGTTTAGAACACCGAAAAAGGGGAAACAAGACGGGCGGCTAACCCGCGGTTTGGCCACGTCCGATCCCACCCTCTCTATCGTGGCGAGCTTCCGAATTCACTTTTTAGATCACCGACGTCGGAAGGGTCCCGAGGTCGCACGGGGAACGGAGTGCTTGAGGAGCGATTCAGATATTGTGCTTAGCTCCTTCATCACAACTCGCAGCATGCTTTTGGCCATCTTCATGCTTATGGCGGGCAACGGAGTCATTTCGACGCTAGTCAGCTTCCGACTGGAGAGCGCAGGAACACAGTCGGGGATCATCGGACTGGTAGCGACGTCTTATTTCATCGGCCTCACCATCGGAGCGATACGCGCTTCGCCGATTATTCGCCGCGTAGGGCATATCCGCACATTCGCTGCGGCAGTCGCCCTTCTATCAGCGAGCACCCTGGCATACACAGTTTTTCAGAATACCGGATTTTGGGCGCTGCTGCGCTTCATTGACGGACTATGCGTAGCCGTCGTCTTCGTCTGCCTCGAGAGCTGGCTCAACGAGCGAGCCGAGCCCAGCACCCGCGGATCGATCCTCGCTGCCTACATGATCTCGCTTTATGCGGGGCAGGCGCTGGGGCAGTTCCTCCTCAACCTCGACGGATCTGCCGCAGCACCTTTCATGGCATCCTCCCTGCTGGTCTCGCTATCCATTCTGCCAATCGCGCTGACTCGCCTGAAAGAACCGGCATTGGCGCAACAGGCTCTCTTTTCAGTCCGCGATCTCTACACGGCATCGCCGCTGGGAGTAGTAGGGTGCGGCATGACAGGGCTAATGCTCGGCGCCTTCTATGGCCTGGGAGCCGTATACGCGCGTCGCCTAGGGCTGGAGATGTCGGACATAGCCTTCTTCATGAGCGTGGTGATCGCCGGAGGCGTCGCGCTGCAGTGGCCAGTTGGGTGGCTTTCTGACCGTTTTGACCGGCGAGCGGTCATCGTCGCAACACTGTTAGGAGCGACAGCTGTTTGCGGCGGCTTGGCACGGCTGGCGGGGCCCGGCCCCGTGCTTCTGATCCTCGGAACTGTCTTTGGCGGACTGAGCTTTGCCCTTTATCCGCTCTGTGTGGCGCATACCAACGATCATCTTAGCGCGGATCAGCGGGTCAGCGCGAGCGGGGGTCTGGTGCTTACCTATTCGATCGGGGCTGCTGCCGGCCCCACCATGAGTGCCGGGGTAATGACGGCTGCAGGTGAAGGAGGTCTGTTCCTGTTCATCGGAGCGTGTGCCTTGCTCACGCTAGTCTTTGCGCTCTGGCGGCAGCTTCGCCGTGAGCCGGTGCCAAGCGAGTTGCAGCAGTCCTATCAGATACTGCCGCGCACCACACCTGCTGCAGCCGAGCTCGACCCGCTCCCTCGCTCGCATGATTAGCCTTGGCGGTATCTTGCAACCGAACGCCGTCCGCTGCGTTTGAAAGACAATATCAAGCGCCAGCAGGAAGATGTTTTGTCCGATACCGTTCTGAAGGAAGCCGCTCCATTAGCGGACAGCTGGCGAATTCAGGTCAATCCACCAGTCTTCTACATCTCGGCGGGACTTATCCTGCTCTTTGCAATTTTGGGCGCTGTCTTTGCGGAACCCGCAGCAATGCTGTTCACACGCGTGCAAGCGTTCATCGTCGCGGATTTTGGGTGGTTCTACGTTGCTGCAGTCGCCGGTTTCCTGGTTTTTGTTATTTATCTCATGTTTAGCCGACACGGTGAGGTGAAGCTCGGGCCTGATGAGAGCGAGCCCGATTATAGCTACCTTTCATGGTTTGCGATGTTGTTCAGCGCTGGGATGGGCATCGGCCTTGTATTCTTCGGCGTTGCGGAACCCATCCAACACTATGCCGCTCCTCCGGTCGGCGAAGGCGGCACCTTCGAGGCTGCGCGCCAAGCGATGGTTCTGACGTTCCTCCATTGGGGACTCCACGCCTGGGCCATTTACATCGTCGTGGGTCTCGCGCTGGCATATTTCTCTTTTCGTCGCGGGCTGCCATTGGCCCTGCGCTCACCGCTCTATCCGCTCATCGGGCGGCGCATCTTTGGGCCTATCGGGCACTCCGTCGACATCTTCGCAGTCATAGGAACGATGTTCGGGGTAGCCACGTCGCTCGGTTTGGGCGTTCTCCAGGTGAATGCGGGTCTTGACCACCTGTTCGGCGTCCCGGTTTCAGTGACCACGCAATTGCTCCTGATTGCAGCTATTACCGCTATCGCGACGGTGTCGGTCTTTCTGGGCCTCGACAACGGAGTAAAGCGACTGTCGGAGCTGAACATTATCCTTGCCGTCATTCTTCTCTGCTTCGTTTTGTTCGTTGGTCCAACGATATTCCTGCTCGATGCCTATCTGCAGAACATAGGTGCTTATCTGGATTCTCTCGTCCAGCGCACCTTTCGTCTCTACGCGTATGAGCCCAACCCGTGGCTTGGTAACTGGACCCTATTCTACTGGGGATGGTGGATCGCCTGGTCCCCGTTCGTCGGCATGTTCATAGCTCGGATTTCCCGCGGCCGGACGATCCGCGAGTTCATCAGCGGTGTGCTATTGGTGCCGGTGCTGTTCAGCTTCCTTTGGATGACGGTGTTCGGCAACACCGCAATCGCTCTCGACATGAGCGGAGTTGCTCCCATCGCCAAAACCGCTCTCACCAATCTTCCCGTTGCTCTGTTCGAGACGCTGGAGGCGCTACCATTCAGCGTTGTCACCTCCTTTATCGCGACGCTTCTGGTGATCACCTTCTTCGTGACTTCTGCGGATTCCGGCGCATTAGTCATGGACACGATCACATCGGGCGCTGCAGAAAATCCTCCGGTGTGGCAGCGCATCTTCTGGGCCGTGTGCGCCGGCGCGGTTGCGGGTGTGCTGCTCCTTGCCGGCGGTCTTCAGGCATTGCAGACCGCTGCCATCGCCAGCGCCTTGCCTTTTGCAGTGATCATGATCTTCATCTGCTTTGGCCTCTTGCGCGCGCTGCAGATGGAAAAGGAGGGTTCAACGATCGATCTTTCGGGCACCGGAACTGCTGCCACTGATCCCGAGCTCGGCTGGAAGCAGCGGCTGACCTCACTCATGCAGCACTTCAGCGCCGACCAGATCGCGAGCTTCATCGAAACGACAGTCAGACCTGCGCTGGAGGCCGTCGCTGATCAGATGCGCGAGAGCGGCTTCTCGCCCGAGATATCGGAGGAGGCCGACCGCCTCAACCTGAAGATTCCCCACGGCGAAAGAGGAGAATTCTCCTATGTGATCCGCTCGAGAAGTTTCCTCTCTCCAAGCTTCATCTGGCTTGAGCGGACCAGATCTTCTGACGGGGAGCAGCGCCATTTCCGCGCAATGGCACACAGTTCCGAGAGCGATCAGCCGCACGATGTGACGGGGTTTACGCGCGATCAGCTCATTAATGATCTGCTGAATCGCTACGCGCGTTTCCGCCACACTCGCCGGATGACGGGGCGATGACGAAGGTCACTACAGTCCATCTGGAGCATGCGCGCCAGATTTTCTTCGCCGAGCGGGCGCGGCGTGAGGCGATTAGGGGTAGTCTCAGCACTCCCGTCGCAGCAATTTCCTTTGCGGTATTTGCCCTGAGCACGCTTACCGTCGAGATCGATGTCCAGCGACTGGAGCAACTCTCCACCGTGGCTATTTTGCTTCTGGCGCTTTGCTCGGTGGCCGCATTGTTTGCTTCGGCTTACCAGGTGCTTATGTCGGAATGGCTGTTCGTCTATCATGAGCCGCCCCGGCTGCCGGACCTTATTTCTGAAGAAGAGTTGCAAGACAGCGAAAGGGATGCGGCGGCGAGAAGCATTCTCGCCGCAAGCTACGCCGTCGCTTATGAAGAGCAATTGAAAGGGAACGCCATGAGCGCCATTCGCCGCACTTGGGCGCTGCGATTGATCCTGCTGGCCCTTCTCCTCGAAGCCGCCGCGTTCCTCATCCTGCCCTTCCATCGCGGTGGGTTCTAGAAGTGCCAATTCTTGAAATGCTCTTCACCCGCCGACGCGAAGTTCCGCGCTTTTCAGATCTCCCTTGGCGCACCCGGCACCGCCTCGCCATAGTATGCGAAGATCTCACTCGGGCGGAGAATCAGATGGCACAAAGCCTTGGCTTAAGGACGCCGCCGCGACTCATGCTAGTCGACGAGGAAGAGGCCGTAATCCTATTGCAGACAGATCGAGCCGAAACTCTCTGATCTGTGAATGACCGCTTTCGGGGATTCCAACTCAACCGTCGAACGTCTGCGGTTGGGGCGCAAACCCGCCCTTCCCTCACCCCTAAGAGGCCAAGTTGGGACCATCCGCTGTCATTCCACCCACTAGGACTGGATCGGGGCGCGTATTCGAGCATTGCTGGTCCTGCGCCCGGCGGAGTCGGGCTTGTCCCGGTAGCGGCGGCCACCCCGGCCCCGCGCTACCGAAGGACACCATCATAACCGAGACCACCAAGAGCACCGCCACAACCATCACCCGCAAGCCGCGGCGCATGGCCCGCACCCCGCAGGTCGCCGCTGCCTCCCAGGCCGAAGCTGCAGCAACACCTGATGCTAGCGACAAGGACGCTGCTTCCGCTGCTTTTGCAACATCCTCCCCTGCACCCAAGGCGCCCTCGCGGCTCGACCAGTTGCAGGCGCTGCTGACCCGCGAGACCGGCGCCACCATTGCCGAGATGGTCGCTGCCACCGGCTGGCAGCAGCACTCGGTACGCGGGGCAATGGCGGGTGCGCTCAAGAAGCGCGGGCTGACCATTACTTCGGAGAAGCTCGACGGCACCCGCCGCTACCACGCGGAAAAGGCGGCATGAGCGCCGTGGCTACCACTGCGCGTGTCGCGGATGCTTACGAGGGCGCCCGATATGTCGACACCCGCATCGACGCACAGGTCGAAGCTCTCGAGACCATGGATCTCGAGGCACTGCGCGCGCTCTGGCGGCAGCGCTGGGGCGCCCCGCCGCCGCTGCGCTCGGCGCCGATCCTGCGGCTGCTGCTGGCGTGGCGCATCCAGTCCGCCGCACTCGGCGGGCTCGATGCCGAGACCAAGCGGATGCTTTCCCGTAGCGGCCCGGTCGAGCCCGAGGGACGGCACCTTGGCAATGGCGCCGTCCTCACCCGCCAGTGGCAGGGCCGCGAAGTGCAGGTGACAGTCGAGGAGCAGGGGTTCCGCTGGGAAGGCCAGCTGTTCCCCAGCCTGTCGGCTGCTGCCAGCGCGATTGCCGGGTCGCGCTGGAACGGGCCCCGCTTCTTCGGCCTGCGGAGCAGCTGATGGCTCCTCCCATACTCCGTTGCGCGATCTACACCCGCAAGAGCTCCGAGGAAGGGCTCGAGCAGTCATTCAACAGTCTCGATGCCCAGCGCGAGGCCTGCGCGGCCTATGTCCTGAGCCAGGCCAGCGAGGGCTGGACCCAGCTGCCCGGTCACTATGACGACGGCGGCTATTCGGGCGGCAATATCGAGCGTCCCGGGCTGCAGGCCCTGCTCGCCGACATTGCCGCAGGCAAGGTCGACATCGTGGTGGTCTACAAGATCGACCGACTGACACGCTCGCTGGCTGACTTCGCCCGCATCGTCGAGGTGTTCGAGAAGGCAGGGGTCAGCTTTGTCTCGGTGACCCAGTCGTTCAACACCACCAGCTCGATGGGGCGGCTGATGCTCAACGTGCTGCTCTCGTTCGCCCAGTTCGAGCGCGAGGTGACCGGCGAGCGCATCCGCGACAAGATTGCGGCCTCGAGGGCGAAGGGCCTGTGGATGGGCGGCAACCCGCCGCTGGGCTACGACCTGCCCAGGGCGGGATCGCGGGTGCTCGAGGTCAACGAGGAGGAAGCGGCAACAGTGCGCGCGATCTTCACCCGCTATCTCGAACTCGGCACCGTGCACGCCCTGCAGCGCGAACTGGCGCAGCAGCAGATCTTCTCGCGGCACCGGACAAGTGCCAGAGGCCGCGAGACCGGCGGCGCCCCGTTCAGCCGCGGGGCGTTGTTCCACCTGCTGCGCAACCCTGTCTACATCGGCCGGATCCGCCACAGGGACCAGCTCCACGAAGGCCAGCACTGCGGCATTGTACCGCAGGAGCTGTACGACAAGGTCCAGCAGCACCTCGATGCCAATGCCCGGCGGCATCGCTCGACCGCCACCACCCGCACCGCGAAGGCCGCGCTCTGTGGCAAGCTGTTCGACCGCGATGGCGAGCCGATGAGCCCGACCACTTCGCGCGGGCAGTCGGGCCGAGCCTATCGTTATTACGTCTCGGCCTCGCTGCAGCAGGGCATCAAGGCGAACGATGACCAGTTGCGTCGCCTGCCCGCGCCAGCGATCGAGAAGCTCGTCTGCGATGCACTTAAACGATGGCTGCCGCGGCAGGAAAGCCAACTAGCGCATCTTGCCCTTGTGCGCCTGCGCCATGACGGGCTGCTGTTCGAGCTGACCGGTGTTCGCCCGGCTGATCTCGCGACCAACCTCTCGCACGAAGAGCGCATCCTCCACGAGACCAAAGACACCGCGACCATCCTCCTCCCCCTTTCTCTCCCACTGCGCGGTGGCAAGCGCATGGTGGTGCGCGGCCAGCCACGGCAGGCCCGTCCCGATCCTGTCCTGATTGCCTCGCTGCGCAAGGCCCACGCCATGCTCGGTCGCGAGCGCGGCCAGCCGGTGCTGACCTCTTCACCGGCATCGTTCTACGACCGGGCGATCCTGCGGCTCGCCTTCCTTGCCCCCGACCTCCAGCGCGACATCCTGCGCGGGCTCCAGCCTCACCACTTCAACCTCGAGGCGATGAAGACGCTGGCCATTCCGCTCGCCTGGTCGCAGCAGCGCGAGGCGCTTCGGTGGGACCAGAACAGCGATCACGCCGCTCCCTGTTCTGCGCAATAACAAGCCTGTTATCGCCGAATAATGTCCCTGTTCGGGCGAATAATACCCCTGTTCCGTCGAATAACAGGGAAACCCCGTTTTCGCAGGCACAAGCTACGGAAAAGGCGCTATATTCTCGCGCGCAAGATCGCCAAAACCCCCGAAATCGGCCTGATTATCAGGCGAAATGCAATATTTTCCCTGCTATTCCCTGTTGAGCAGGGAAACCGCACCGATGCTCATCTCGCCAGAGACGCGCCGCGCAAAACGCCCCTGATATCGCCGAAGAGACGCCGCAGCGAACGCCGCCGTTACGCAAGTGCCTGATATTATGCCCCTGCTACGGCGACTTGTGCGGGGTAACTTCAGGCTGAGACCAGTGCCGGGGGTCGGTGGCGGAGCGGGAGGGATTCGAACCCTCGATACGCTTTTGACGTATACACACTTTCCAGGCGTGCGCCTTCGACCACTCGGCCACCGCTCCGCATTGCCTGACTGACGTATCAGAAGGCGCGCGCCTAGCGGAGGCGGAGGCTGATGACAAGCGTGTCTGTCCACCCTAAGTCTCGCGGCCATGATGCGCAAAATCGGGATCGCTCCATCGGCGGAGGAAATGACGGTGATGGCCCGCGCCGCGCTCGACCGGTTGCCGCAGCCGTTCGCGGCGCAGATGGGCGAAGTGGTGCTGCTGGTGGAGGAATGGCCGGACGAGGAGGTGCTGGCCGAATTCGGGATGGACAATCCGTTCGAGCTGACCGGGCTTTACGAAGGCCTGCCACTGATTGAACGCAGCATCGAGCATTCGGGCACGATGCCCGACCGGGTGCGGCTGTTCCGCCGCCCGATCCTCGACGAATGGGCCGAGCGCGGGGACGAGACGCTCGAGCATCTGGTGGCGCATGTGGTGATCCACGAGATCGGGCACCATTTCGGCCTGTCGGACGAGGATATGCACGCGCTGGAGGAGATGGCGGGGTAGGCTTTGGACAGGCCCACCCCCGGCCCCTCCCGCAAGCGGGAGGGGAGTAGATTCCCACTTTCGTCATTGCGAGGAGCGCAGCGACGCGGCAATCCATCTCCGGACCTTTCCGCTATTTGCCACGGCGGGAGATGGATTGCCGCGCTTCGCTCGCAATGACGAAGGATTACAATTTGATGCGCATTTTCGCCCTCGCCGCCCTGCCCTTATTGCTGGCCCTGCCGGCCACCGCGCAGGAAGCCCCCGCCCCTGTCACACCATCCTCGGTGATCGCCGCAGCCGCGCCGGAGGAATGGGTGCGCATTGCGGCTGAGGACCTGCTGGTGATGGAGCTTGCCCCCGACGCAGCGGGCCAGCCACGCACGGTGGTGATCCAGCTGATCCCGCCGCCGTTCAGCCAACCGTGGGTGGAGAACATCCGCACCCTGGCGCGGGCGCACTGGTGGGACGAGACCAGCGTCAACCGGGTGCAGGACAACTACGTGACGCAGTGGGGGGATGCGACCGAGGCGAAGCCGTTGCCGGATTCCTTGATGGACACCCAGGGCCGCCCATTCATCGCAGATTTTGAGGATTTGGATCGACCGCTCGTCGAGGAGAACCTCGAGAACGCGTACGAGGGGATGGCCGATCACCGAATTGCTTGGCTCGATGGCTATTCCGGTTTTCCTCGCACGGGCTATTACGCCGACGTCGAAGTGTGGGTTGATGGTTGGCCAATCGCTTCGGACAACGAACTGAATGTTTGGCCCATCCACTGCTACGGCTATGTGGGCGTTGGCCGCAATTATGCGCCCGACACCGGCACGGGGGCCGAGCTTTACACCATCATCGGCCAGCCGCAGCGGCATATGGATCGCAATCTGGCCGTGGTCGGGCGTGTGATCGCGGGAATGCAGCACCTCTCCAGCCTGCCGCGCGGGTCGGGTGAACTGGGGTTCTATACCGAGGAGGAAGCACACCTGCGCACCTCGATCATGTCGGTACGGCTGGGGAGCGAATTGCCCGCCCCGCCCGCATTCGAATATCTCGATACCAGTAGCCAGAGCTTTGCGCAGCTCGTTCAGGTCCGCGCCAATCGTAACGATGAATTCTACACTGTCTCGGCAGGCGGCGTCGATATTTGCTCGGTCGAGGTTCCCATCCGCCGCGTCCACCCATGAACGAGGACATAGTCAGCCACGAAGGCAAGCTGTGGAAATGGCAGGGCGATGGGGCCGCCGCGTGGCACTTCGTCACTATCGACGGCGGAGCCGGGGACACGCTCTCGGCGCTGGCCTTAATGCGCAAATTGGAGCTGGGGCGCAGCCGGGGGTTCGGTTCGCTCAAGGTGCGGGCGCGGATCGGGGAGAGCGGGTGGGCTACCTCGGTGTTTCCGGACAAGGCGCGCGGGTGGTTGCTGCCGGTGAAGGCGGCGGTCCGCAAGACCGAGGGGCTGGTGGAGGATGCAGAGGTGGAGGTGGAACTCACCCTTGTGTGAGTCCCCGCGCAGGCGGAGACCTCGGGCGGGGTTGCGCATTACTGGGAGAGGTCCCCGCCTTCGCGGGGACTCGGCTAAGCCTCAAATCCTGTCCGCCTGCGCCACCGCATCGTTCGCGCGCAGCGAGCTCAGGATCCGTGTCAGGTGCGCCAGATCCTGCACTTCCAGATCGACCTCATAAGTGTGGAACGGATCGTCGCGCTGGGTCAGTTCGAGGTTCATCACATTGGCGTTGTTACGCGCGTAAACCCCGGCCATTTCCGCCAGTGTGCCGGGGCGGTTATAGAGCACCACGTTGAGCCGCCCGACAGCGCCGTACGAGTGTTCGCCCCACGAAAGGTCTACCCAGTCGGCGTCCACCCCGTTAGCCAGTTCGAGGCAATCGATGGCATGGACCTCTACCCCCTCGCCTCTGCGCCGCAAACCGACGATGCGATCACCAGGCAGCGGGTGGCAGCATTCGGCCAGATCGAAGCCTACCCCCGCCGTCAGCCCCTTGATCGAGATCGCCCGGCCCTGCTGCGGCTCCTCCGGCATGTCCGCCGTGCTGCCCGGCACGATGGCTTCCATCACTTCGCGGTCGCCGATCTTGGACGCGCCGATGGCGTACATCAGGTCCTCGACATCTTCGAATTCCAGCCGCTCGGCCGCCTGCCGGATCGCTTTCTTGCCGACGCTCGTGGGCAGACGTTCGGCGATTTCGTCAAACAGCTTGCGGCCGATCTCGGCCACTTCCTCGCGCTCCTTCAGCCGCACCGCCCGGCGGATCGAGGCGCGGGCCTTGCCGGTGACGACGAAGCCGAGCCAGCTCAACTGCGGTTCGGCATTCTTGCCCTTGATGATCTCCACCACGTCGCCGTTGTTGAGCGTGGTGCGGAGCGGCATGTGCCGCCCGTTGATCTTGGCGCCCACCGTCTGCGCGCCCAGTGCGGTGTGGACAGCGAAGGCGAAATCCACCGGGGTCGCGCCCTTGGGTAATTGGAACAGCGCACCCTTGGGGGTGAAGGCGAAAATCCTGTCCTGGTAAATCGCCAGTTTTGTGTGTTCGAGGAGTTCCTCGGCATCGTGGCTGGCGTCGACGATCTCGATCAGGTCACGCAGCCAGCCGACCGCACCGTCGGGCCGGTCCCCCTGCTTGTAGGCCCAGTGCGCGGCGAGGCCAAATTCGTTGGTCTCGTTCATGTCGCGGGTGCGGATCTGCACTTCCACCCGCATCGAGCGATCGTAGAACAGCGTGGTGTGGAGCGATTTGTAGCCGTTGTTCTTGGGAGTGGAGATGTAATCCTTGAACCGCCCCGGCACGAACTGGAAGGTCTGGTGGAGGATGCCGAGCGCGCGGTAACAATCCGACGGGCTTTGCGTCAGCACGCGAAAGGCCATGATGTCGGAGACCTGTTCGAACGGAAGGTGCCTTTCGGACATCTTCTGCCAGATCGAATAGGGGTGCTTCTCCCGCCCCCAGACTTCCACCGCCAGCCCCGATTCAGCCAGCGCCTGCTTGATGTCGAGCGCGATCCGGTCAACCTGACCGGTATCCGACTGGCGCAACTGCTCCAGGCGGTTGGTGATGGTGGTATAGGCCTCGGGTTCCAGCTGCTCGAAGGCGAGCAACTGCATCTCGCGCATATATTCATACATCCCGACCCGCTCGGCCAGCGGGGCGTAGATATCCATCGTCTCACGGGCAATGCGCAGGCGCTTTTCGGGCGACTTGATGTGGTGCAGCGTGCGCATGTTGTGCAGCCGGTCCGCCAGCTTCACCAGCAGCACCCGCAGGTCTTCGCTCATCGCCAGCAGGAACTTGCGCAGGTTCTCCGCCGCCCGCTCATTCTCGGGCAACTGCTCGATCTTGCTGAGCTTGGTCACCCCGTCCACCAGCCGCGCGACATCCTTGCCGAAGTGCTTTTCGATATCCTCTATGGTGGCAAGGGTATCCTCCACCGTATCGTGGAGCAGCGCGGTGATGATGGTCTCCTGATCGAGCTTCAGGTCGGTCATCAGGCCAGCCACTTCGACCGGATGGCTGAAATAGGGATCGCCCGATGCGCGCATCTGGCTACCGTGCTTCTGCACCGTATAGACATAGGCACGGTTCAGCATCGCCTCGTCCGCCTGCGGATCGTAGGCCATTACCCGTTCGACAAGTTCATACTGGCGCAGCATCGTATGGAGATAGTGCGCAAATTCGCCGGGAACAGGCAAGCAAATTGATTGCTCAGGTTTAAGCAAGAGGAACCTCTCATGCCAGCAAGGGTTTCAGGACAAAACGAATTTCCGAAAGATACTCATGCTGACGTCACCCGACGAACACTTGCGCGAAGAAATGGAGGACTGGATCAGGCAGGATGAATTTCCCTGCGTGGGGGCCAAGTCTGCGCTCGCACGCGGCAGCCTGAAGGTCGTGCCTGCGCGCGACATCACCAGCGCGTGGAATGACGTAAGAATCCATGATGAACTGCTCGAGTGGGCCTATGCCTACCGCGATGAGCCCAGCGGTCTGCGTTCGCTGGCGGTGATCTTCGAAGGGCCGCTGGACCTTACCGAACAGCAGTTCGAACACGCGCTATGGGAACGGATCCAGTCCCTGGCGGACAAGGATCACTGGCGTGGCCAGCCCTATGACGAGCGGGTTAGCGCCGACCCCGGGAATCCGCACTTCTCGCTCAGCTTCGGGGGCGAGGGCTATTTCGTCGTCGGGCTGCATCCCAACGCCAGCCGCCCCGCGCGGCGGTTCAAGCGCCCGACGCTGGTGTTCAACCTGCACGACCAGTTCGAGCAACTGCGCGAGCAGGGCCGCTACGAGCGGATGCGCGAGACGATCCTCGACCGCGATATCAAGCTCGCAGGGGACGCCAATCCGATGCTTTCGCGGCACGGCGATGCCAGCGAAGCCCGGCAGTACAGCGGTCGCGCGGTGGAACCCGACTGGATCCCGCCGTTCGATGACAAGCGCGCCTGAACCCACGGAACCTTGCCGATGAATATCATTCCCCCGCGCTCGGGTGTCGCTTTCCGGCTGGAGCAAGGCCAGAAGCTGCAAGTGATCGATGTCGATGGTTGCCAGGTCTCGGACCTGCTCGCTTTCAGCGCCGATGACGTGGCCGAGGTCGTGTCCAACGGGCGCACTTTCGACTACGAGGAAACGATCCGGCTGACGCAGGGGCACACCTTGTGGTCAAACCGCTCCAACCCGATGCTGACGATCACCCGCGACGATGTCGGGTGCCACGATTTCCTGCTCACGCCTTGCAGCGAAGACACCTTCCGGCACTTTTACCCGGACAAGCCCGTGCACCGCGGCTGCTTCGGCAACCTCGCCGAGGCTCTTGAACCGTTCGGTGTCGGGCGCGATGCCATTCCCACCGCCTTCAACGTGTTCATGAACGTTCCGGTAAACGGCAGCACCGGCACGCTGAGCGTCGATCCGCCGCCCTCGAAAGCCGGGGACGTGCTGGAACTGGAGGCGCGGATGGACCTCATCATCGGTCTCACCGCCTGCTCGGCCTATGCGAGCAACGGCGGCAGCTTCAAACCGATCGGTTGGCGCGTAAACTAGTTTTCGGGCTCGAACCCGACAATCCCGTCCACGTTACCGCGTGTCATGGAGTGATAGCTTCCACGCGTCTCACCATAGATGCGCGTGGCGATCGGCTGACCCCAGCTCCCGGTATCCCACAGCGCCCGGAATAGCGGGGCGACGAACTTGTTGCGACCGACCCGCGCCAGGAACTGCTCGGCCTGCGGTACGGCGGGCTGGTATTCGTTGCGCAGCGCCGCTTCGAGCCAGAGGAACAGCACTTCATTGTTGCCCGATCCGGCAAGGCTGAGGCTGTCGTTGAGCGATGCCAGCTCGGCGGCGGTCAACTCGTCGGGCAATGTTTCAAGGAACCGCCGCTGCTCCGCCGCGGTCCACCCGGTCCAGGCGCTGGCGAGCGGCAGGGTGCGGTCAGCAGCATAGGCCGCCGCCGCCGTATCGACTTCGGCAAAGGCTGCCTGATCGGGCTTCGCCGCATTGGCGGGGATGCCGGTGCCGTAAACCCATTCGTCGAGCATCAGCGCTTCTTCCAGCTCGGCATCGCCGGCGATCAGGTTCTCGCGCAGGTCGGCAAGGAACATCTCGCTGGTGGCAGGCTGGAAAGCGTGACTGTCGAACCAGTTGCGGATCCAGGCATCGAACTTCTCGCGCCCGACGATGGTTTCGACGGTACGCAGGAAAACCGTGCCCTTGTCGTAGATGGCCTCGCCCGCCGTATCGAACGGACTGGTGCCATCGGGGGTGCGCATCGCGGTAACCGGATTGTCCGCCCCCTGCGCCTCGACCATCTCCTCCAGTGCGGCATAGCTCAGCGCATATTCTTGGGCCGCGCGCTCCTCGCCGAACACCACTTCGCTGATGCGGTTCTCCAGATAGGAGGTGACGCCTTCGTTCAGCCAGCCATCGCGCCAGCTCGAATAGGTCACCAGATTGCCCGACCAGCTATGCGCCAGTTCATGCGCCACAAGGCCCGTGTTGGAGCGGTCTCCGGCGATGAAAGTGGGGGTGAGGAAGGTCATCACCGGGTTTTCCATCCCGCCATAGGGGAAGGCGGGCGGCAGGACAATCATGTCATAGCGGCCCCAGCGATAGTCGCCGAACAGCTCTTCGGCAGCATCGATCATCGCTTCGGTATCGACCAGTTCGGCCTCTGCCGCTGCGATCATTTCGGGTTCCGCCCAGACGCCCGAACGCGCGCCCAGTTCGGCGAACTCGAGGTTCCCGGCGGCAATCGCGATCAGATACGGCGGGACCGAATTGTCCATCGCGAACGCGAAAGTGCGGCGGCCTTCCTCTCCCTCTTCGGGATCACCGCGACTGATGCCGCTCATCACCACTGTCAGCGGTTCGGGCGCGGTTATGCTCGCTTCCCAGGTCTGGCGGATGCCGGGGCTGTCCTGCGTGGGGATCCAGCTGCGGTTGAGGATCGCCTGCCCCTGGCTGAACATGAACTGGTGCGTGCCGCCCGCCGTCTGTTCGGGATCGAGCCATTGCAGCGCCTCGGCTTCCGGCCCGCTGGCATAGGTGATGACCACCTGCTGCAAGTCCGGCCCGGTGCGTTCGCCCAGTTGCACGGTGATCGGTTCACCCTTCTCGGGATCGCTCTCGCCCACGGTATATTCAAGTGCATTGCCGTTGCCGTCGGCAATCCCGCCGATCACCAGGCCGTCGGAATCGAGCACGATCTCGGTCGCGTCGGGTGCCGCCTGCACATCGAGCGTGGCCGTCCCCTCAACACGGCGGGCTTCAAAATCGAGATCGAGATCGAGCGCCACATGTGTCACCCGCGCTTCCTGCGGGCGGGCATAGGTAAACTCGTCGAAGGCCTGTTCGCTCGTCAGCACCGGGGCGATCACCCGCTCCTGATCGGGCAGCTCGTCGGCGGTGCAGCCTGCCAACAGCAGGGCGGCCAGAACCGGGGAAAGTGTGGCAAGGATGGGAAAACGCATGAAAACTCCGGCACAAGTGCTAAGGGCGTGGCAGTGGTCATAGGCATTCGCGGACGCGCTGTCATCCGTCGAAGGCCACAGGCTGCTTGTCGATGAGGACAGGTAGCGAATGCCGATTGCGATAATGCCGAATGAAGATGAACCTGACTGGAAGGACTCTCCGAATGACCCGCATTTTTCGCCTCGCCCTGGGCACGGCGGTGGCTCCGGTGCTGGCCCTGATGGCGAACCCGGTGGCGGCGCAGGATACCATCGTCGTTCAGGGAGAGCGGATCGAGACCGCCGATATCCGCAGCACTGCGCGCGATATCACCGTCGGCTCGCAGGCCTCGCAGATCCCGCTCTCGCGCTTCCAGCGTCCGGTTTGCCCCGGAGTCTGGGGCATGTCCGAAGAGAACGCGCAAGCCGTGCTCGACCGGATCGTCGCCAACGCCTTGGACGCCGATGTTCCGGTTACCGAGGAACCCGGCTGCGGCGCCAATGTCTGGGTAATCGTGGTAGACGATGTCGATGCCACGTTCGAGCGGCTGCATGACGAGGACTCCTTCCTCACCCGCCATCTCACCCGCTACCAGCTACGCAAGGTGCGCGGTCAGGAAGGCTCGGTGCGCGGCTGGAACCTGATTTCCACCCGCAACCCCGATACTGGCGAAGTGCAGCCGGACGGTTTCGAACTGGCCAGTGCCTATCAGGAAGCCCTCATCAATGGCGAACCGCCGCCGGTCAACGAAGTCAGCCAGATCTCCCGCCTTGATCTCGGCATTCGCACCGATATCGAACTGTCGGTGATGCTGGTGGAGCGCAGCGCGCTGGCCGAACTCGATTCGCACGCGCTCGCCGATTATGCGACCATGCGGCTGCTCGCCTATACCGAGCCGCCCGCTGACAATGGCCCGGTTTCGACCGTGCTGACGCTGTTTACGCCCGAAGGCGCGGATATGGCTCCGCAGCGGATGACGCTGTTCGATCAGGCCTACCTGCGCGCGCTCTACCGCAGCAGCCCGACCCGCCCGGCGCGCATCGCCATCGGCAATATCACCGGGCTGATGGAGGATCTGTCCGACCAGTAAAGCGTGACGGGTGGCGGGAGGCCCAAGCCTGCGCTAGGCTGCTGGCATGACACACAAACTGCTGCTCGCCGCCCTCGCTCCGATCATCCTCACCGCGTGCCAGACGGCTTCGCTGCCCGAACCCGCCGCAGCGGAGCGCACGCTGATCTTCGCCGACGAGTTCAATTCCGGCACGCTCGACCAGAGCCGCTGGAGCCCGGTCGGAATGGATTTCTGGGTCAACCGCGAAGAGCAGGCCTATATCGATTCGCCCGATACCATCCGCTTCCTGAGCAGCGCCGAAGGGGCCGATGGCGGGGTGCTGGTGCTCCAGCCGGTCTACCGCCCCGGCGTGGACAGCAATGCCGAGCGCAATGCCGACTTCGTTTCCGGCCGGATCACCACGCGCGGCAAGTTCGAATTCACCTATGGCCGTGCCGAGGCGCGCATCCGGATGCCCGATGCCGAAGGCGTCTGGCCTGCCTTCTGGCTGCTCGGCAACGGGCCCTGGCCGACCACCGGCGAAATCGACATCATGGAATATATCGGCGAAGCCGACTGGACCGGCGTCGCCATCCACGGCCCCGGCTATTCGGGCGATCTGGGCATCGCCGACCGCCAGTACTTCGCCCCCGGCACCGACGTGACCCAGTGGCACACCTATGCCGCCGAATGGACAGCGGACGAAATCAGCTTCTTCGTCGACGACCGCCTGACCATGCGCATCCCACGCACCAATGCCGAGTTCTTCGGTGAGTGGGTATTCGACAATCCCCAGCACGTGATCCTGAACTTCGCCGTGGGCGGCATCTATCCGCACAAGATCAACGGGATCGAGGAACCCTATCTGGGCATGCCGCAGGAAACCGCAGACCGGATCGCGGGGGGGGAACTGTTCATGGAAGTGGACTGGGTGCGGGTTTATTCGGCGGCAGAGTGAGCTAAAGTCTGAACACCCATAGCCCTCTGTCTTGCGCAAATTTCTGAACCACGGGATGTTTCGCACACACTTTGGGCGCAACGATGTTTAGGGTCCATTGAGTTAAGTCATCATCGCTAAGAGAAAGATCAAACCATTCCTTCTCTTCCGGTGACCAAACGATGTTGTGTGGAAGCAAACCCTTAAGCAATGGAGCTGCGTCGGCAAGATGGCACCAGATGACGGCTGCGATTTCCACAAATTCCGGGATTTCGGAAATATTTAGCTCAAGTCTCTTGATCATACACGCCAGCAGCGTCCAACTCCAACGCCGCTCACCAATCTCGCTTATATCATCGGCCAGTAGCCTTGCCTCAACAAGCCGCATTAAGTCCTCAATCGAAAACCTCTCGCCCTCTTGGTGAAACGCTGATTTCATTCCCGCATACATCGGGTTGAGGTTTTCTTTGGCTACCAGCACGTGGGCTCTGGTGGGCCTGTCCATTTGCTCAAACGTTGCAGCAATTAGCAGCGCGTAGTCGCCCGGCGAGAGTGCCAGCATCTGCTCGATGGTATCGGACGAAGATGTTTTCACATCGAACTCAGCTTACGGATAAGACTGCAATGAGGAGCATTTAAATTTTTGCCCAGCGGTTTTCTTTCCATCAAACCAGACACAGTAGGCTTCTTCGCCCTCAACCCATTCGACCGTCATGGTGGGGCCACCGGATTTCAATTGCACCACCTGTCCCTTCGTGATTTCCATCTTTGGTCACCTTTTAGCTCTCGTATGTTCAGTGTATGTTCGTTTCCAAGCATGAGTCAAGGTGATTCAATTTACGTCCACACCGCCTCAGGCGGCAGGCTCATCAAGATCGCATCGATGTTCCCGCCGGTCTTCAGGCCGAACAGCGTGCCCCGGTCGTAGACCAGGTTGAACTCGGCATAGCGGCCGCGCCATTCGAGTTGCTGCAACTTCTCCGCAGGCGTCCATTCAGCGCCCATGCGTTTGCGCACCAGCTTGGGGTAGATGTCGAGGAAGGCGAGGCCCACGTCGCGGGTGAAGGCGAAGTTGCGGTCGAAGGCGGCGGCGTCCTCGCATTCGAGGTGATCGTAGAAAATCCCGCCCACGCCGCGATGCACGTTCCGGTGTGGGATGTAGAAATAATCGTCCGCCCATTTCCTGAACCGCTCGTAATAGGTCGGGTTGTGTGCGGCGCAGGCGGCGCGGAAGCGGGCGTGGAAGGCTTCGGTGTCTTCCGCGTAAGGCAGCGGCGGATTGAGGTCCGCCCCGCCGCCGAACCAGGCCGCCTGGGTCGTCAGGAAGCGGGTGTTCATGTGCACAGCGGGCACGTGCGGATTGGCCATGTGCGCGACCAAGCTGATGCCGGTGGCGGTGAAGGTGGGATGTTCGGTGCTCGCGCCGTTGACCTGCCCGGCGAATTGCGGGGAAAATTCGCCCGAGACGGTGGAGACGTTGACCCCCACCTTCTCGAACACCTTGCCCTTCATCAGCCCCTGCACCCCGCCGCCGCCGTCGCTGCCGTCCTCGGTCTCGCGGTTCCACGGGGTATAGGCGAAGCTCGCATCCGATCCCGCCTCGCGCTCGATCGCTTCGAATTCCGCGCAGATCCGGTCCCGAAGGCTTTCGAACCAGTTGCGGGCGGCTTGGGTCTGTTCTGTGCTATCCATGCGGCAACTCTTGCCAAAGCCCGCGCCGCGCGGCAAGGGACCAACATGGTTCCCGTTTCGTTCGCCTTTCCCTTTTGCGGGGACGAATTCCGGCTCGTGCCGCAGGGCGGGACTGGGCGGGCGCTGTTCTGGCCGCGCGAGAATGCACTGCTGGTGGCGGACTTGCATCTGGAAAAGGCGAGCTTCTACGCCCGCCACGGACAGATGCTGCCGCCCTATGACAGCCGCGAGACGCTGGAACGACTGGCCGATGCGATCCGGCTGACGGGAGCGCGGCGGGTCTACACGCTGGGGGACAATTTCCACGATTCGGACGGCTCGCAGCGGCTGGAGCCCCACGCGGCAGGGATGCTCGCCGCGCTCACCCGCGCCACCGATTGGGTGTGGATTACAGGCAACCACGATCCATCGATGGAGGCTAGGAGCGGCGGCACGATTGCCGAGGAGCTGGAAATAGGCGGCATGGTGCTGCGGCACATGGTCAAACGCGGGGAGACGCGGCCCGAATTGTCCGGCCATTTCCACCCGCGCGTGCAGGTGACAATCCACCACCGCCATATCCGCCGCCCTTGCGCGGTGGTGAGCTATACCGGGGATGCGAACTGCGGGCGGATGATCCTGCCCGCTTTCGGCGCGCTGACCGGCGGGATGAACGCTGCCGACCCGGCGATCCTCGCTGCGCTCCAGCCCGCCAGCAGCGTCGACGCGCTGGTTCCGGCGGGAACGCGGCTGGCGCGATTCCCGCTCTGGCGCGAGGCGGCGTAGCCCCACTAGCGTTCCGCCGCGTTACGGCTTACATAGCGCGCACGACAACCACGATCCAAGGAGCGATTCCATACCCCGTCCACCCCGCCGCAATATGGCACCGCCGGTAAAATCCGGCCCGAAATTCGATCAGATGATCCAGTCCGACAAGGTTCGCGTCATCGACGAGAACGGCGAGAATATCGGCGTCATGTACACCCGCGAAGCGATCGAGCAGGCTGCCGAGCTCGGCCTCAACCTGGTCGAGATTTCGCCCAATGCCGATCCGCCCGTGGCCAAGTTCCTCGACGTCGGCAAGCACCGCTACGAAGCCCAGAAAAAGGCCAATGCGGCGCGCAAGACGCAGAAGACGCAGGACATCAAAGAGATCAAGATGCGCCCGAACATCGACGATCACGATTACGATGTGAAGATGCGGGCGATGAACAAATTCATCGACAATGGCGACAAGGTGAAAGTGACGCTGCGCTTCCGTGGCCGCGAAATGGCGCACCAGCACCTCGGCATGGACCTGCTCAAGCGGGTGCAGGACGATATGGCCGAAACCGCCAAGATCGAAGCATTCCCAAGGCTTGAAGGTCGGCAGATGCTGATGGTGCTTTCGCCGAAGTAGGGCCTCGCGTCAGGCACCAAAACCAAAAGGGCGCGCCTGCGGGTGCGCCCTTCTTGTATCAGCCCTGCCCCAGCTCCCGCAGCAACTCCGCGAACCAGTCCTGCGCCGGATCGAAACGCTTGCCGCCCCTGATCCGCTCGAACTCGATGGCGCGCAATACATCGCCGCGGTCCTCGTCCTGCCCCACCACGCCAGGTTCGCCGCGCAACGCCGCGCTTACCGCGTGATCGGTGCAGGCCCGGATTAGCGCCAGATCGGCGGCATTCGCGGGGGCGGAGCGGGAGAAGTAGCCGCTCTTCTGCACCAGCACCTTTTCCGCGCCAATCGCCTCGGCCAACTTGGTCGCGAACCACTGGCCGGGGTTCACCCTGTCGAGCCGCACATGGCCGAAGGCATCGCGCGGCACCTCTTCGCCTGCGGCCTCCATGGCTTCGACGATCTCTCCCATGCCTGCGCCTTCGGAAAGGAACAGGTTCACCCCATCGTGTTCGTCCATCGTGGCGCGCAGCCGCTCGGCCTCGGCCCTGATGTCGAACATGCGTTCCGGAATATAGACCCCGTGCACGTCCCAGCGCGCGGCGGCGTTTTCGGGCCAGTCGGCAAAGGGCGCAGCTTTCACCCAATCGTGATGCGCGCGGGCGGTGGCGGCGGTCAGCCAGCCGCAATGCCGCCCCATCACTTCGTGCACGATCAGCATCCGCGGATTGGCCGAATGTTCGGCAATGATATTGCGGGCATAGACCGCGCCCTGCTCGGCCGCCGTATGGGCACCCAGCGATTGTCGGATCGGGATCACGTCGTTGTCGATGGTCTTGGGCAGGCCGACCACGGTGAGGTGATAGCCGTTGGCGTTGAGATAGGCGGCAAGATCGGCAGCGGTGAGATTGGTGTCGTCCCCGCCGATGGTGTGGAGCACCCGCACCCCGTCGCGCGTCAGCTGCTCGGCAGCGACCTGCAAGGGGTTCTGACCTTCGCGCACCAGCCCGCGCTTCACGCAGTCAGCGACATTGGTGAGCTTCACCCGGCTGTTGCCGATAGGACTGCCGCCAAAGGCGTGGAGCCGTCCGGCTGTGGCGCGCACACTGTCAGGCACTTCGATGTAATCGCCAGTGAGGAGTCCGGCGTAACCGTTGCGATAAGCGATCAGCCGAATATCGGGCGCAACCTCGGTATACCGCTCGATTAGCCCGCCGACAGCGGACGAGAGGCAGGGGGCGAGGCCGCCGGCGGTGAGCATGGCGACTGTCTTCACAGGGGTTTTCAATGGGATTTTGACCGGAGGCTTCATCACGGCTCCCACAGTTCCACCGGGTTGCCGTCGCAATCGTGGACGCGGGCGAAAGCGCCGACGCCTTCCATCATCTCGCGGTGGCTGATCGCAACTCCCGCCGCTTCCAGCCGGGCCAGCAGCGCTTCCAGTCCCTCGACGCGCAGGTTGAGCATCGTCTGCCGGTCGGCCGCGAAGTAATCGCTTTCGGCGCGGAAGGCGGCGAATACCGTTGGTCCGGCGTCCTGCATCCACACCCATTCGCCTTCGGGTGTCGGTTCGCCGCTCGCGGTGGCGGCAAAGCCGAGGTGGTCGCGATACCACGCCGCCAGCCGCGCAGGGTCTGCCGAACGGATGAACAGCCCCCCGATTCCCGTTACCCTGCCTTGACTCATCCCCGCCTCCTTGCCCTCGCTGTGTTTCAGACTAGTGTCCCCGGCCAAGGGAAGCGAGAGGGGAAATTCAGGGCATGACGGCGCAGCGCATCGGCTTCTGGCTTGGCCCTGCCCTGTTTGTGCTCACCCTGCTCCTGCCGGCACCGGATGACATGGGCGCGCCTGCTTGGGCGGCGGCGGGACTGACTGCGTGGATGGCTGCCTGGTGGACAACGCAGGCGGTGCCGTTGCCAGTAACCGGCCTCCTGCCCTTTATCGTTGCGCCTTTCTTTGGCGGCGGAACCGCGCGCGAAGTGGCTGGCGATTACTATTCGCCTATCATCTTCCTGCTGCTGGGCGGCGCGTTCCTTGCGCTCGCCATCGAACGGACAGGGCTGCACAAGCGACTGGCGGCCTGGGTGATCGATGCAATTGGCGGGCGCGGCGGCGAATTCGGGCTCCTGCTGGGGTTCATGATTGCGGCGGCGATTCTCTCCAACATCATCAGCAACACTTCGACCGCGCTGATCATGATGCCAATGGTGCTTGCGGTGCTGGCCGGTGGCGGACCAGTTGCACACCAGAACACAGGTGCAGGTGAAGTCGAACAGTCCGGCCTGTTTGGCGCCCTGCCGATGGGGCTGGCTTTCGCGGCCTCCATTGGCGGGCTCGGTACAATCATCGGCTCACCCACCAATGCCATCGGCGCGGACCTGCTGCGCGAGATTTCGGGAGTGGAGATCACCTTTGCCCGGTGGGCGATGTTCGGCGTGCCGGTGGTGATACTGGGGGTTCCCCTCGCCGCAGTCATTGTCGCAAGGGTTCATCGTATCGCCGAGCATCCGTTCGACATTCACGCCGCCCGCGCGGCCATCGAACCGCAGGGCGGGTGGAGCAGCGCGGAGCGGCGGTTGGTGCCGGTGATCGCACTGGCCTTTATCGCCTGGATGCTGCGCGGCTTCCTGTCACCCCATCTGCCGGAAGATTCCGTTACTGACGGCACGATCGCGGTTGCCGCCGCGCTTGCGCTGTTCGTCCTGCCCGACGGGAGCGGTCGCCGTCTGCTCGACTGGCGCGAAGCGGAGCGCGCGCCCTGGGGTGTCCTGCTGATGTTTGGCGGCGGGCTGGCACTTGCCGGAGCGATGACGCGCACGGGGCTTGCCGAATGGCTGGGCAATGCCCTGCTGCCATTGGCCGGCGCGCCCCTGTTTCTGATCGCGCTGGCGCTGGTCGCCATGGTGGTGCTCATCACCGAATTTGCGAGCAATGTGGCCACCGCGAGCGGGATCATGCCCGTAGTCGCCGCGCTGGCTGTGGCGATTGGTGGGGATACTGAAACGGTGCTGCTGCTCGCAATGCCGGTCGCGCTTGCGGCAAGCTGGGGATTCGTTCTGCCTGCGGGAACCGGGCCGAACGCGATTGCCTGGTCAACCGGGCGCGTCGCGCTGCCACGCCTTATCAGGGCGGGTCTGTCACTCGACATCCTAGGCGCTTTCCTGATCGTTGGCGTGGTCTTCGCCCTGGCTCCGCTGATCGGCTGAGGCTTGCGGCGACTCGCTCCTGCCGATAATTGCATATGAAACCGGTTGCCGGGCAGGTGCGCTTCTGAGGAGGTTAGGAGCGGGTGGCCCGGCAGGCCGAATGGCCCCTGCCTTCCTGGGGGCGTTCCATCTGGAAGGATGCCAGCATCATGGCCGACAACAAGCACGATCCCGCCCAAGATCCTCTCGGTGCCATCACCACCCCCACCCCGCGTCGCAAGCCAAAGCCCGAAGCGAAGACCGTTGGCGGGCGGCAGTTGAAGCCAAGCACGCTGATGATGGGCCACGGCTACGATCCGGCGCTCTCCGAGGGTTCGCTCAAGGCGCCGATCTTCCTCACGAGCACCTTCGCCTTCGAGAACGCGGCGGCGGGCAAGCGCCATTTCGAAGGCATTACCGGCAAGCGTGCGGGCGGGGCGGAAGGCCTCGTCTATTCGCGCTTCAACGGGCCGAACCAGGAAATCCTCGAAGACCGGCTGGCGATCTGGGACGGGGCAGAGGACGCGCTGTGCTTCTCCTCCGGCATGACCGCGATTGCCGTGCTGATCCTCGCTGCGTGCAACGCGGGCGATGTCATCGTCCATTCCGGCCCGCTCTATGCCGCGTCCGAAGGGTTCATTGCCAAGGTGATGGCGAAATACGGCGTCACCTATGTGGCCTTTCCCGCCGGAGCAGGCCGCGAGGAACTCGACGCGGTGATGATCGAAGCCAAGGCCAAGGCCGCGCAGCAGGGCGGCGAAGTGCCGCTGATCTATCTCGAAAGCCCCGGCAACCCCACCAATGCCTTGGTCGATGTCGAAGCCGTGAAGGCCGCGCGCGATGCGCATTTCGATCCCGACCGTTGCCCGATCGCGATCGACAACACATTCCTCGGCCCGCTGTGGCAGCGCCCGCTCGATCAGGGCGCCGATCTGGTGGTCTATTCGCTGACCAAGTACGTCGGCGGCCATTCCGATCTGGTGGCGGGCAGCGTTTCCGGCGCCAAGCGCTGGATCGACGCGATCCGCGCGCTGCGCAACACGATGGGCGGGATCGCCGATCCGAACACCGCGTGGATGCTGCTGCGCTCGCTCGAAACCGTCGAACTGCGGATGCAGCGCGCGGGCGAGAACGCGGCGAAGGTCTGCGCCTTCCTCAAAAGCCATCCCAAGGTCGAAGGGCTGGGTTATCTCGGCATGATCGAGGATGCGCGGCAGCAGGATATCTACAACCGGCACTGCCTCGGCGCAGGTTCCACTTTCTCGGTGTTCATCAGGGGCGGCGAGGCGGAGTGTTTCCGCTTCCTCGATTCGCTTCAGGTCGCCAAGCTGGCGGTCAGCCTCGGCGGGACCGAAACGCTCGCCAGCCATCCGGCCAGCATGACGCACCTCTCGGTGGCGGAGGAACGCCGCAATGCCCTCGGCATCACCGACAACCTGGTGCGGATTTCGGTGGGGATCGAAGACCCGGACGATCTGATCGCAGACTTCGCGCAGGCGCTCGACGCGGTATGAGGAGACCTATCGTTGGGTGCATCGAGGCATCGCCGAAATGTACCCTGCGGCAAGTCGCGCACATCCCTCTTTCCTACACCCGCACCCGGCGGTTAGCGTCGCGCGCCATGTTCGCACCATGTCCACCCCCTGCTCGAAAGCGCTTTGGCGTCGAAGTCCGATTTTGGTGTAAACTTGGTGTCAACTTAGAACTACAACCTGCCCAGCGGCCCCCCACGCACGACACAACGGGGAAATAGGGGCAAACGCCGCTTGCCCCGCCCCGCGCCGGACAGCTAAGGGAAAGGTTCGGCGGGGTAAGCCCCCGCGCACATAGCGAAAAGAACGGGAATCACGTGATCCGCAAACTCGGCCTTCTGCTCGGCGTCGCTGCCCTCGGCGCGCTTGTCACCTCCTGCGGCGGGGACGACAGTTCTACCCCGACGCCAACCCCCACCGGGACGAGCACGGGCACGCCGACTCCCACGCCGACGCCAACCTCGATCGCGTTTAGCACCACCGCCAGCTTTTCCGCCACCACCACCAACGCGGGCTATATCGTCGCCTATTTCACCCCCACCGCGGGCGGAGTGGAGACCTTCAACGACGGTGCGCGGGTGAACGGCACCAGCACCATCGACTTCGTCGCCTCGCCCGACAGCGCCACTTTCAACTTCCCCGACCTGGAAGACCCGGTGGTGTTCGATGCCGCCGATTTCGTCAGTGCCAGTGCGACCGAGCGGCGCTATGTTTCGGGGGACGAGGCACTGACATTGTTCCTGCCGTTCCAGCACGTTCTGCTGACCACGTACCAGATCGACAGCCAGGCGTTCACCCGCGGCACCGTGGCAGGCACGCTGCGCAGCCAGCGCAACGCGCTGTTCTTCAACCCGGTCACCACCACCAGCGCGATCACCACCCCGCTGACCTACACCGGGCAAGTGCAGGTGGCGGGCGGCGATCCCGGAACTACGCCTTCGGGTGTGATCACGGCCACGGCCACCGATTTCACCATCACCCCCGGCGCATCCAGTACCGCCGTGGCAGGCACGATCCGCGTGTTCCAGACCGTTGCCGGTGTCGAAACGCTGGTGGCGACCATCGCCATCAGCGATACGGTTTCGGCGTCGGGTGGGTTCGACGGCACTATCACGGACACGCCGAACAAGCTGACCGGACAGTACGCAGGCATCCTTGCAGGCCCCAATCGCGAGGAGATCGTGATTATCTTCTCGGTCATCGACAGCACTGCCGACGACTCCGATTTCACCGAATTCGTCGGCAGCTTTATCGGTAGCTGACTTGCGCGCGGCGGCGCGGCGCGGTTAGTCCCTCCGCAGGGAGAGACCATATGATCCGCCGCTTCGCCGTTGCCACCCTGCTCCTGGCCGTCACCAGTCCGCTGGCGGCGCAGGAAGCCGATCTTTCGCAACCGCCGCGTGTGCTCGCCGAGCTGGCGGGCGCGCAGGTGGCGGAGCAGGGCTGGCAAGCCCCGCGCACCCAATGGGGCGATCCCGACCTGCGCGGCACCTGGCCGCTCGACGTGGTCGGACGCACCTCCACCGAGCGGCCGGAAGACTTCGGCACTCGCGCCTACTACACCGACGCCGAATATGCCGAGGCGATGGCCCGCAGCGAGGAAATCGCGGCAGGCTACGCGCGCGAAGACAGCAGCGGTGCGATGGGCAGCGGCCACTGGTTCGAATGGGGCACGCCGCTGCGGCAGGTCTCGCTGATCATGGCCCCCGCCAACGGCCGCCTGCCGCCGCTCACCGCGCAGGGCGAAGCGATGAGTGCGGCCATGCGATCGAGCTGGAACGTCACGCAGTTCGAGGAGATCGCCGATTTCAACTCGCTCGACCGCTGCCTCTCCCGCGGACTGCCGAGCAGCATGACGCCCTTCCCCTACAACAACGGCGTCCGCATCTTCCAGTCGCCCGGCCATGTGGTGATCCAGCTCGAACTGGTCCACGAGACGCGGGTGATCCGGCTGGAAGGCGAACCGCTGCCGGATGAGATCCGCCCTTGGCTCGGTTCATCGGTGGGCCGCTGGGAAGGCGATACGCTGGTGGTGGAAACGACCAACCTCACTGGCGAGACCCCGATGAACATCGTCGGCCCCGGAAACAAGCCGATTCCCACCAGCCGCGAACAGACGGTGGTGGAACGCTTCACCCCGGTCGGGCCGGACACGCTGTTCTACCAGGCGACGATCACCGACCCGGTGGTCCTCACCGCCCCCTTCACCCTCGCCTTCCCGCTGACCCGCGACGACGATTACGCGATGTTCGAATATGCCTGCCACGAAGGCAACACCGTGGTGCGCAACTACATTACGACGACCAGCCCGCGCTACATGGGCGAGAATGCCGCACCGGTGGACGATCCGGCGGCTTGGGTGAACGATACGGTGGAGCGGTAGGGTGAACCTGCTCGGCCGAAACCACAAAAGTCCGCTCATGCTGAGCTTGTCGAAGCATATGCACGAAACTCGCCTCGCGTCTGGGCAAGTGTGTTGCCTGCCCTTCGACAGGCTCAGGGTGAGCGGATGGAGCGCAAACCCCGGCTCAACCTAAGGAGCCTCTACCCCTTCCACTCCCGCCGCTCCTCGGCCGCTTTCAGCACTTCATAAGCCAGTTGCAGCTTGTGGAATTCCGCCGCGGCCGCTGCATCGCCGGGTTTCACGTCCGGGTGGACTTTCTTCGCCCGCGCGCGCCATTCGCGTTTGATTGCGTCGAAATCGGCGTCGGCTTCGAGTTCGAACACTTCCAGCGCGCGCATCTCGTCGGACGAGCGCGAGCCGTCGCCGCTGGCTGCCCAACCGTAATGCTGTGCTTCGGAATAGCCGGCGGTCTCCGCCTGCTCGGTCTTCATCCGGCGGGCGGCTTCTTCCTTGTCCAGTCCCTGGAAATAATCCCAACCCTTGTTGTATTCCGCCGCGTGTGACTGGCAGAAATACCAGCGTTCCCTGCTGTTGGGGCTCTTGGGCGCGGGGCAGTTGCCCGGTTCGTCACAGCCGTGGCGATCGCAGATGCGCACTTCCACGGCATCCCGGCTGGAGCCATAGCCGCGCCAGCGGGGAAAGCCCCAATCGGTGGAGCGGCCGGGCGAACGGGCCATCAGCGGGAGTCCTGCGAATTGGGCATGTCCTACCTATAGGCACTAAGAGCCCCAACGTGAACAGGGGAGTTGGTCCGGGTGCGATTCATCGTTCTGTTACAAATACGTGCAAAATGCTGCATTGCAAAAAAAGCCTTCCGGGCTATCTGCAAGACTGCCCCCAGCAAGACGAGAAATCCCGTGAGCAAGCAACTGGCCATTTCCGCATGTGCGTCCGTCTTCGCGATGGCAGTTTTTGCGCTGTTCGCCACGCCGGATGGCGACTTCGCCGGCGCGGGAGGCGCATACGAAGAAGGCGCGACGATCGAAGCCGCCGCGCCCTCCGTGGACCGGGTCTCCCCGGCCCTGTTCAAGCTGTTCTGATCAGCGCGTTATCATCACCGTAACCGCACGGCGGTTGCGCGCCCATGCAGCTTCGTTCGATCCGGTCGCGACCGGGCGTTCCTCGCCCATACTCACCGTGGTCAGGCGGCTTTCGGGCACGCCGAGGCTGACGAGATAGTTCTTCGCCGCATTCGCGCGGCGTTCACCCAGCGCGAGGTTGTAATCGCGGGTGCCGCGCTCGTCCGCATGGCCTTCCACCGTAGCGCGGGCGCTGGTGTGCTGGAGCAGGTATTCGGCCTGGCGGCGCAGCGCGGCAGCGTCTTCGCTGTCCACATTATAGCGATCGGTATCGAAGTAGATCGTGTCCGCACCCGCCATTGCGGCGGCAAAATGCGGCTGCGAACCCGGCTGCGGTCCGGCGGGTGTGGTGGCGGTAGGCGTCGGCGTGGGCGCAGTCACCACATCGGCAGGCGGCGGCGGCGTGGTTTCCGGTGGCTCCCGGCGGCAGGCACCCAGTGCCAGCGCGCTCGAAAGGGTAAGGGCTATGATGATCTTGGTGTTCATGGTCTGGCTCTCCTTAAACCTGCTGAAAGGGATGCATTCTTGTGTGCAGCCCACGGGGAGACAACGCAGCTACGGCAGAACCGGTCCCCAAGCCGGGTCTGACGCTCCGACCGGAGTGCGCAGGCGACGCTCGTTCTCGCCGGTCAGGTCAACCTGCCAGATCGAAGTGTCGCCCGAATTGCGCTCCGTGCGGAAAAACTGGATGATGCGGCCGTTCGGGGCCCAGCTCGGGCCTTCGTCCTGCCAGCCGTTGGTGAGCGTGCGCAGGTTGCGACCCTGCGGGCTCATCACCGCGATATGGAAGTCGCCCACGATGTGGGTGAAGGCGATCTGGTCGCCGCGCGGGCTCCATTCAGGACTGGCGCAGCGCCCGCCGAAGAAGCTGATCCGGCGCTGGTTGCTGCCGTCGGCATTCATCACATAGCATTGCTGCGCGCCCGACTGGTCGCTCTCGAACACGATCTGGCTGCCATCGGGTGAATAGGAACCGCCGACTTCGATTGAGGGGCTGTCGGTCAGCCGCAGCGGGGTGCCGCCGCCTTCCGCCGAAACGCGATAGATGTCGGTATTGCCGCCGATCGCCATCGAATAGAGAATCCAGCGCCCGTCCGGGCTCCAGCGCGGCGCGAAAGTCGGGTTGCTGCTCTGCGTCACCAGCGTCTGCTGGCCGCTTTCGATATCGTAGATGTAGATGCGCGGATTGCCGTCCAGATAGGAGAGGTAGGCAATGCGCGAATAGTCGGGCGAGTAGCGCGGCGAGAGCGCGGTCGACTGGCCATTGGTGATGAAGCGGTGGTTGGCCCCGTCGCTGTCCATGATTGCCAGCCGCTTGACGCGGTTATCCTTCGGCCCGGTCTCGGCGATATAGGCGATGCGGCTGTCGAAGAACGGACTTTCGCCCGACAGCCGCGAATAGACGAGATCGGCGCAGCGGTGCGCGGCGCGGCGCCAGTCGGTGGGGGCAACCACCCAGCCTTCGCGCACCAGTTCGCTTTGCAGCGCCACGTCGTAGAGATAGCAGCCGACGGTCAACTGCCCGTCCGGATTGGCGCGGACGAAGCCGTGGACGAGCATTTCCGCCGAGCGACCTTGCCAGGTGTTCCACGCAGGCGCGGTGATCTGCGGATAGCTGGGGCGCGGCAGCGAATCCGGGCCGACCGGGCGGAACAGCCCGTTGAAGCGCAGGTCGTCGTAGACGATCTGGGCCAGTTCATAGCCCAGCGCGCCGGTGCCACTGGCGTTGGCGGCAGTGGGCGCGTTCTGGTTGGTGGCGAAGCTGGCTATGGCGATGCCGAGGTCTTGCCAGGCTGAGTCGTCGGTAACGCTGCCGCGCAACGGGCCCTCGTCGGGATCGCCCTCCTGCCCAATTACTTCCTGAGGTTCTTCAATAGTGGCGGGATCTAATGCGCTGGACTGCGCAACGACAGGAGATGAAAGCAGCAGTGCGAATACTACTGATACAAAGGAAAATTTCATAACAAACTCCGGTCGAAATCCCATTCGAGATAATCCCATTCGCTGTAAAACCGCTCTGGCAGGGAGCTGAAGTCAGCGGTCATAACAGCGCGAATAGCTCGCTCGCAATGTAACTGTGATTGTGGCCGGTTTGCCTCCGTTACCGTTCCAGTTTGTCTGCAAGTAGGTGTTCCACGAACGCTTCCATCACGATTCAAACGCCAAGTGACATTGGAACGTAGCAGTTCCGCATCAGCCCCGGTAGGGGCGCTGCCGCGCCAGCGAGCACGCAAAATTCGAGTTATCGCTGAGTTCAGCGCCGAGCGCTCAGCCGCGCCGAACGTGACAGCAGGAGAACCGCTATTGCCTTCCGTGGTGCTTGCCCCTTCGAGGAAGTTCTCGCTCAATCGGCTGCCACCGGCGCGGCGCGTGGCCGTCGGCGTAGGCGCGGGCGTGGGGCGCGAAGTGGCGCGGCTCGTCGGGGTGGGCGCCGGTGTCGGGCGCGTCGTGGGCCGCGCCGTGGGCCGCGTTGTAGGCACCGGGCGGGGCTCCACGGTCGGCGCGGGGCGCGGGCGGACGGGAGGCGCGGTGATCGGTTCCGGCTCCGACGGCTGCGGCAAGTCGGTCACCACCGGAGCGAAGCTCGCGGCAGGCTCTGCCGAGGGGTCGGGAGCGGTGCTTTCCAGGCTGACATCGGTGGCAAGGCTCACGTCGATCCGCTCGGGCGGGACGATCGGCTCCATTTCACGGGTCGCTTGCCACATCAGCGCCGCCGCCAGCGCGACATGCGCAACCACGGCAGCACCGATGCCGATACGTTCTTCGGGGGAAAGGCGCGCGAGGGTGGCCATCGTATCGGGGCTATGGCGCTTCGTCTGAACCTGTTGTGACCAGCGAAATCTGATTGAAACCGGCGCGGTTCAGCTCGCCCATCACCGCCATTGCCCGGCCCCAATCGATATTCCGGTCCGCGCGCAGGTTCACCAGCGGGCGATCGGCGCCCTCCGGCCCGGCAAGCGATTCCAGCGCTTCGGGAAGTGCGCCGCGCGCAATCCGCGCGTCATCGACATAGACGAATCCTTCCCGATCGATGGCAACGGTGATCTGGTCCGGCTCCTGGTCGATCGGATTCGCGCGGCTTTCGGGCAGGTCCACCGGCACCCCGCTCGCCAGCAGCGGCGCCGTGACCATGAAGATGATCAGCAGCACCAGCATCACGTCCACGAAGGGCGTGACGTTGATTTCCGCCATCGGCGCGCGGCGGTGCCCCTGGCGGCGCGAACGCCTGCCGCCTGCCATGCCCATCGCCATCAGCAGGGCACTCCAAGTCTCGTCATTGCGAGGAGCCGAAGGCGACGCGGCAATCCATCACCTGCGCTTGCGCCAAGTCCGACCGTCGGGAGATGGATTGCTTCGCTTCGCTCGCAATGACGAAGAAGGGTGGACATCACACCGCCTCCATTTCGCGGCTGATCTGTGCGTGGACACGGTCGGCAAAGCGGGTCAGCCGGGCTTCGAAGCCGTTCACCGTGTTCGACAACCGGTTGTAGGCGATCACCGCCGGGATGGCGGCGAACAGGCCGATGGCGGTGGCAAACAAGGCCTCGGCAATGCCGGGGGCGACCACCGCGAGCGAGGAGTTCTGTTGCAGGCCGATCTGGAAGAAGCTGTTCATGATCCCCCAGACGGTGCCGAACAGGCCGACGAAGGGCGCGACCGAGCCGACCGTGGCGAGGAAGTTCAGCCGGTCTGCCAGACTGTCCGATTCCAGCGCCACCTGCCCTTCCATCGCCTGCGCCACGCGGGCGCGGGCGGCTTCGCGGTCCTTCAGGCCCGTCTTGTGCGAGCGGCGGAATTCGTTGACCCCGGCAGCCGCAATGCGCGCGGAAGGATTGTCCTTGCGGCGGCGCGCATCCAGCGTCCCGTCGACATCCTCGGTATTGGACCAGAACTCTTCCTCGAAAGCGGCGCACTTCTTCGTGGTGCTGCCCATCCGCAGGCTGAAGCCGATGATGATCGCCCAGACCCAGACCGACGCCAGCACCAGCCCGGCGATGACGATCTGCACGACGATATCGGCCTGCATGAACAGCTCGATCGGATCGAGCCGGGTCGGCACCGCAGCAACGGCAAGGGTATCGAAAATGCTCATTCAGGGTCTTTCACATTGTCGTGATTCACAAAGGTTTCGAACGCGGCGCGCCATTCCGGCGGCTGCCGCTTTGGCCTGCCGTCGGGCGCAAGGAAGGCCGCGACGATCTCCACTTCGGCGAGCAGTTCGCCGCCGCGCAGGATCTTCTGGTGCATGTGCGCGCTGGCGGCGCGGATCTGGGTGCAAATGGTCTCCACCACCAGCACATCCTCAAATTTCGCCGGGCGGCGCCATTTGATATTGGCCTCGGACACCGCATAGAACCCCTCGCCCGCATCGAAGGCGGCGCGCTGATCGATTCCGAGCAGGCGCAGGATATCGCTGCGCGCGCGCTCGCACCATTTGAGGTAATTCGCATGATAGGCGATGCCAGACAGGTCGGTATCCTCAAAAAAAAACGCGCACCGGATAAAGGTGACGCGCCCCTTCGATGCGGCCGGAGGGTGGTTCAATCTGGGAAGCCATAGATGAACGGCGGCTTACATGCGGGCTCGCGCGGACAAAAGGGGGTAATTGGCAGGGCGAGTCTTTATCGGGGCAAAAAGGGGCGGGATTGTGAAACCCGTCTCTTGCTACGTCCCCCCGGACTTGATCCGGGGTCCCGCTTTTTCTGGCAAGTGCCGCGCAGTGAACAGAAGCGGGACCCCGGCTCGGGGCCGGGGTGACGATGTTGGTGCTTTACCGCGCCAGCATCGGCCCCAATGGCCCGCCACCGAACAGGTGGACGTGCAGATGCGGCACTTCCTGCCCGCCGTTCCGCCCGATGTTCGCGAGCAGCCGATAGCCGCGCACCACCAGACCGTTATCGCGTGCGACATGGCCGACCGCGCGGACGAAGCCGGCGATTTCCTCCTCCGAGGCTGTGGCCGAGAAATCGTCCCAGCTGACATAGGCACCCTTGGGGATCACAAGGATATGAACCGCCGCCTGCGGATTGATATCGTGGAAAGCGAGCGCGTGATCGTCTTCATAGACGCGGTTGCAGGGAATTTCCCCGCGCAGGATCCTGGCGAAGATGTTTTCCGGGTCATAAGGCGCAGTGGGATCAATCGCCATCAGTCGGTGCTCCTTGCGGCTTTTTCGTCCAACCCGGAAATGCCGTCCCGCCGGTCCAGCTCTTCCAGCACGTGCGCCAGAGGAATGTCCTTCGCGCCGAGCAGTACCAGCAGGTGGAACAGCAGGTCGGCGGCTTCTCCGGTCAGTTCCTCACGGCTGCCCGCCAGCGCGGCGATTACGGTCTCGGTCGCTTCCTCACCCAGTTTCTGGGCGATCTTCTGCAGGCCCTTCGCATGCAGGCTGGCGACATAACTGGATTGAGGCGCGGCAATGCGGCGCTGCGCGATGACCATTTCGAGGCGGGAGAGGGTGTCAGACAAGCAGCAGAACCTTCGTCGTTGCGAGGAGCCGCAGGCGACGCGGCAATCCAGTCCCGCAATTGCGGTTTGTCGCGACGGCAGGACTGGATTGCTTCGCTACGCTCGCAATGACGAGCGTTCAAGAGGTCCGCTCAATCGTCCTTGTTCGACTTCCGCATCGACAGCCGCCGCCCGACGATCACGCCGAGCACGCCCAGCGCGAACAGGGTGAGGCTCGATCCCTCGGGCACTTGCGCGCTGGCAGTGGCGCCTGCGGGTGCGGCGGCGAACAGCAGCATCAGGGCAATGGGGAGGCGGTGGAGCATGACGCACGGAATCGGCGCATCTGCTGCAATGCACAAGCGGCGCGGCGGACCTGTCCCGGTGCGGGACCGGCTGCGATGAGAGTGTAAATATGCGTAACTTGTGAGGCTGGCTCGAAGTACGAAAGACCTGCCAGTAAAGCGCCTGATTTCAGGTAGTTCGCGCCGGAAGCCCCGCCGCGCGCAGGGCCGCGTGGGCCTCCGCAATCGTATGTGTCCCGAAATGAAAGATGCTCGCCGCCAGCACCGCGCTGGCCCCGCCAATGGTCACACCGTCGACGAGGTGCTGGAGCGTGCCGACTCCGCCGCTCGCCACCACCGGCACCGAAACCGCATCGGCAATCGCGCGGGTGAGTTCGAGATCGTAACCGGCCTGTGTTCCGTCTCCGTCCATGCTGGTGACGAGCAGCTCGCCCGCGCCCAGTTCCGCCAGCCGCACAGCGTGTTCCACCGCATCGATCCCGGTCGCGCGCCGCCCGCCGTGGGTGAAAATTTCCCACCTGCCCGGCTCGACCCGCCGCGCATCGACGCTCGCCACCGCGCACTGGCTGCCCATGCGCTGGGCGATGTCGTCCATGATCTGGGGCCGCGCCACTGCCGCCGAATTCACTGCGACCTTGTCCGCGCCTGCCAGCAGCAGCGCGCGGGCGTGTTCTACGCTCGAGACTCCACCGCCAACGGTCAGCGGCATGAAGCACACTTCGGCGGTGCGGCGGACAATATCGAGCAAGGTCCCGCGCCCTTCGTGGCTGGCGGAAATATCGAGGAAGCACAATTCGTCCGCGCCCGCGCGGCTGTAGGCCTGCGCCTGCTCGACCGGATCGCCCGCATCCTTGAGATCGACGAAATTGACGCCCTTGACCACGCGCCCCTCGGCGACATCGAGACATGGAATGACGCGGATGCGGACGGTCATTGGCTCCCTCCTTCGTCATTGCGAGCGCAGCGAAGCAATCCAGTCCCGGTGTTGCGAGTTCGCGCAGCAGCGGGACTGGATTGCCGCGTCGCCTGCGGCTCCTCGCAATGACGAGGTAAATCCATCACCTGTTCGCCATCGCTATCGCCGTCGCCAGATCGAGCTTTCCTTCGTACAGAGCCCGCCCGGTAATCACCCCCTCGATCCCCTCATCGGCATGGATCGCCAGCATCCGGATATCGTCGAGCCCCTTCACCCCGCCGCTGGCGATCACCGGGATATCGACCGAGCGGGCGAGGTCCACCGTCGCCTCGACATTGCAGCCCTTGAGCATCCCGTCGCGCCCAATATCGGTGAACAGCAGGCTGGCCACCCCGGCATCCTCGAACCGCCGCGCCATGTCGCGCACCGGCACGTCGGAGACCTCGGCCCAGCCCTCGGTCGCGACCATGCCGTCCTTCGCATCGACCGCGACCACGATGCCGCCGGGCCATTCGCGGGCCATGGTCTTGACGAATTCCGGGTCCTTCATCGCCGCAGACCCCATCACCACCCGCGCCACGCCGAGGTTGAACCAGCCTTCCACCGCCGCGGCATCGCGAATACCGCCGCCAAGCTGCACATAGCCCGGAAATGCTTCGACAATCGCTTCCACTGCCTCGCGGTTCTCCGCCCGCCCGGCAAAGCTGCCGTCGAGATCGACCACGTGCAGATGCTCCGCCCCGGCCTCGGCAAACAGCTGCGCCTGCGCTGCCGGATTATCGCCATAGACAGTGGCACGGGCCATATCGCCTTCGGCCAGCCGCACGACCTGGCCCCCCTTCAAGTCGATGGCAGGGAAGACGATCATCAAAAGCCCTCTTGCGAGCTCCCGCGCAGGCGGGAGCCTCCTTCGGCCCGCGCTGGCCATGCGGCACGAGGTCCCCGCCTGCGCGGGGACTCACCACTAGCAATCACACCTTCCACTCCAGAAACCTCCTCAATAAATCAAGGCCATAGCCCTGGCTCTTCTCGGGATGAAACTGCACGCCGACGATGTTGTCCCGCGCCACCGCGGCCACCAGCCCGCCGCCGTGGTCGGTCATCGCGGCAATGTCGCGGCCCTCCTCGGGCGCGAAGTGATAGGAGTGGAGGAAATAGGCCTCGCCCTCCTCGAGCAGTTCATGGTTACGATGGTGGGGCGTGAGGGCGACATCGTTCCACCCCATATGCGGCACCCGGATATGCGGATCGGCGCGGTCGATCAGGCGGACCTCGCCGGGAATCCAGCCGAGCCCCTTATGCGCTCCATGCTCCAGTCCGCGCGTCGCAAGCAATTGCATTCCCACGCAAATGCCGAGGAAGGGCACGCCCTGCTCGACCACCCGCGCCTCCAGCGCCTCGATCATGCCGGGGATCGCCCACAGTCCGTCACGACAGGCCCCGAAGGCCCCGACACCCGGCAACACGACCCGTCGCGCACCAAGCACCAGCTTCGGATCGGCAGTAACGGCAACATGCTCCGCGCCAGCCGCGTTCAGCGCGTTGTAAACAGAGTGAAGATTGCCCGCGCCATAGTCGATCAGCGCGATAGCCTCAGCCACCCAACTGCCCCTTGGTGCTCGGCACCGCCCCGCCCTTACGCGGGTCGAGTTCCACCGCCTGCCGCATTGCGCGGGCGAAGCCCTTGTAGAGCGCCTCGCAGATGTGGTGGTTGTTGCTTCCGTAAAGCACCTGGCAATGCAGCGTCAGCCCCGCCGATTGCGCCACCGAATGGAACCAGTGCCCGATCAGCTCGGTATCCCATTCGCCCAGTTTTTCCTGCGTAAACCGAGCTTTCCACACCAGATAGGGGCGGCCGGAAATGTCCACCACCACCCGCGCCAGCGTCTCGTCCATCGGCGAATGGGCTTCGCCATAGCGGCCGATGCCGCCCTTGTCGCCCAAGGCATCGGAAAGTGCTTGCCCCAGCGCGATCGCGGAATCCTCGGTGGTGTGATGCTGGTCGACATGCAGGTCGCCGCGCACTTTCAGCTTAACGTCGATCAGCGAATGGCGGCTGAATTGCTCCACCATATGATCGAGAAAACCGATCCCGGTGGAAATGTCATAACGGCCCGTGCCATCGAGATCGACTTCCACGAGGATGTCGGTTTCCTTGGTTTTCCGCTCTGTCCGGCCTGTGCGCATGAGGCGAGCCTATAGGCACAAAGCCGCCGCGCGCAAGCCGCGAACCGCGCCCCAGGCCATCGGGCCAGCCACGGATTTGCGGCCAATTGCCGCTTGACCTTGCCAGCCGCCGCCGCCACCTGTGCGCCATGAGCGACAACACGCCCGACAGCCTGATCCCCTATGACGAAATCGTGCAGGAAGCCCTGCGCGCGGTGGTGGGGCGAGTGCTCAACTCGGTCGTGCATTCAGGCGGTTCGCTTCCGGGCGGGCACCATTTCTACATCACCTTCAAGACCGGCGCGCCGGGGGTGGATATCCCCAAATCGCTGCGCGAACGCTTCCCTGACGAGATGACTATCGTCTTGCAGAACAAGTTCTGGGACCTGAAGGTTACGGACAACGGCTTTTCGGTCGGACTGAGCTTCAACCAGATACCGTCAAAACTGGTGATACCCTTCGCCGCGATCACCGCATTCGTCGATCCGGCGGTGGATTTCGGGCTGCAGTTCCAGGCCGCAGTGGAAGACCCGTCTCCCGCCGATCACGACGCTGCGCAGAACGATGGTTCGCCGGATTCGGAACAGGTGAGCGTTTCGGACATTGCCAAGAGTGAGGACGGATCGAACGTCGTCACGGTCGATTTTGGCCGCAAGAAGTAACCGCGGACACTCGCTGTCCGCCAAGCCGGGGCAGTAATGTGTCTGAATCCAAGCATATAACCGATAAGCTGGCGAATTCGTTGGGCGATGCTGCGGATAGTGTCGGGGCGCAGGACGATCGCGTGCCCGGACCCAGCCCCAATCCTGCCACCAATCTGCTGATCCACGATATCATCCTGCGCAGCACCGGGCGCGTTGTGCGTTTGACGATGGAAAAGGCGCTGCTCGGCCGGCGCTATGGCAAGGATTTTGCGCGCGAAGCGATCGACAATCGTTCGGCGATGCAGGCACTTACCGCCTATGGCATTACCAAGGTCGCGACCCGGTCGATCCCCGGTTTCCTGCTGGTCAGCACAGGTCTGGTGGCCAAGACGCTGTTCGACCGCAGCCAGGGCCGTCGCAAGGCCCAGCGCGCCGGCGAAACGGCGCTGCGCGATCAGGCCGATCCCAACACGTGAGCTGACGACAAATCCGCACTCCTGCAATCGCAGGGCTTGATTTGCCGCCCCGCCCTGCGGCAACAGCGTGCATGGCCAATCCGCACATTCCCAAGCGTCCGCTGCTCGCCCGCCGTGGACTGATGTTCATCCTCTCGTCGCCTTCGGGCACCGGCAAGACCACGATTGCCAGGCGCCTGCTGGTGGAGGATGGCGAAATCGCCATGTCGGTTTCAGTCACCACTCGCCCGCCGCGTCCGGGGGAAGTGGATGGCAAGGACTATCACTTCGTCGATCAGGCCGAGTTCGCACGCATGGTGGATGATGGCGAACTGCTCGAATGGGCGGAAGTGTTCGGCAACAATTACGGCACCCCCAAATCGCAGATCAAGGCGGGGCTGAAGGAAGGCTGCGATTTCCTGTTCGATATCGACTGGCAGGGCACGCAACAGCTCTATCAGCGGATGGAAACCGACGTGGTGCGGGTGTTTCTGCTGCCGCCCAGCATCGGCGAACTCGAAGCGCGCTTGCGGCACCGCGCCACCGACAGCGAGGAAGTGATCGCCGGGCGGATGGCCCGCGCCCGCAGCGAGATCAGCCACTGGGACGGCTACGATTATGTCGTCATCAACGACGATATCGATGCCTGCTTCGAAAAGGTCCGCACGATCCTGATCGCCGAGCGGATGCGCCGCGCGCGGCAGACCGGGCTGGTGGATTTCACCCGCGATCTGATGCGGCCCTAGAACTCCCGCGACCAGCGCACCGCCACCCCCGTATCGGCAGGTGCATCGGCATAGTGCCCCGGTTGGTGGCGGTAGAACAGGCTCGTCATGGCCCCGCCGCCCCACAACCGCCCACGCCAGGCCAGTTCTCCGGTCAGTTCCCGGCCCTCGGGCGACAAGCTGAGGCTGCGGATCGCATAGGCATCGGGCGCCAGCGTTTCATAGCTGTAACCGGTCGGCAGGCGGAGGTTCAGGCCGCCGCCGCTAACCCGCAGCGGTTGCGACAGGCGCAGCGCCAGAGCGTCGTGATCGGCAAACAAGCCACGCCGCGCGATATCCACGCTCCAGCCATTGCTCTCCAGCCGCGATCCTTCGGCCACCAAGGCCGCATAGCGCAGCGTGGTGAAGCCCTGCCGCCATGATCCGCCCAGCCGCCAATCGCCCGCCAGCTGCCAGCCGAGATCGAGATCGAGGAACAGGTTGTCACTCCCCGCCAGCCCGAAGCCTTCGTGGAACCGCGCGCCCAGCACGGTGCGCTCCTCCGCCGTCCAGGTCAGGCCCAGCGCGGTTTCCAGATCGCCGAAGCGCCGGTCGAGAGCGAGCGAGAAACTCGCCATGTCCTCCTCCTCGCGCTGCCCGCGCAGGGCGGCGGCGCGGCGCACAGCGGCGGCGGTCCAGGTCGATCCGGTTTGCGCGCTCAAGGTCAGCCCCCACGGGCCAAGCTGCTGACGCAGCGCGACGGCGGCATCGCTGGCGGCCAACATCCCGTTGTCCGCGCTGCTCTCGCTCGCGATCATGAAGGCGGGGCGCGACTGCCCCTGCAAGCCCGCCACCATCCCGCCCGCGCCTTCGCGATAGGCAAAGGCCACTTCCGTTTCCGGGGCCAGCTGCACCGCAATCCGCGCCGCAAGCACCCGCGCGCCTTCGGCATCCTCGCGCGACAGCCGCAGGAGCTCGGCACGCGGAGGGGTGCGACCGCTGGCGTCGATGGTGAAGGCCATGCTCGCAGCTTCCCCCGCGCCCGACAGCGTGCGACTCTGCCCCGCCAGCGCGCCGTGCAGCCGCTGGCGTTGCTCGGCGCCGCGCAATGTGCCCGCCAGGTCGGCCTCGAAAGCGCGCTGATAGCGGTCGGTAATCAGCGTGGGGAGCGAGGCGGTGCGGAAGGCATCGCCCATCGCGGGCGAGGACACGCCAGAACCGTCCCCGAGCGCCAGCGCCGTCCGCTGACCCGCAATCCCGGTGGTCCCGATCGGCTGGAAAGCGGCAGCAATATCGAGAATGCCCCGGCCATAGACCGCATCGTCTCCCGCAGCGCCCGCGTCCCACGCGCTTTCGAGCAGGATCTCGGCGATCTGCCGCCCGCTCAGATGCGGGAAGGCCTGAGCCAGCAGCGCCGCCGCGCCTGCCACCTGCGGACTGGCGAAGCTGGTGCCGGAGAACAGGAACACGAAGCCCTCGTCATCGACGAAAATCTCGCCATCCTGATAGACGCAGCAGTTCGCTTCCCCGCGCGCGGCAAGGTATTGGTTCTGGTTCGTGCCTGCGCGGTTCGAGAAGCCGGACAACTGGTAATTGCCATCGACCGAGCCGACCACGATCACCCCGCCATCGCCAGCAGAAGCAAACTGCGAGGCGAAAGGCTGCAGCCCGGTCAGCCCGTCGTTTCCCGCCGCGACCACCACCAGCAATCCGGCATCGACAGCCGCGCGCACCGAAGTGCGCAGATTGGCGTCGATTGCAGCGGGGCCGCCGAGCGAAATATTGACCACCTTGGCCCCGTTCGCGACCGCATAATCGATCGAATCGGCAATAGCGCTGTTAAAGAAGCTGCATTCCGAATTGGCGTCTTCCGGGCTGTCGGAGCCGCAGGAACCCGGCTCATCGGCGCGGATGGCGAGCACCGTCGATTGCCAGGCGATGCCGACAATGCCCGTGTTGTTGCGAGCCGCCGCCGCGACCAGTGCCACCGTGGTACCGTGATCGTCGGTCCCCTCGGCCCCGCGGCTGCCGTAGATATCTGTCGAAAGTGGAGAAATCCGGCTGGCAAATTCAGGGCTGTCGGTATCGATCCCGGTATCGATCACTGCAATGGTGACCCCGCTACCATTGTGCCCCGCCGCCCAGGCGCTGGCAGCGTTGTGCTGGCCGGGACCATCCGAATCGCGGAATTCCTGCGTATTGAAGGTGGCGGGGACGGTTTGGACCGGGAACCCGGCGCTGGTGGGCGTCGGAGTGGGTGTTGGCGTTGGCGTCGGAGTGGGCGTCGGAGTGGGCGTGACCGGCGGCATTCCGGGGCTCGGCCCACCTCCGCCAGCGCCACCACAGCCCGAAAGCAGTGCCAGCGCAGCCAGCGCCGCGCCGCCCTGCCCGCTTTTCCAGCGCGATAGATTCGTGACCTGTCCCAATGCCCGCCCCGATAGTTCAGCGCCCTCATGCGCCCACCCACCTTAATCCGAGCCAAGCGAATTTGCCTAATGCCTTTGTCTGCCGCTTGTGCGACGCAGCGCGAACGGCTAGCCGCACGGCTAAATTCGGGGCCTTCTTCGCCCCCGCGTCAGGAGAGCCGTAGCATGACCGCCGAACTCGTCAGTGCCATCGAAGCCGCATGGGAGAACCGCACCGACATTACTCCGGCGGACAGCGACGTGCGGCGGGTCGTGGACGAGGCGCTGGAGATGCTCGATCACGGCACTGCGCGCGTGGCGGAACCGGATGGCGCGGGCGGCTGGCGGGTCAACCAGTGGCTCAAGAAGGCAGTGCTGCTCAGCTTCCGCCTCTATGACAACCGGGTGATGGAAGGCGGATCGGCCGGCAATCCAGCCTATGACAAGGTGCCCTCCAAGTTCGCCGGTTGGGGCCAGGATCGCTTCGTTGAAGGCGGCTTTCGCGTGGTGCCGGGGGCGGTCGCGCGGCGCGGCAGCTTCATCGGCAAGGGCGTGATCCTGATGCCCAGCTTCGTCAATATCGGCGCTTTCGTGGACGACGGCACCATGGTCGATACCTGGGCCACCGTTGGTTCCTGCGCGCAAATCGGCAAGAACGTGCACCTGTCGGGCGGAGTAGGCATTGGTGGAGTGCTGGAGCCGTTGCAGGCAGGCCCGGTGGTGATCGAGGATGGTGCCTTCATCGGCGCACGTTCGGAAGTGGTGGAAGGCGTGCGGATCGGCGCAGGCGCGGTGCTGTCGATGGGCGTCTATATCGGTGCATCGACCAAGATCGTCGACCGCGCGACCGGCGAAGTCCATATGGGCGCGGTTCCGCCCTATGCCGTGGTGGTGCCCGGATCGCTGCCCGGCAAGCCGCTGCCCGACGGTTCGCCCGGCCCCAGCCTCTATTGCGCCGTGATCGTGAAGACGGTGGACGCGCAAACCCGCGCCAAGACCGGGATCAACGATTTGCTACGCGACTGAATGCTGCACGGCCGGCGATTGCGGAACATTGCACCCGCCTGCTAGTTTGGATTCTTCGAGGGTCGTAACGAGACGGAAGGCTACACCATGAGTTACAAAGAGGGCGACGAAATCCATATCGAGGACGATGAGGCCACTGCCGGTTCGAAAGAGGGCGTTGTTCGCTGGGTCCTGTTGATCAGCCTGCTGGCCGCAATACTGATCCTGTCGGTTATCTGGATCGCGGGAGCGTGGCAGAGCGACAATTCCGAACCCTACGCCTCGCCGGTGGAAGAGTCCGATGGAGCGGGACTCAACGACGACTTGTCGAACGAAGTCCTCACAGATGAAGACCAGGATTTCACCGAGATCGAATCCACCGAACCGGAGTAGGAACGAAGGAGGGGGCACCACTATGAAAGGAGCACCCGATGAGCGATTCCAAAAGTTTCAGATCAGGACAGAAAGTCCGGTGGCAATGGGGAAGCGGCACCGGCGAAGGTGAGGTAACGGACCGCTTCGAGCGCGATGTGACCCGCACCTTGAAAGGTAGCCAGATCACCCGCCACGGCAACGCGGACAATCCTGCCTACCTCATCCGGCAGGGCGATGGCGATGAAGTGCTCAAGCTCGGCTCCGAACTTGAAGGAGCGAACTGATGCCTGCGAAATCCAAAGCCCAGCAAAAGGCCGCCGGTGCGGCTCTTTCCGCCAAGCGAGGCGATACCAAGGTCGGCGACCTCAAGGGTGCTTCGAAAGACATGTACGATTCCATGTCCGAGGAGGAACTGGAGGAATTCGCCAGCACCGATCGCAAGGATCTGCCGGACAAGGTGGACAATGACTGACGGGTACGATCTGGCCCGTTTCGTGCGGGCACAGGCCGGACTCTACCCTTCTGCCTTGGCCGAATTGCGTTCTGGCACCAAGCGAACCCACTGGATGTGGTTCGTCTTTCCGCAAATCCTCGGACTTGGTTTGAGCAGTAATGCCCGCATTTTCGCCATATCGGGAGCCGCCGAGGCGCGGGCCTATCTCGCCCATGATTTGTTGGGCGATCGCCTTCGCGAAAGCACCAGCGCAATGCTGGAGTGGGTGGGAAAACGCAGCGCATGCGATATTCTCGGGCCGCTCGACGCGCTGAAGTTTCGCAGCTCGATGACCCTGTTCGAACATGTCGATTCCGGTGACAGCCGCTTCAGCCTTGCGCTGGAAGGATTCTGCAACGGTGAACGCGATCGGGCGACACTCGACCGGCTGGAAGTCAGTTCACCGGCGCTTCAATAGGCGGCATGTCCGCCTGCCCCGCCGCAAAGTCTTCCGCAGCGCGCATCACCCGCAGCATGTTGCGGTAGGAGATCTTCTCCAGATCGGCTTGCGAATAGCCGCGCCGCGCGAGTTCGGTGAACAGCGCCGGGTAGCCGGTCACGTCCTCCATCCCCACCGGCCCGCTCGCCATCCCGTCGTAATCGCCGCCGATGCCGATGTGATCGATCCCCGCCACGTCGCGGATGTGATCGATATGATCCGCCCAGTCGGAAATGGTCGCATCGGGTGTGGGATTGGCCGCGTCCCATTCGGCAAGGCCCGCTTCGACCAGATCGGGGCGGCCCTGCCACCAGGATTCCAGCCGCGCCTTCTCGCCCGCGCGCGCGGCGAACCACACCCGCTGCGCTTCGCTCAGGTAGCCGGGCAAGCCGACCGCCATCACGATCCCGCCGTTCTCCGGCATCCGCGCCAGCACATCGTCGGGCACGTTGCGCGAATGGCCGTTTACCGCGATGGCGCCCGAGTGGCTGAAGATCACCGGCGCGCCAACCACGTCGAGCGTATCGTTCATGGTGGCAGGCGATACGTGGCTCAGATCGACCAGCATCCCCAGCCGCGCCATTTCGCGCACCACCAGCACGCCGAACTCCGTCAGCCCGTCATGCTCGGGCGCGACCGAGGCGCTGTCCGCCCACGGCGTGTTACGATTGTGCGTCAGCGTCATGTAGCGCGCGCCGAGCTCGTACATCTGCCGCAGCACGGCGAGGCTTGAACCGATCGAGTGCCCGCCTTCCATGCCGATCAGCGAAGCGATCCGGCCCTGCGCCCGCGCTGCCTCGACATCGTCCGCCGTCAGCGCCAGCATCAGGTCGTCGGGATAGGCCTCCACAAGCCGCCGGGTCACGTCGATCTGTTCGAGCGTGTTCTGCACCGCCTGCGGTTCTTCCAGCGCGGCAGGGACATAGACCGACCACCACTGCGCCCCGACCATGCCGGTGCGGAGCCGGGCGAGATCGGTGTGCATCTGCCCCGCCGTCCAGGTGTCGCCTTCCAGCGTATCGTGGAAGTCGAAATCCGCGAGCACATTGCCGTGGCGCGAGCGCAGGCGACCGGGCACGTCGTTGTGCCCGTCCCACACCGGCGCGGCTTCGAGCGCTGCGCGGGAGACGGCTTCGGGCGCGTCCTGCGCGGCGGCAGGGACGGCGAGGAGGGCGAGGCCGCTGGCTGCGGCAAGGAAAGTGCGGTTCATGGACCAAGGGTAGGATAGAGCCGAGGCGCAAGGCAAGCTATGATCGCCCATCAATCAGGGAGTTATGCGAATGACAATGATCGCCAGCTGGAACGGCCACGAAATCGCCCGCAGCGACAACACCGTGGTGGTCGAAGGCAACCACTACTTCCCGCCCGAGGATGTCGATGCGGAGGTGCTGCTGCCCAGCGAAACGCACTCGTATTGCCCGTGGAAGGGCGATGCGAGCTACTATTCGGTGCAGGCGGGTGACGCGGTGAACCGCGATGCTGCGTGGTATTATCCCGAACCGAAGGATGCCGCCGCGCAGATCAAGGGCCGGATCGCATTCTGGAAAGGCGTGACGGTTTCGGAAGCGTGAGGGCAGCGCTGCGCTACCTGCTGGCGGCATTCTATGCCTATGCCGGGTACCGTCACATTGTCGGGCCGGAGCCGTTCCTGCAGATCATTCCGGGCTTCGTGCCCCCCTGAAGCTGTGGTTCTGTGGACCGGAATGGCCGAGATTTTGGGGGCGATCGCCCTCGCCCAGCCGTTCTCGCTGCGGTTGCGGCAGGCGGGCGGGATCGGGCTGGCGCTCTATGCGCTGTGTGTCTGGCCTGCTAATGTGAACCATCTGCTTATCGACTTGGCGAGGTCGGATGGCGGCTGGGGCATAGGCTATCATGGGCCGAGGATGCTGGCGCAGCCGCTGGTCATCTGGCTGGCGCTGTGGACGGGGCGCGTGGTCGATTGGCCGTTCCAGCGTAAAACGTGAGTCCCCGCGCAGGCGGGGGCCTCAGGCCTCAGGCACGAGGCTCCCGCTTTCGCGGGAGCTCGGATCACTAGTTCAAGGCCTAACCCCTGCCCGCCCAATCCTCCTTCGCCCGCAGCAATCCCGCATCGAGCCCCAGCTCGGCGGCGTGATCGGCAGTTTCCCGAAATCGCGCAATCGCTTCCTCGGCCAGCGGTGCGTCGAATTCCAACCCGCAATTCTCGTCGCGCCGCCAGATTACCGTGCCGAAAGCCATCGCACCAGCTACCTTGAGCTGCACGAAGCTCCCGACTTGCGGAAGCCCCGTGCCCCCGACATGCGCGCCAACCGAAGTGATATCCACCAGCGTCACCCTGCGGCGCGCCACGGGGGTATCGAGATTGCACGGCAGCGTGACAGTCGCCCGCCTGCGCGAGCGCTTTTCCGGGCGAACGGGTTCGGCCGGGCTCAGGCCCTTGCGGCCAAATGCACCCATGTCCTTGCTCCATCGATAATCGACGGAACAATACCCTCAATAAATGAAAACATGATTTCCGGAGTCTAACCCAGGCGTGCATCTCACGCAGCGCAGATCAGGTCTCCTTGCCCGCCACGCCGTAATTGATGCTGGCATTCCGCGTCTTCTGGAACTCCGGCACGGTCATGCCCTTCATCGCGGCGTAGATGTCGATATTGCCGATCCCGGTCACCGCGCCGAGCTTTTCCAGCATGAAGAAGATCACCCCGTAATGGATCATGCCGATCCAGTCGCGGCGGCGGACGAGGTCCTGCTCTTCAGCGGTCAGCCCGCCCTTCGCATAGGCGGCTTCCTCGTCTTCGCGGAACAGCTTGCGCATGTCGGGCTGGGTCAGCGAGTGCAGGAAGTGGTTGAGCCGGAAGCCCTTTACGCTGCGTTCGATGGTGAAGGGATAGGTGCCCGCCAGCTTTTCTGCTCCCGCATAGTCGCGGTCGGCGCGCGCGCGAGTGACTTCCGGCGGTTCGACCGGCGCATCGGGGTTTCGTTCTTCGAGGATCATGGTCGCGATCGGGCACATCGAGGGCAGGAAATAGGTCTTGTGAATGCACTCGACATCGGCCGAAAGCGCGCCGCGCATCATCAGCCACATCACCACTTCCGCGCCTTCCCAGCCGCCCAGCGTCGCCAGTTCAGCAACCGTCATGTCGAGCAGGCCTTCGGGGTCCTTTTCCAGCCGCTCCATGAATTCATGGTCCCACGCCGGGTTGTTGAACCCGCAGCCTTCGCCGTGGACCTGATGGCTCAGGCCGCCCGTTCCGGCGATCGCGACCTTGATGTCCTCTGGGTAGGAGAGGATCGCCTGCCGCAGGCTCTTGCCGAACTTGTAGAACCGCCGCGCAGAAGGCAGCGGTACGGTCAGCACGCCGCAGACCACCGGCACCAGCTTGCAGGCCCAGCCGTTATCCGCGTCGTAATCGACCATCACGCTGAGCGGCGAGAAGGCGCCGTGATCCAGCCCCTTGCCTTGGAAGTAGGACAAGTCGAACTCGTTCGCCACCATCACCCGCGCGACATGTTCGGCGAACTTCGGATCGCCCTTGATCGCCGGGATATCGCGCGGGCCACCGCCTTCGTCCGCCGCCTTGAATTCCTCGCCCACACCCAGCGCGAAATGGCTGTAGTGATCGAAGAACGAAGTCATGTGATCGTTGTAGATGTAGACCAGCACGTCGGGTTGCTTCTCGCGGAACCACGCCTGCACGGGTTCATAGCCTTCGAAGATCGGCTTCCACACCGGATCGTCCTGCTTGCCGCCGTCCTTGGCGAAAGCGATGGTGGGAGTGTGCGAAGTGGCGACGCCGCCGACGATCCGAGCCATGTAGCTGACCTTTCCTCTCGGGCGATAGCGGAAGGCTGCGCCCTATGTGCTTTCCTGCCGTGTGCCATGCAGGAGAGCATTGCGGCAAGTCAATTTACCGGAAATGCGAACAGTTCGGATATGTGAAGATGTCGCGCTCCACTCAAAGAAAACGGGCAGGAAGCCTGCGCTTCCCGCCCGTCCGTATATCACTGATGCGATGGAGCGCTCAGCTCATGTGCTTGGAAACCGCACCCGTCATCTTGAACATCGAAATCTGCTCGGTGCCGATCACCTTGCTCAGCTTGGCATCGGGATTGATCATGCGCTTGTCCTTGGAATCCTGCAGGTTGTTGGCCTTGATGTGATCCCAGACCTTGCTGGTCACCTGCGCGCGGGTCAGCGGGCCCTTGCCCACGACTTCTTCCAGCTCCGGAGTCAGATTGACCGGCTTGGTGAGAGCATTGTTCTTGGCAGCCATTGGTATTTCCTTTCAGTCAAAAAATATGCCGACTTTCAGCCTAGCATTGTTCAATCGTCTTCGTCGCCATCGTCCCAATCGTAATCCCCGCCTTCTTCACGGGTATAAGTCGCTGTAATCAGGGCCAGTCCAATAACATGGCCGGTCATTGCTGCAACCAGTTCCTCGCGACTCGCCCCAGGCATCAGCGTCAGCGGCAAGTCGAGGGCGAAAAGCTGGAATACGTAGGTGTGCGGATCGTCACCCGTCGGCGGGTCGGGAAGCAGCCATTCCGAATTGCCGAAAGCATTCTTGCCCACGCGCGGCGGCGCTTCGCCTTCGAGCAATTTGCCGCGCTGGCCGTGCAGGCCCCAGACCAGCCAGTGGCAGAACGGCTCGCCGGTCTGCCAATCGATATCCTCCACTATAAGCACTAGTTCCTGCGTACCGGGTGGCGGCGCGGTCCATTCGACCGGGGGGGCGACCGAGTCTTCCTCATCGGCGGTGAACGAGGGATCAAGCCAGCCGCCCGCGCTGAAAGCTGCCGAGGAGAGGGCAAAGCCTCCCTTGCCCACCATTTCCGCCGCACCGAGCCGTGCGGCCACGATGCCACCGAGCGCAGCGCCATGTTCCCCCGGTGCCTTGCCGAGAGCCTTGGAGAGCCATGCGGGGACGGGATCGGACATGCAGTAACCTCGGCTGGATTGCGCGCTTATGGCACGCTTTACGGATAGAAGGCTCCGCGATGTGCCGATTGCGCGTCGCGAATGCAAGGGGCTGGCAGTCGGGACGGCTTGGGCATGGGCCATTCCGGCCAGCTTTCCACACTTTGTTGCCTGCCCCCTCGGCCATGCTTGCCAGCCAGCGAGGCGCCCGATAGGATGCCGCGAGCCCACTCGCAGGCTCAACATTCTGAAAGCGTGGAACAATCATGCGCACCTCGAAAATTGCTTTGACTGCGGCCAGCCTTGCCATGCTGGTTTCCTGCGGCGGTGGCGGCGGAAGCGGAGGAAACAACAACACCGGCACTGTTCCAACCCCCACTCCGACTCCTACAACGGCGACGTGCTCGCTTTCCGCGAGGCAGGATTTCACGCTCGCCGTGTTCAACGAATGGTACCTTTTCCCCGATCTGTTCAATGCCTCGGTGAACAAGGCCAGCCACACCAATCTGCAATCCTACATCGATGCGCTGGTCGCCCCTGCGCGGGCACAATCGCGCGATCGGTTCTTCTCTTACGTCACCTCCATTGCCGAGGAGGAGGCTTTCGCGAGCACCGGCGCTTCGGCAGGGTTCGGCTTTCGCCTGGCCTATGACACGGCCAACCGGCAGGTGTTCGTGATCGAGACATTCGAAGGAACTGCCGCTCTCGGCGCCAATCTCGATCGCGGCACGGAATTGCTCGCCATCGGCACCTCCACCAACAACCTTCAGACGGTCAATTCGCTGATGGCAACCGGCGGACCGGGCGCGGTCTCCGACGCTCTCGGCCCTTCGACAGCAGGGACAAGCCGGGTCCTGCGGGTGCGTGACCAGTCAGGCGTCGAGCGCGAAATTGCGCTCACCAAGACCGAATTCGAGCTGGATCCGGTGTCGAACCGCTACGGTGCCCAGATCATCAATGATGGCGGCAAGCTGGTGGGATATCTCAATCTGCGCACTTTCTCCGTGGAATCGGCGGAAGCGGATCTTCTGGCCGCGTTCGAGGACTTCCGCGCTGCGGGGGTGACAGAGCTGATTATCGATTTTCGCTATAATGGCGGCGGCTTCATCTATATTGCCGAAATTTTGGGCGACCTGATGGGGCGCGGGCGCGAAGGGCAGGTTTTCGAGCGGATCAATTTCCGACCCTCCAAGGCCGCGGAGAACGAAATCTACCGCTTTACCGCGCGCGCCCAATCGATCGCGCCGACACGGATCGCCTTCATCGGCACCGGGTCCACCGCTTCGGCCAGCGAATTGGTCATCAACGGGATGCAGCCCTATGTCGACGACATTGCGCTGATCGGCACCAACACTTTCGGAAAGCCGGTTGGCCAATCGGCTTTTGATCGGCCTGCCTGCGATGACCGGCTGCGGGTGGTGACGCTACAGATCGCCAATGCCGATAACGAAGGCGATTACTACACCGGGCTTGCCAGCACCGTGCCCAACACCTGCCGCGCCAATGACGATATCGGCTTCCAGATGGGCGACCCGCGCGAGCAAATGACGGCAGTGGCGCTTGATTACCTTGCGGGCCGGACCTGCACCGCGATAGCGGGCGGCCCGGCTACGACGGCTGCGGCTATCGACAGCGGTGTGCTCGCACCCGAATTGTCCGAGCGCACCGCAGCGCAGCACGAGACGCCTGGGCTGTTCTAGGCCTCCGCTAGTTCGTCCACCCCTTCGCGCCAGGCACAGCCGCTGAGGGTCTGGCCGTTCAGTTCGACCGTAGCGTTGAAGGGATAGGTGCGATCGCTCATGCCGTCCGAACAATCGCCGGGCGTAATGGCGATGTCGATTTGCTGGTCTTCAAGCTGACCGCTGAAAGACAGGCCGCCTCGCCCGGCGAACCGCTCCACAGGCACGGTGATGCCGTCGATGTTCTCCGGCGTAGTCCAGGTCAGTTGCCCGCCCGAAATGGTTCCGCCCCAGAACGGCTCCGTCCCGGTGATCCGCAAAACCGCATCTTCCGCAATCCCGGCATAGGGTTGCGTTTCGGAAGCATCTCCAGGGAAAGTCTCGCCATCGCTTGGCTGGCAGGCGGACAGAGCGGCAGCGGCTGCCAAAAGGAATAAGCGTTTCATCCGGGCGATACCTTTCCAATACGTGACGTACGGACGATACATTGTCGGCCCGCTCAGCCCAAGGCCAAAGCCAGCGTCGCCGCCCCCAGCCCGGCGGAAAGCGGCAGGCGTAAAGCCATCCACCACGCCGGTCGAATGGTGACAAGGCGTATGTCTACCAGCGGACTCGCCAGAATTGCCAATGCCAGCACAACGAGTGATGGGCCTGGCCAGCGTTCACCGACTACCCACGGAACAAAGGTGCCCAGAGCAATCAGACTGGGGGAGACTGCGGCGATCCATATCCAGGCCGGCGCGCGGCGGGCCTGATCGGGCGCCGCTGCTGCAAGCCCCCACCACATGCCGCCCAGAAAACTGAGAATCAGTGCCGCATAGGCCCAGCCGATAGCCAGTGCGGTCCATCGCCATTCCGCCGGCCCGACCCACACGGCCGCCGCACAGGTGAATTGCGGCAGCAAGCCGGTGAGGCCTAGGAATCGCGCTACTGGGGGGATGGAAGTCATGCGCAACCTGCTATCAAAGCCACACTTTTTTTGCGAACCATTGCTCGCACTGGCTGCCAGCAAACGAAAAGGCGAGCCTCCTTCGGAGACCCGCCTTTTGAATTTCAAACCGACGTTTGCCGATTACGCGGGCCTCAACACCGTATCAATCACGTGGATGACGCCATTCGAGGCATCGACATCGGTGGCGATCACGGTGGCGGTGTTGCCGGCGGCATCGGTCAGCGTGACATTGCCATCGACCACCCTGGCAGTCAGCGTGGTGCCGTTGACAGTGTTCACGGTGTAACCCGCATCGCCTGCGCCCTCGATCGCGGCCAGCACATCGGCGGCCATCAGTTCGCCTTCGACGACGTGGTAGGTCAGGATCGAACCGAGCTGCTCGGTCTCGGTGGTGGTCAGCGTTTCAACGGTGCCTTCCGGCAGCGCGGCGAAGGCGGCATTGTTCGGCGCGAACACGGTGAACGGGCCGGTGCCCGAGAGAGTGTCGCCCAGTTCGGCGGCAGTCACGGCAGCAACCAGCGTTGAGAAATCTTCATTGCCTTGGGCAACTTCGACGATGTTGCCGGTTGCGGTGGGCGTTTCCATCGACATTTCATCGGCCATCGCCGCATCTTCGGTGGCGGTGGTATCTTCGGCGGGTTCGGCACAGGCGACAAGCGCCAGCGAAGCGGCAGTGGCGAGAGCGAGGGAGAGGGTCTTCATGGTTCCGGTTCCTTGGTGTGTTGGGGGCTTGGCGGCAGATATTTCAAGACGTTGCCGGTCGTCCTAATGCTGCAACGGAGCAGCTTCCGGCTTGTTCCAATTGCGGCGAAATTGTGGCCTGTTTTCTGACGAACTGTTCATTTCGAACGACGACCGTGCGTGCTCCGGCGGAGGGGAAGGAGAAACCGGAACACACACGGCGCTACCTATCTGGCTATCGCCCTAGCGATTGCGAGACCGACCTTGGGCCGTAGAGACCAAGGTCCGTGTTTTCGTCCGTCACGGGTGGTTCAGCAAATTGGTGGGGATTGGCGTGCTTCATCAAGGACCTCCGTGGCTGTCTGTATGACAGCTACGGAAGCACCATCAGGAAGGTCGCAGAATTTTCTCTGGGCCGTTAGATGGCGGCGGGGGCTGCGCTGGCGGCCCATTCCTCGGCATCGGCAGCTTCGCGGTCAAGCCGTTCCTGCCGCACCACGGCGGCCTTCTTGCGGTCGTCTTCGACCTTTTGCGCCTGATCGGCCAAAGCCCGCCACGTCTTTTCCGCGCGCAGGTTGCGGTCGCGCACATTGTCCAGCGTCGCTTGCTGCGCCTCAACGGCGGCATCGCGGGCACGCTGATCGTAGAAGGTGAAGGACTGGGACATGGGCGGTTCTCCGCTGGAGGGTATTCGAATGCGCAACCGGGCGCAGGATCGCTCCCGCGCCCGGTCACATCGGTGTGTGATCAGTCAGCCGAGGAAAGGTTGACGGCGCTTTCCTTGCCATTGCGACCCTGCTCGACTTCGTAGTTCAGGCGCTGTTCCTTATCGAGCGTCTGCATGCCCGCCGCCTGGACGGCAGAAATGTGCACGAAGCTGTCGGCCGAGCCATCGTCGGGCTGGATGAAACCATAGCCCTTGTCGGAATTGAAGAATTTTACGGTGCCGGTCTTCGACATGTGGAGTTCCTTTCAAAGAACATTCAATGTCCCCGCCGCGAAAGTGCAGCGAGGGGTAGTGCGTCAAATCGTCCAAGGGAAAGGAAGTCGTCGTCTGGTTTGCGCCGGGGCCTTTACCTGTGAGGGATCGGGCAAGCGGCGGTCGGCAAATCTCGAAGTCCGTCGCAAATTTCGACGTCAGCGATTGCTTCACTAGCACAACCGACCCGGATTACCTAATCGCATCTCCGCGCACGGCCATTCCGGCCTTCTGCGCCGCATCAGAGGAACCCTCCATGCCCGGTGACGACGAAGACTATGTCTATGACGAAGACAGTGGTGAATGGCTGCCCGCGTCCGAACTCGCCAGCAGGCAGGCGCAAGCTGACAAGGTTGAAGTGCGCGATGCAGTGGGCAACTTGCTCGCTGACGGCGACCAGGTGACGCTGATCAAGGATCTGACCGTGAAGGGCGCGGGCCAGACACTGAAGCAGGGCACATTGATCCCCTCGATCCGTCTTACCGGCGATGCGCAGGAAATTGACTGCAAGTATCCCGGCATAAAGGGCTTGGTTCTGCGCGCCGAATTCGTCCGCAAGCGCTGACCCCGCCTATTCTTCCACCATCTTGCCCAGCACCGTTACCGTGCAGGTATCGGGACTGCCGTCGAGCGATCTTGGCACAATCAGCCTCGCCGTATCGCCAGGGCACAGACTGGACTGGAAGCGCGCGTCCAGACCGATTCGGTAGTTCCAGTCGAGATCGGGACAGGCGCCGAACGTCTCCAGCAGGTACCGCTCGTTCACGCCGGTGCTGACATACAGCCGTTCGCCGCGGCGACCGTCGGGCGCTTCGGAATAGCCATTGACCTGGCTGACGAAGAAACACTCGCGCTCGGTCGAGAGCCCGGCGATCTCTTCGGGTGGCTGGTCATCATCGGCGACGCAGGCCGTGCAGGCGAGCGCTGCGGCGGGGAGAAGGAAAGCGATCGGTTTTTTCATGGTGGCCTCCTTGCGGCATGGCTTACCATTGATCGGGGTGGCGGGGAAGTTCCGTGACGAGCCCCGTCGAATTTATGCAAGGTCTGCGGCCTGCGGGTGTAAGCCGATGAACAAGGGCATTTCGCCCCGAGTGGAACCCCTCATGGTCAAAGAGAAGCGCAAGTCCAGCAAGGAAACCCGCAAGCCCAAGGCCGACAAGGGCCCGAAGCAGAACGCCAGCCAGCCCAGCCTCAAGCCCGGCGGGATCAAGGGTCTGGAGAACATGAAGAACGGCTGAGGACTTCTCGCGCCCGGCGCGTTAGGGAAGCGGGATGAGTTCCGATCCTGTCACCATCCTCGTCGATGCCGATGCCTGCCCAGTCAAGGACGAGATCTACCGCGTGGCCGAACGCTTCGGCGCGCAGGTCCGCGTGGTCAGCAATTCGCCGTTCCGCGTGCCGGTAAGCGCGCGGGTGCAGCGGGTGATGGTAGGCGCCGGGTTCGACGCGGCGGACGACTGGATTGCCGAGAACGCCCACCCTCGCGCGCTGGTGGTGACGGGCGACATCCTGCTCGCCGAACGCTGCCTGAAGGCTGGCGCGCGGGTGCTCAAGCACGACGGGCGCGAATTCGACACTGCCAGCATCGGCGGCGCGATTGCTACCCGCGCGATCATGGCCGACCTGCGCAGCGGCCTCGCCGGAGTCGGCGGCGGCCCCGCGCCTTTTTCCAAGGCAGACCGTTCGCGCTTCCTGCAATCGCTCGATCGGTTGCTGACCGCACTGCACCGCTAGAACCGGTCTATCCTGCCCGCGCGGTTTGTGTAGGATGGCGCTGGGGGCATGGCGCTCCGGAGGACCCAGGGGATGGATAAACACGAACAGAAGTCGGCCATGGCTGCCGGGGCAAAGGGCGATGCAGGCGGCAAGCCGGTCGCAGGCAAACCTGGCATGGCTGGCAAGCCGGGCATGGATGCGGGCGGCGGCAAGCCCGTCGCAGGCAAGCCGATGGCGGGTGGTGGCAAACCCCGGATGGGAGACGCAGGCGGCAAGCCGATGGGCGGCAAGCAGGGCAAGACTCCCGGCGGTGCCAAGCCGGTCGGCGAAAAGCCGGGCATGGGTGTGGGCAAGCCTGCCGCTCCGGGCGGTGGCAAGCCGATGGCTCCGGGCGGCGGCAAGCCGGGTGCTGGCAAACCGGGCGCGGGTTTCCCCTCCAAGGGTTGAGCCAAGCGAGCGCTTGCGCCGCCGCGCCGCCTGGCGCAAAACCTTGGCATGAGCAGTGACCGCTTCACCAGCTTTGCCGAATTCTGGCCGTTCTACCTGCGCGAACACGCGCGGCCTTTGACGCGCGCCTTGCACTATGTCGGGACTACGCTGGTCTTTGCCGTCGCGGCCTTCGCTTGGGCAACGGGCCAGTGGCTCTGGCTGCTGGCCATGCCACTAGCGGGCTATTTCTTCGCGTGGCTCGCGCATTTCACCGTCGAGAAAAACCGCCCCGCCACCTTTACTTACCCGCTGTGGAGCCTCGCCGCCGATTTTCGCATGTATTTTCTCTGGGCTATCGGGAGATTAGGACCGGAACTTGAGCGGTCAGGAGTGCCGCCGACGAGAAAACCCTAGCAATAGGCCATTCTCCAGATCCCGGAACTGCCAGTTTGACCCGTTTACCAATGGCTTGCCTCAATGCGCATCGAAGCTACTCAGTACAGATGCATTCCCTGTGGCGGACGAGGCAGCGGCAGCGATGAAATCGATGCCTCCACGAACCGAGCCGCACTAACAAGACTGATTTTCGAAGTTGGCTTGTGAATACATCCGAGTGCGACATCGTTGAACTCGTCACCGGGACAGGTGCCGGTGGCGAACACCACCACTATTCCCAACGGCTTGAACTGGGCCGCCAGAAGAATTCCAGAATCGCCGCCCGCCAGGTTGATATCGACAAACGCAAAATCGGGCGAGTGTACCTCGGCAGCTTTCATCGCCGATACCTGATCGTCTGCGATGGCGACAACCTCGTAGCCATGGTCCACCAGGACTTCCTCCATGGCCATGGCTGTCAGCGCTTCGTCTTCGACAATCAGGACTTTCATCATCATGCGACCTAGCCTGATTTGTCTGGCAGGGGCAACTCGATGAGGAATTCCGTTCCTCTGGCGTCTGTGGAAACCTCCAGGCTTGCACGGATCTGACGGGCGAGCGATTTGATGATCCGCGTGCCCAGTCCGGGATTGGCAATTGATTCGAATGGTTCCGGCATGCCGACGCCATCATCGCTGATGCGACAGCGGATTTTCTCCGCGCCCCTGTTCAAGCTGATGGAGATCTTGCCTCCTCGTGCGCCCGGAAAGGCATATTTCGCGCAATTGCTCAGTATTTCTGATGTGATCAGGGAAAGCGGAATGGCAGTATCAAGTCCGATCTCCACGCCGTTTTCGATGTCTTTCTCGACCAAAATCTTGCCGCCAAGATCCATATGGCCGACCACCTGACCAGCGAGCTGATCGATAACCTCGCTGAAATTCACGATGGTGTGCTGGCTGGTGGAATAAAGGTTCTGGTGGATCGTGGCGACAATCGCGACCCGGTTGCTCGCTTCGTTCAGCGCCGCCGCCAGTTCGCCATCCTTGGCCTGGCGGGCGTGCATCTGAAGCAACGACATGACTACCTGCAGGCTGTTTTTCACCCGGTGGTTCACTTCGTGCAGCAGCACATCCTTAGCGGCGATCGCTTCTTCCAGCAGCACGGTCTTGTGCTCCAGTTCGGCGCTCAACCGCTTCTCGTCAGTGATGTCCCGGATGGCCGCGAAGAAGACCCGGTTCTCATCGTCGTGCAGCAATTGCAGGTGCACCGAGACATCGTAATCCGATCCGTCCTTGCGGCGATGGACGGTTTCGAACTTGAGGTCGTCTCCTTCCCCCGCCAGCATCGGCGCAACCAGCTTCCGGAACTGGTCCTCGCTGATGAACGGTTTCAGATCCCATGGGGTCAGATGCGCCAGCTCCTCGACCGAGTACCCCAGGTTCTCGCGCGCACCCCGGTTGACGAGCAGGAATTCGAACGTTTCAGGATCGAAAAGGAAGACTTCGCTGACCGAGTCCTCGACGATGCGGCCCAATTGGGCCGAGCTTATGGATAGCGCTGATCGGTTTGGCATCACGCCCCCAAGGAATGCAATTTCGCCCTTCCTTTAGGTTCATCATCACAAAATTCCATCTAATTCTAGCGAGTTGGGCGAACCCTTCGAATCAAACGGGGGTTGCCGCGCCGCCATCCAGAACGTGCGAACAGCCCAGCGTGGCCGCATCATCACTTTCGCTCAACGCCGCCACGGTCCGCCAGCCTTCGACGCGCAGCCTGGCTGCGGCATCGCGATCATGCCCCAGCGGCAAGAAAACCCGATCGCCCACCCTCTCGTCGGCCTTTACGGCTTCCACCAGCTCTTCCGGGTAGAGCGAGAAGCCCGTCGCCACTTCGTTGCTGCCGCCGATCCGGTAGGTGCCGCCGCGCCCGAGCGCGCCGCGCACGCCTTCCGCATACAAGGTGAAGCCGAACCAGCTCTGGTATTCGAAGCCGTGGCGTTCGCTGGGGTCTAGCGTCAGGCGCGCGCGGCCTTCGACGCGGGCGGCAATCTGGCGCAGCGCGTCGATGCGACTGTCGAGCACGCCTGCGCTGTCGATCGCGTCGAGCCGCGCCGCTGCTTCAGGAAATGGCCCGGCGGCGTGGATCAGCGGCAGGTAGGCTGCCCCGCCAGCTTCGACCAGTCCGCCTGCATCCTTCATGTCAAGCTCGCGCCGCACCGCCTCGCGCGCCTCTGCACCCAGTGGCAGCGGCCCGTCGGCCAAAGTATCGACCAGATCGGGCAAGGTGAAATCGACCGAGACCCCTTTCGCACCCGCAGCTTCCAGCGCCTCGATCGCCAGTTCGACGATCTCGGCGGCGGCGGCGACGCTGTCGGTGCCGATCAGCTCGGCGCCCAGTTGCAGGTTCTCGCGCCGGGGGTCGAGCGCCACGCCCATGATCCGCATCACCTGCCCGGCATAGCACAGCCGCAGAGGGCGCGGGTGGTCGGCCATGCCGGTGGCAGCGATCCGCCCCACCTGCACGGTGATGTCGCTGCGCAGAGCGAGCGTGCGCAGGCTGCGCGGATCGGTGAAGCGCACCAGATGACGGGTGCGACCGGCACCCATCCGCCCGGCCAGGCTGCGCTCGAATTCCACCAGCGGCGGACGCACCCGGCCATAGCCGTGGCTCGCCAGCACGGCCATTACCGCCGCCTCGATCCGCGCCGCCGCCGCCGCGCTTTGCGGCAGGCGGTCTTCGAGGCCTTCGGGGAGCAGGTCTTGCGTCGGATCGGTCATGCGGCCTCCCCTAAGACCTGCGGCGTCAGAACGAAAGCGGCTTCACCTTCTTCACGCCCTGCAGCGCGCAGATGGCCTTCTGCACTTCGTCCGACGGCTCCTGATCGAGCGACAGGATTAGTACCGCATCGGCATCCTTGTCACGATCGGGCAGGCGACGGCCCAGGTGGAAGTTGCCGATGTTGACATTCGCCGCGCCGAGCGTGGAACCAAGCCGACCGATGAAGCCGGGCTGGTCCTCGTTGACGATGTAAAGCATGTGGCCGTCCAGATCGGTTTCGATCCGCACCCCGGCGATTTCCACCAGCCGCATTTCGGAACCGCCGAACAGGCTGCCCGCGACCTCGCGGCGGCGCGTCGGCGTGGTGGCGATCACGCGCAGCAGCGTGTGGTAGTGCCCTTCGTTGCTGTGGCGCACTTCGCGCACGTCAAGCCCGCGTTCCTTGGCGAGGATCGGGGCGTTGACCATGTTGATCGTATCCGACCAGGTGCGCATCATCCCTGCCAGCACGGCGGCGGTGATTGGCTTGAGGTTCAGTTCCGCAGCCGCCCCTTCGACTTCGACGGTGAGCGAAGTGATATCCGGTCCTTCGAGCTGGCCGACCAGCGAACCGAGCTTTTCCGCCAAAGCGATATAAGGCTTCAGCCGCGGTGCTTCCTCGGCGCTGAGGCTCGGCATGTTGAGCGCGTTGGTGACCCCGCCATCGACGAGGAAATCGGCCATCTGCTCGGCCACCTGCAGCGCCACGTTGACCTGCGCTTCGGTGGTCGATGCGCCCAGATGCGGGGTGCAGATGAAGCCGGGGGTGCCGAACAGCGGGTGATCGGCGGCAGGCGGTTCGACTGCGAACACGTCCAGCGCGGCACCGGCGATATGGCCGCTGTCGAGCAGGTCCTTCAGCGCCGCTTCGTCCACGAGTCCGCCGCGCGCGCAGTTGACGATGCGCACGCCGGGCTTGGCCTGTTCGAGCCGTTCGCGGCTGAGGATATTGCGCGTCTCGTCGGTCAGCGGGGTGTGCAGGGTAATGAAATCGGCGCGCGCCAGCAAAGTGCCGAGATCGACCTTTTCGATGCCCAGTTCCACCGCGCGGTCCGGCGTCAGGAAGGGATCGTAGGCGACGACCTTCATCTTGAGCCCCTGCGCCCGGCTGGCAACGATCGAACCGATATTGCCCGCGCCGATCAGGCCGAGCGTCTTGCCGGTGACTTCGACGCCCATGAAGGCGTTCTTGGGCCATTCACCCGCCTGGGTGCGGCGGTCTGCTTCGGGAATCTGGCGGGCGAGCGCCATGATCAGGGCGATGGCGTGTTCGGCAGTCGTGATCGAATTGCCGAACGGGGTGTTCATCACCACCACGCCCTGCGCCGAGGCCTTGGGAATATCGACATTGTCCACCCCGATCCCGGCGCGGCCGATGACCTTGAGACTGGTCGCGGCGGCAAGGATTTCGCCCGTCACCTTGGTGGCGGAACGGATCGCAAGGCCATCATACTGGCCGATGATCGCCTTGAGCTCTTCGGGAGTCTTGCCGGTGATGACATCGACATCGCAGCCGCGCTCTTCAAAAATGCGCGCGGCGTTGGGGTCCATCTTGTCGGAAATAAGAACGCGGGGTTTGGTCATGGAAAATTCCTTGGATTCGTCATCCCGGACTTGATCCGAGATCCCGCTTTTTGCGGGTGTGAACGGAAATAGGGGAAGCGGGACCCCGGCTCGGAGGCCGGGGTGACGCAACAGTTGGCGCGAGCGGCCTAAAGCCGTCCGGCCTTGAGCTCTTCGTAGGCCCATTCGATCCACGGCAGCAGGCGCTTGATGTCCTCCTGCTCGAGGCTCCCGCCGCACCAGATGCGCAGGGACGGCGGGGCATCGCGGTAGCCGTTGAAATCGTAGCCGATGTCCATTTTCTCGAGCGTTCCGGCGATCTTCTTCGGCACCGCGGCCTGGTCCTCGGCAGAGAGGCTTTCGTACCAGTCACCCTGGAACACCATGCACACGCCGGTGTTGGTGCGCAGCGCCGGATCGGCAACCATGTTGCGCAACCACGGCGTGGACTCGATCCAGTCGGTCACGATCTTGGCATTGGCGTCGGCACGCGCGAACATCGCGTGGCGACCGCCAATCGACTGCGCCCATTCGAGCGCCCAGATGTAATCCTCGGTCGCCAGCATCGAGGGCGTGTTGATCGTCGCCCCTTCGAAGATCGCGCGATCCACCTTGCCGCCCTTCTTCAGGCGGAACAGCTTGGGCAGCGGCCACTCGGGATCGTAGCTTTCGATCCGCTCGACCGCCTTGGGGCTGAGGATCAGCATCCCGTGCTGCGCTTCCGAGCCGAGCACCTTCTGCCACGAGTAGGTGGTAGCATCGAGCTTCGCCCAGTCCATCTCCTGCGCGAAGACGGCGCTGGTGGCATCGTTGATCGTCACCCCGGCGCGGCCCGGCGCGAGCCAATCGGTATTGGCGATCTTCGCGCCCGAAGTGGTACCGTTCCAGGTGAAGACGACATCGTTTTCCTGCGGCACCTGCGTCAGGTCGGGAATGTCACCGTAATCGGCGTTGAGGACCTGCAGGTCCTTCAATTTCAACTGCTTGACCGCATCCTGGATCCAGACGTTGCCGAAGCTTTCCCAGGCCGCGACGGTGGCAGGGCCTGCGCCGAGCATCGTCCACATCGCGCATTCGAGCGCGCCGGTATCCGAACCGGGCATGATGCCGACGAGGTAATCCTCGGGCACACCGAGCAATTCCTTGCTCAGGTCGATCGCGTATTTGAGGCGGCTCTTGGGGTAGCTGGCGCGGTGCGAGCGACCTAGGCTGCGGGTGTCGAGCTTGTCGAGAGCCCAGCCGGGAGGCTTGCAGGTAGGTCCGGATGAAAAAAAACGGCCGCTCCGGACGGAGGGCTGGTTGGTCAGTCATGTATTCTCTCCTTGCAGAGAGCTCGCGCGGCGTTGGGACCGCGTGGCCCGCAGCGGCCCCTAGAGACGTTCATGCCTGAGTCAAAGGTTACTTGCGAAACGATCAACCGTTCCGGAAATGGTTTCAGCGATGTTAACCATAGCTACGGGAACGGCCTTAACCATTGTAAGTGCAGGTAACGTGCCATGAAACACGCCAGCTTCCTCGCTCTCATTAGCCTCGCCCTGACAGGCTGTTCGGTCCTGCCGCAAGGCAGCGGAGATCGTTCGGACTATCGTTCGGCGCACCCGAATCGCAGCAGCGGCCCGGTAAGTTCCGGTCCTGCGGCGCCGCGAATGGCAGCAGCGGTCGTGCCGATGAACGCGAATGCGGTCCTATGCCTTTCGCAACTCGGATCGGCGGGGGCGCGATTCGATGCCCTGCCCGATCAATACCTCGATCAGGGGTGCAGCACGCTCAACACCGTCCAGATGCACGCCTTGCAGGGCGATGGCGGGCCACTGAATGTGAGCAACCTCGGCCCGGTGACCTGCCCGGTCAGCACGGCGTTCGCCGCCTGGGCGCGCTATGGCGTGGACCGCGCGGCACGGCAGATCTTCGGCACCGGCCTCGCCAGCATCCAGACAATGGGCAGCTACTCCTGCCGCAATGTCGCGGGCACCAGCCGCCGATCAGGTCACGCCAGCGCGGCAGCTATAGACATCGGTGGGTTCGTGCTGGAAGACGGACGCCGGATCAGCGTGCAAGCTGGGTGGAACGGCGACGAGCGAGAGCGCGAATTCCTGCGCACCGTGCAACGCAGCGCCTGCCGCCGCTTCGGAACCGTGCTCGGTCCGGACTACAACGCCGCGCACCGGGACCACTTTCATGTCGAAGGCGTGATCGAGGGCAATTCGTACTGTCGTTAGCTTTCAGCCTGCGCGCAGTGAGGTGGAAAGAGTCACTTCCTCCGGAACAACTTGGCCGTTTTGAAATCGGCCCTGCGTGCCACTGCCCGCATCCCTCCCTTCCGAATCGGTGCTTTCGCGCAGGCCCGCCTCTAGTCGCATCCGCACTGCATCGGCGGCGTGCGTAGCACCCAGCTTGTCCATCATGTTGGCGCGATGGATTTCGACCGTGCGTGGACTGATAGCGAGTTCGCGAGCGATCGCCTTGTTAGAACATCCCTCGCTCAGCCAATCGAGCACCTCGCGTTCGCGGCGCGAGAGAACCGCAATCCGGCGGCGAGCATCGATCAGGCGGCGGCGCGCTTCGGCATGGCGTCCGGCATCGGAGTGATAATGCGCCACCATCCGCCGCAATTCGCTTTCGGTAAGCGGCAGCGTCAGGAAATCGAGCGCGCCGGACTGGATCGCCTGCACGACCTCCTCGATCCCCGGCTCCTCACTGGCAGCCACCAGCGGGATCCAGATACCGTTATCCGCAAAGACCTCCAGCAATCCTGCAATGCCGTGTTCCACCACATCATCCGACGCGATCACCACGCCTTCCTGCGGCGGCCGGTCGAGCAATTCGACCAGGTCGGAATAGACTTCCGCATGGTGCCCCATCGTTAAAACCAGCCGCGACTGGGAGGCCCGTGACCGGCTGTCGCCGCCCACGATATGCATGGTGATACGTTGTTCCATGCTGCTGATTCTGGAGGATAATTATGCGGATAGCATTCCGTAGAACTACGGAAACCCACCTATAGCACGGGGAAAACCCCGCAAAACTACGGTTTTCAGGCGAAAATAAATCTCCGCATTGGACCTATCGCGCAAATATCGGGCTTCACGCCGGCCTTGCCGCCTGCATGTGCATGGAATCTCGGTGGTTTTACTGAGGGATTTTACGTAGCCTTCCGCGTCGCCTGAAAAAAGCTGTAATCCGGCAGCGAGTGGAAAGCGCGGCGCAAGGCGTCACCCCAGCTGCTCGAAATGGCGTCGAAATAGGGATCGCCATGCTCGATCCGCCGTTCATGTAACGGAGCGAAAGTGTCACGCTCCACCACCAGCAGATCCAGCGGCAGACCGACCGATAGATTGGCCTTCAGCGTAGAATCGAAGCTCACCATCAGCAGCTTCACAGCATCTTCGAAGCTCATGGCCCGATCATATCCGCGAAGGATGATCGGGCGCCCGTACTTGGTTTCACCGATCTGGAAAAACGGCGTGTCGAAGCTGGCTTCGATGAAATTGCCTTCAGGATAGACCATGAACAGGCGCGGCTCCATGCCCCTGATCTGGCCCGCAAGGATGATCGACGCGGTAAAGCGGCCCTTGCCCGCGGGCCCGTTATCCTCCTGCGTGCTGACCACCACTTCACGCAGCAGCTTGCCGGTCTCCACCGCTACCTGGAACATGCTGGGGAGTTCCAGCAGCCCATGCTGGCGTTCCTCCGGAGCCTTCGAACGTTCCTCCAGTTGGCTGATTACCGCCTGGGTGGTAGCCAGGTTGCCTGCCGTCATCACCGAGATGATCCGCTCCCCCGGCACCGTCCATGTGAACATCTTGCGAAATACGGATATGTTGTCGACGCCCGAATTTGTCCGGGTGTCGCTCATGAGGACGAGGCCCTTGTCGAGCACCATGCCAACGCAATAGGTCATGGGATAAATCCTACAGCGGTCGCAGCACGGCGCAAGGCGCGCGCTACTGCTGGTCCACCATTTGTTGCTCAACCGCCAGATCGACAGAGAGATCTTCCGCCTGCGCGCCGAAGCTGATGCCGGTGATCGGCGCCGCATCGCGATAGTCACGGCCCGTCGCCACGCGGACATAGCGCGGATCGGGACTGATGCCGTTGGAAATGTCGAACCCGACCCAGCCCAGCCCCTGCACATGCGCTTCGGCCCAGGCGTGGGTGGCTTCCTGATCGATCCGATCGTTCATCATCAGATAGCCGCTTACATAGCGTGCCGGAACTTCGAGGCTGCGCGCTGCGGCGATGAAGATATGCGCATGATCCTGACAAACCCCGCTGCCCTTCGACACCGCTTCTTCGGCCGTGGTGTTCACCCCGCTGGTGCCGGTGCGGTATTCGACCTGTTCGCGGATCAGGTTCGAAAGATTGTGCAGCGTGTCGACCATTCCCGTTTCGCTACGCTCGACCTGCGCGATCAGCGCCCGGATTTTCGGCCCCGGTCGGGTCAAGGGTGTGCGGCCGAGGAAAGCCCAAAGCGGCAAATGCCCGGCATGATGGCCGATCACTCCGGCATTGTCCTCTGTATCCACCCGGCCGTGGCAGGTAACAACAACCTGCGTCGCCCCTTCCTCCACCGAAACCAGCGTGACATGGTTGAAATTCTGGTCGTCGTAGGAAAGCTCCTCGCGAGCGCCGGTGAATTCCATGGCCCAGTCGACGATTTTCTGACCCTGCGTTTCCTTGGGCGTCAGCCGCAGCCGCTGGACCCCGTGAGCAACGGGCTCGGCAAAGCGGTAGCTGGTGGTATGGCGGATGGCGAGGCGCATGGTTCCTGTTCTCCTTCCGCTTAAGATACAAATCGGTAATCGGTGGCGATTGCGCCGGCCAATTCCTGATTGCCGGCGATGAATTGGATCAGGAACTCGTGCAGCCCCTGTTCGAACACATCCTCCACGGTCTTGTCGTTCAGGCGCAGGTCGGCCGCGCGCATGCATTCGTGCGCCTGTCCTTCCGCCCCGTGCAGCCGCGCCAGTTCAGTCAGGTTCTCGCGTGCGGCCGCATAGCAGAACACCAGGCTGCGCGGGAACCGTTTGTCGAGTATGAGAAAGTCGGCGATCGAGCGGGCGTCCATTCGCCCGGCATTGAGCCAGCGGTAGGCGCGTTCCGCCGATAGCGAGCGCAGCACGTTGTCCCATTGACCCGTGTCGAGCGGGGTGCCGACGTATGACAGCGATGGCAGCAGCAGATAGTACTTCACATCGAGAATACGCGAGGTGTTGTCTGCCCGTTCCAGAAAGGTGCCGAGCCGGGCGAAGCAATAGGTCTCGTTGCGCAGCATCGATCCGTGTGTGGCCCCGCGCGCCAGCGTGCTTTCGCGCCGGATCGCGCCGAGCGCGAGGTTGAGATTGCTTTCGCGCACCGGGCGGGCGAGCAGATCGCGTAGCGTCATCCAGCCCTCGTTGATCGCTTCCCACACTTCCAGCGTGATCGCCGAGCGGCAGGCGCGGGCATTGATCCGCGCGCGTTCCACCATCGACAGCACGCTTTCGGGATTGTTCTTCGATCGCAGCACGAAATCGCACACATGCGCGCCAGCATAATCGTCGTAGGTCGCTTCGTAGGCGCGGCGCAAGCCCAGCGTGGTCAGCACCGAGCGCCATTCCTGCACTGCGGTGTCCGAACGGCGGGTCAACGTCATCCTGTGCCCCGCTTCGAGCAGGCGTGCAGTATTCTCCGCCCGTTCGAGATAGCGGTACATCCAGAAGATGCCGTTGGCGACGCGGCCTAGCATGGGCGACAAGCCTCAGTCATCGAGCACCCAGCTATCCTTGGTCCCGCCGCCCTGGCTCGAATTGACCACCAGCGAACCCTTCTTCAGCGCCACCCGCGTCAGCCCGCCGGGAGTGATGTCCACCCCGTCGGGCGAACACAGCACATAGGGGCGCAGGTCGACATGGCGGGGGGAGAGGCCGCTCTTGGTGAAGATCGGGCAGGTGGAGAGCGCCAGCGTCGGCTGGGCGATATAATTGTCAGGGTTGGCTTCCAGCTTGGCGCGAAAAGCCGCGATCTCCTTTTTCGACGATGTTGGCCCGATCAACATGCCGTAACCGCCCGACCCGTGGACTTCCTTCACCACCAGCTGTTCGAGATTGGCGAGCACATATTTCAGGCTGTCGGGATCGGCGCAGCGCCAGGTATCCACATTAGGCAACAGCGCCCTTTCGCCGGTATAGAACTCGACGATATCGGGCATGAACGAATAGATCGCCTTGTCGTCCGCCACCCCGGTTCCCGGCGCATTGGCGATGGTGATCCTTCCCGCGCGGTAGACATCCATGATCCCCGGGATGCCGAGCACGCTGGCAGGATTGAAGGTGAGCGGATCGAGGAAATCGTCATCGACCCGACGGTACAGTACATGCACCGGGCGGAAGCCGACCGTGGTGCGCATCTGTACCTGCCCATCCACTACCCGCAGATCGCTGCCCTCCACCAGTTCGGCCCCCATCTGGTCGGCGAGGAAGGCGTGTTCGTAATAGGCCGAATTGTAGATGCCGGGAGTGAGGACGGCGATATTCGGCTTGTCCGGTGCGCCTTCAGGAGCGCAGGCGGCAAGGCTTTTTGCAAGGCGGCGCGGGTAATCGGAGACCGGACGGACATTCACCGTGCTGAACAGTTCCGGGAACATCGCCATCATTGTTTCGCGGTTTTCCAGCATATAGGAAACGCCGCTGGGAGTGCGGGCATTGTCTTCCAGCACCAGGAAGTCGTCCGGTCCGGTGCGCACCAGATCGATGCCGGTGATATGGGTATAGACCCCGCCCGGAGGCGTGAAGCCGACCATCTGCGGCAGCCACGCGGCATTGTTACGAAACAGCCTTTCGGGCAGGCGGCCCGAACGGATGATTTCCTGACGGTGGTAGAGATCGTGCATGAAAGCGTTGAGTGCCCGCACCCGCTGCTCGATCCCGCGCGAAAGCCGCCGCCATTCGGCTGCGGTGATGATGCGCGGCACCATGTCGAACGGGATCAGCCGCTCCTCGGCATCATCCTCGCCATAGACGTTGAAGGTGATACCGGTCTTGCGGAAGAAGCTTTCGGCCTCGAAATTCTTGCGCCGCATCGCGCCGTCGTCCTGCTCGGACAACCACTGGACATATCCGCGATAGGCCGGGCGCACGGACCCATCCGGCGCATGCATTTCATCGAATTTCGGCTCTTCCGGCGCGGCCATGGATCCCCTTGTGCCGCCAGCGAGACAGAATCATTCCATTTCGCAGGTGCAGCAACACTGTAACAAAGGTTCAGCCGTCGTCTAGTTCCCTTGTGAGCGCCATGATGCAATCGGGGGCAGTGGGGAAACCGAGGTGGGTGCAGCGCAGCGCCACTGCCCGGTCGCGCTCGTCTGGGCGGCCACAAGCGGCGCGGCGCGAGATCACCCCGTCGCGCGGGCTCCAGAATGCTATCGTCTCGACCGGCGGCTTGGCATTGAGCTGTGCGTCGATGGGGGGGCGCTCAACCGGATGTCCCGCCACCAGTTGGTACGCACGCCAGGCATTGTTCGAATAAGGCGTGTGACTGAAGGGCGAACCCATGGTGATGACCTTGGCAATGCAACCGGGCTGCAACTTGGCGACTTCACGCGCCATTACCCCGCCCAGGCTCCAGCCGATCAGCACTACCTTCTGCCCGTAACGCTCGTGCACCGCACAAATACGCTGCGCGAGCAGTTCGAGCGTATCTTCATTGGGACCAAGGTTATGGCCCAGCTTCCATTCCTTGACCTTATGCCCGGCGCGCTCGAGCTGGCTGGCCAGATATCGCAGGCGGCTGGGGCCGGTGGCGAAGCCGGGAAGCAGGATGACGACACGCGGATTGGCAGCACGCTGGATCGGGAGCGGCGGGCGCAGGCGGCGCTGCAACGGCTCGAGCACTGCGCCAAGTTCGGCGTAGAACAGCCGCAGCGGCGGGGCGTGGGCCTCGCTTGGCCTGGCTCCGCGCAACAGGCTTAGCCTCCGTAGCACGGTATCCCCGAGAGCGCCGACATTGCGGCGCAAGCGGTCCACCGGGTTGTGCAGTTCGGGTTGGAGCGACGACATAATGTGACAGTTAGATGAAAAGGGCTGACAATCAACTTAACGCAGGAGACTGTCATAGTTCCGTCACTATTCCGCTTCGCCCGAACTTGGCTCTTCAGTATAGCATTCGCCGATCCGCTCGTTTTCGGTGAGCGTTTCAACTTCTTGCGTACCGCCGCGCACGGCGGGGCCGCTCTGGACTACCCTGGTTTCCAGCTGCGAGCCGGTGGCGCTGCCCGTGCCGATCATGGTGATCTGCGATGTGGTCCCTTGCGGATTCTCGCAGGTGAGGTCTGTGCCCATCCGGTTCCCCTCGACATCGAAGCGGGTGATTGCGCAGCCGCCCGCCGCCATCGCTTCCACCAGCGGGGCAAAACCGCGCGCGGCATCTTCAGGGGCGAGGCATGACTCGCTGATGCTGGGCGTTCCGGTGACCATGTTGGCCTCAGCCCAGGCAGTGTCGGCTGCGGCGGGTTCGGACATTTCAAAGCGCACCAGCGTGGTGGTGATGCGATAGAGACCGGGATCGGGCCTCGGCAGGCTCTGCGCGCGGGCGAGCACTTCTTCCGGTGAGAGTGGCTCGGCTTCGTTGCAGGCTGCAAGCGGTGCGAGCGCGAGAGCGGCGAAGGTGAAGTGGGAGGCCTTCATTCGCAATCGCCAACTCTTTCAACCGTCATGCGCATATCCATCGTCATTTTTCCCATTTCGGGGGCGCGCATGGTCATCGCCATTTGCATCTCCATACCCTGGTCGCTGGCAGACCCCGTCAACACGATCTCGTTGCGGCTGCCACCCGGCTCGACACACTGCACAGCGATCCGAAAATTTTCGTCGTCGCCAGTGGGACCGTCCGATGTGCACTCTCCCTCGCTGCGAAGCTCGGCAAGCCAGTCAACCCGCTCTACATCACCAGCAAGGCAGATGTAGCTGATATCGGGTGCCTGCGTGGTTTCATCCATCGGTGGAACCTCCTTGCCGACTTCCAGACCCGCCAATCCGAAATTTTCGACAATCGCGGTGAGCCGATAGCGACCGGGCACCGGCGTGGCTTCGATGAAATCGGGCCAGGGAAAGCTCTCATCAGTCACGCGGGGATCGATCTGGACGGCTGGTCCGGGATCCTGCCCGCTCAGCGGCAACACTGGCAGCACCAGCGCCACGCCAAGCGGCACCGCCAACAAACCCGCGCGCTTCACCGCGCGGCTCCGTTTATCAGGAAGCGGTCGCGCAGTCGCCGATGCGGTCGGACACCACGTTCATACGCACCGTGCCTTCGCCCGCTGCGGTGGGCAGGGTGTAGGTCATGGTCAGGTTCGCGCCCTGCTCCGCCGTGCGGCCTTCCATTTCGACGCGGCCATTCAACCCTTCCTCGGCGGTGCAGGCCATCGCCCCGGACATTTCGTTGCCGTTCGCCGTAAATCGCGAGAGCGTACATTCCGCCTCCACCATTTCGGACAGCCACGCCTCGCGCGTGACATCCTCGCCGATGCAATACAGATGGGGCTGCGCCGCGCCAGCTTCGAATTCGGCGCGGGCTTCCGCAATCGTTGCATCTTGCAGCCCGGGCGCGTCGAATTCGATCAGCGAGACCTGCGTCGAGTATTCGCCAGGCTGTGGCATGGCCCCGTTGTCATCGATCACCGCTGCCACTTCGTCCGCCGACAGCGCCTCGTCGGTCAGTGCCTCGTCAGCCTCATCGGAGCAAGCAGACAGCGCGAGAACGGCAAGCAGCGGCAGGACCAACAGAGGGCGCAGGGTGGCTGGGCGCATAGGACTATCCTCGTTCAACATGGGTGACGGTACAGCCACCGGATCGAGGGTAATCCTATACTCGCCGGAATGGCCTGCCAATCGGAGGCAGCCCACTACAGCAGGGTTTCGCGGCCGCGTCCCAATGTGGAGCAGGCCGCCGCAAAACCTCTAATCCGCCAAAGAACCGGTCCGTCACCCGGCCCCGGTCGTCGCCGAACACTCACCAACGCGCTCGGTCTGGTTGCGCAGCACCATCCGCATCGTCTGCCCCTCGGTGGCATTGGTCATATTCATCGTCACCGTCATGTCCTGGCTGGTTTCTGCGATAGTCCCGCCGAATTCGATAGTGCCGGTGCTGCCCGCGCCGTCATCGCAATTCATCGTCGCATCGAGCGTGTCGCCGTCAACGGAGAAATTGGTGAAGGTACATTCATCCGAATTTTCCTGCATCGCGCCGAGGAATTCCTCGAATCCGGCATCGGCCTGCTCCTCTGTGATGCAGATGGTTTGCGTCTGCGCCGCGCCCATTTCCATAAAGCCGCGCATCATCGCCTGCTCTTCCTCGCTGGCGCCGGAGATTTCGAAGTCGATAAGTTCGCCGGTGGTCGTGTATTCGCCCGGCTGCGGCTTGGCGATGTCTGCCATTGCAGCGGCGACCTGATCGGGATCGCCTGGGTCCTCGACAGTGCCGGAATCACCGCAGGCGGTCAGGGCAAAGATCGAAGCGGCGGCGATTAGTGTCGAGATACGCAAGGCAGGTTCCCCCTCTGGTCGGATTCGGCGGGATGGTGAACTATCCGGGCACGGGGAACAAGTGCGGTGTTCTTCAGCTCTGTAATCAGCAATCGCCGGTGCGACGCCCTTCCTGCACCGCGATGGCCTTTAGCGTATGCGGAGCGGGGTCGCCTTCCACGGCGAGGCTGCCCTCCATGACGATGACATCTCGCGTCGAAGTTTCGTCGAAGGTGGAATTTCCTCGCATTAGGGGAGTGTATTCCACGTCCGCAGTCGAAAGAGTGCACGACCCTTCGAGGGAAGCGTTGGTCGATGTATTGCTATAGATTTCAAGTTCGCACATGCCCTTGGTCCGTTCGCGGACGTCCTCTGCCTGCCACGCGCGATCCGTATAAGTCGGCTCCCCGCAAATCGAGACAGTGCCCTCCATCTCGCGGAAGCTGGCAGGCAATTGATCGGGCGCAAAGGCCACGCCATCGATCGTCACGCTGTCGAGCGTGCGCACCAATTCCCACCGGCCGTACTGCGGCCTGTTATCGGGATTGTCCCCGGCGCAAGCTCCCAGCGGCCCGAGGAACAACAAGACGGTAACTACATCACGCGACATGATTTTTCCCTCTGATCCGGCGAATGTTGCATCAGGTCGGTAAAGATTTGCCGAAAGCTGTATCCCGCCCCATATCCCCGCGAATGGCAGAACTCGTAATCCGCAGGGGCCTGGAAGAGCCCGATACAACGGGCGAATTCGTCCCGCACAAGCCCGCGCGCCCGGAAAAGGCCGAGCCGGGCAGGCCGTTCAAGCTGGTGTCCGAATACGAACCGGCGGGCGACCAGCCGACCGCGATTGCCGAACTGGTCGCCGCCGCGCGTGAGGGCGAGCAAACGCAGGTGCTGCTCGGCGTAACCGGCAGCGGCAAGACCTTCACCATGGCCAAGATGATCGAGGAATTGCAGCGCCCCGCGCTCGTCCTCGCGCCCAACAAGATCCTCGCCGCGCAGCTTTACGGCGAATTCAAGAGCTTCTTCCCGGAGAACGCGGTCGAGTATTTCGTCAGCTATTACGACTATTACCAGCCCGAAGCCTACGTCCCCCGCTCGGACACCTACATCGAGAAAGAGTCGAGCGTGAACGAGGCGATCGACCGGATGCGCCATTCGGCCACCCGTTCGCTGCTGGAGCGCGACGACGTGCTGATCGTCGCCTCGGTCTCGTGCCTCTACGGTATCGGTTCTGTCGAAACCTACTCGGCGATGATCTTCGACCTCAAGGCGGGCGATACGGTCGACCAGCGCGAATTGATCCGCAAACTGGTGGCGCTGCAATACAAGCGCAACGACACCGCCTTCGCGCGCGGTTGCTTCCGGGTGCGGGGGGACAATCTCGAACTGCATCCCAGCCATCTCGAAGACACCGCCTGGCGGATCAGTTTTTTCGGCGACGAGATCGAGGAAATTGCCGAATTCGATCCGCTGACCGGCAAGAAGGGCACTAGCCTCGGCAAGGTGCGCGTCTATGCCAACAGCCACTACGTCACGCCCGGCCCGACGATGAAGCAGGCCAGCGCAGCCATCAAGTTCGAGCTGGAGGAACGGCTCAAGGAACTGCACGCCGAGGGTCGCCTGCTCGAAGCCCAGCGGCTGGAGCAGCGGACCAACTTCGATCTCGAGATGATCGCCGCCACGGGATCGTGCAATGGGATCGAGAACTATTCGCGCTTCCTCACGGGCCGACTGCCGGGTGAGCCGCCGCCCACGCTGTTCGAATACCTGCCCGAAAACGCGCTGCTGTTCGTCGACGAAAGCCACCAGACGGTGCCGCAGATCGGCGCGATGGCCCGCGGGGACCATCGCCGCAAGCTGACGCTCGCCGAATACGGTTTCCGCCTGCCGAGCTGTATCGACAACCGCCCGCTGCGGTTCAACGAGTGGGACGCGATGCGTCCGCAGACCGTAGCCGTTTCCGCTACGCCGGGAAGCTGGGAAATGGACCAGACCGGCGGGGTCTTCGCCGAACAGGTGATCCGCCCCACCGGGCTGATCGATCCGCCGGTGGAGATCAAGCCGGTCGAGGATCAGGTGCAGGACTGCATCGCCGAGTGCAAGGCCGTGGCCGCGCAGGGCTATCGCACGCTCGTCACTACTCTGACCAAACGGATGGCGGAGGACCTGACCGAGTTCATGCACGAACAGGGCGTGCGCGTGCGCTACATGCATTCGGACGTCGAGACGCTCGAACGCATCGAGCTGATCCGTGATCTGCGGATGGGCGTCTATGACGTGCTGATCGGCATCAACCTGCTGCGCGAGGGGCTGGACATTCCCGAGTGCGGGCTGGTGTGTATCCTCGATGCCGACAAGGAAGGCTTCCTGCGCAGCGAAACCTCGCTGATCCAGACCATCGGCCGCGCCGCGCGCAACGTGGACGGGCGGGTGATCTTGTACGCCGACCGGATCACGGGTTCGATGGAAAGAGCAATGGCAGAGACTGGCCGCCGCCGCGACCGGCAGCGCGCCTACAACGAAGCGCACGGCATCACCCCGACCACGATCAAGCGCGGAATCCAGGACATCGTCGCCCACACTGCCTCGCGCGACGGGGTGCTGGTGGAAATCGAGACCGACGACGGGCGCAACAACCTCGTCGGCCACAACCTGCGCGCCTACATTCAGGACCTCGAAAAGAAGATGCGCAATGCGGCTGCTGACCTTGAATTCGAGGAAGCCGGGCGCCTGCGCGACGAGATCCGCAAGCTGGAGGCGGACGAACTGGGGATCCCGGACGCAGAGAAGAAGGCGCCGATGGTGGGACGAAGCAACGAGGGCAAGCCAGGAACGCGCAAGATGCGCTACGGGCGGGTGCAGCGGAAGATGGGTAAGTAGGCCGGGGCAGGACCGGGAATGAGACAGTCGAACTTGCTCCCGAAGCTGACTCGGGGCAAGCGCCTCGGGTGACCAGGAAATTCGCATCAGGCGCGATTGCCGCCACGGCCTTGCTCGCGGCTTGCGGGGAGCAGGCCCCTCCGGCGCCCGAACCGCAAACCATCGTGCTGGAAGACACCGGTCCGAATCTCCCGCAAGCCGAACTTTCGCCCGATACCTCGCGCGCAGGGTGGCAGGTGGCGGAGGATGGGCAGGCGATCCATTTTGCGGAGGCCGGGGAAGCGCCGTGGCTCACGCTGGCTTGCGAGCTCGACGAAACGCCCATCGGCTTCACCATCATCCGTCATGCCGAAGCGTTTCCGGGGGAGTCGGCGCTATTCCCGTTTGTCGGCAACGGCATGATCAGCCGCTTCCTCGCCGATGCGACACTGCATCGCACGACGGAGGGCAACGAGTGGCGCTGGGAAGCCCATGTACCCGCCGCCGACCCGCAGCTCGATATCTTCGAGGGCACGCGCGACCTTACGGCAACCTTGCCGGGGCGCGGGATGCTGGAGATTGCGGGGAGCCGGATACCGGGCGAATTCGTCGCCTGGTGCCGCGCGGGCGGGCGCGTGCCGACTACAGAACCTACCGCCAGCGTCGAACCCTAGCCTCCCGCCTTCTCGACAAGCATGTCGGGGGTCAGCACCTGCGGCAATTGCTCGCCCTCGCCTCTTCCCGCCGGGTACCACACGTAGAGCGGCACCCCCGCCGCGCCCCAATGTTCAAGATAGCGCGAAATCGCCGGATCGGCGCGGGTCCAGTCGCCGCGCATCGCCACCACGCCAGTATTTTCAAACGCCGCGCGCGTCGCCTCGCGCTCGATTGCCACGCTTTCGTTGACCTTGCAGGTAACGCACCAGTCGGCGGTGAACCAGACGAACACCGGCGAGCCTGAGGCCCGCGCCTCGGTGAGTGCGGCTTCAGAGTAGGGCACGGGATCGAGCAGGCTATCGGCGGCAGAGATGGATGGCTCCTCCGCCCGGAAAGGAAGCGAAGCCGCAAAATAGAGCGCCACGGCAATGCCTATGCCGCCGACCAACCTGTTCCCCCGCCGGAACGCTACCAGCGCAACAATTGCCAGAAGCGCCAATGCCAGAGCAGCGAAAGCGAAGTGCATCCCGCCCAGCCGCCACGCCAGCCACAGCAGCGCCAGCGCAGTCAGCCCCATCGGCACCGCCATCCAGCGCGGGAAAGTCTCCATCCACGCCCCCGGCTTCGGCAGACGAGAACGCAAGGCAGGCACATAACCCAGAAGGAGAAACGGCAGCGCCAGTCCCAGCCCCAGCACCGCGAACAGCAGCAGCGCTTGCGGCGCGGGAAGCAGCAGCGCGGCACCCAGAGCGGCGGCCATGAACGGCCCGGTGCAGGGCGTCGCCACCACTGCCGCCAGCAGTCCGGTGGCAAAGGCGCTGCCGCGCCCGCCGGTGCGGATCGGGAGCGAGGGCAATTCGAACAGCCCCGCCAGATTGGCGGTAATCAGGACGGCCAGCACCAGCAGCGCGGCGACCACCAAGGGTTGCTGCAACTGGAAGGCCCAACCCACCTGCTCGCCCGCCGCGCGCAGCGCCAGCATCGCCGCGCCCAGTGCCACACAGGCGAGCACGACCCCGACGGTATAGGCGAGCCCCTCACGCCGGGCCTGCGCCTCGCTTTCGCCCGCGCGCGCCAGGGTCAGCGCTTTCAGGCTAAGGATCGGGAAGACGCAGGGCATCAGGTTGAGCAACAATCCGCCCAGCAGCGCTCCGCCCAGCAGCAGCCCCAGCGGTGTTTCGACAGCGGCGGTAGGCACCAGCCGCGTGCCGCCACTCGGCACATCCCCCGGTGCGACGGTGAAGCGCACCCCCTCGCCTTCTGCGCCAAACGCGAGGATGCCCGATATCTCGCCCGGCCTGCCACCCAGGCCGCCGAGCGGAATCTCCGCCACCAGCAGGTCGCCATCACGATAGAAGACCTGCGCCGCGCCGTAATCGACCACTTCGGTCTGCGCGATGAAGACATGCGGATCGGCAAGGTCCAGCGCGGCGGGCAAGGGAATCGCCAGCCGTAAGCTGTCCTGCGTGAAGGCAAAACTTCCCGCCCGGTCGATCAGCGGCGGGATCGCAGCGCGTGCGCTGTCGAAATCGGCGCGCATGGCATCGCTCGCCTGCGGGAAGCGCAGCGTCAGCGTGGCACCTTCAGGCACGCACAGTTCGTCCGAACAGGCGAGCCAGCGCGCGTCGAGAGTGATCGGCGCGAGGTTGGCCACCGCCGCGCCTTGGGGCACGTCGATCGGCACCAGCACCGTGTAATCGCGTTCATAGGCGTGGTTGACGATGTCGAACAGGATCAGCCGTTCGGGCACCGGGTAGAGCGGTTCACCCGCTTCCCAGCCCGCAGGCAGGTTCCAGTCCAGTTCCATCCCCAACCCCGCTTCGCCGGGATTGGACCAGTATCCGTGCCACCCCTCCTGCGGGCGGAAGCGCAGCGCCACTGTCAGCGTCTCGCCCGCCACCGGAGCGGTTTCCGCGACCAGATCGGCAGCAATGTAATTGCGCTGTTGCGCCTGTGCCGGAAACGCCCACAGGCTCGCCAGCACGGCGAGCATTGCGATAAGATACCGTCGCCAACATGGGCGGAAGGATAGGCTTGCCTGCATGGTGTGAAGCGATCTAGGAGCGAGCGCGATGGCGGACAAGCGCGAACTCCTGATCCTTGGCGGCGGACTCGTCGGCATGACGCTGGCACTGGCAGCGGCGCGCAAGGGCATTTCCTCTCACGTGGTCGACCGCGCGGACCCGGCGGAACTGACGGCGGAAGGCTTTGACGGCCGCGCTTCGGCGATCTCCACCGCCAGCTGGAACCTGTTCCGCAACATCGGCCTCGCCGATACGCTCCAACCGCATGGCTGCCCGATTGAAAGCATCGCCGTCACCGACGCGATGAAGCCGGGCCGGATTGATTTCCAGCCCGAGCCGCATGAAGGCACGCTGGGCCGGATGTTCGCCAACCGCACCTTACGCCTCGCGCTTTTCGATGCGGCGAAGGACGAGCCGCTGATCGCCTGGCACGCCAATGCGCAGGTGGTTGATCGCCAGCGCGGCGAGCACGGGGTTTCGGCAACGCTGGCCGATGGCACCGTGCTCGAAGCCAGCCTGCTGGTCGGCGCCGAAGGGCGCGGCTCGCCTACGCGCGACGATGCAGGTTTCACGATGGCGCAGTGGGATTACCGCCACCGCGCGATCATCGCCGGGCTGAACCATGAAAAGCCGCACAACGGCGTGGCGTGGGAAATCTTCTTCGCCGATGGTCCTTTCGCCCTCCTGCCACTGTTGGACGACGAACAAGGCCGCCACCGTTCTGCGCTGGTCTGGACTGTGGACGAGAAGGATGCCGCCGGCGTGCTGGCGCTCGGCCCCCGCGCGTTCCAGCATGAAGTCGAAAAGCGGATGCAGGGCATTTTCGGGGCAATCGAAATGACCGGCGGGCGCTCCTCCTATCCACTCGGCTTCCAGCACACCGCCAAGATCGTCGAGCACCGGCTGGCGCTGGTGGGCGATGCCGCGCACGGGATGCACCCGATAGCGGGCCAGGGACTGAACCTTGGCCTGCGCGATGTCGGTGCGCTGGTGGAAGTGCTGGCGGAAGGCGCGCGGCTCGGCCTCGATCCCGGCGACGCTCAGATGCTGGCGCGCTACGAGAAATGGCGCGCGCTTGATACGCTGATGGTGATGGGCGCGACCGATACGCTAACCCGGCTGTTCGGAATTCCCGGCAAGGCGGCCAGCGCGGTGCGGCGGCTGGGCATGGCGGGCGTACAGCGGCTGCCGGTGATGAAGCGCTGGTTCATGGACGAAGCACGCGGCATGAGCGGGCAGTTACCCGAATTGCTTAGGGGCTAAGCCAAAACTTACTCTCGCGAATTGCCCGCCGGGCTGCGCTGTTCCACGGGCGCGCCGGTGCCGTCACGCAGTTCGCGAGAATCGAGCACTGCGGCGGTTTCCAGCGTTTCGAGCGCGCGCTGCGCTGCGGCGAAGCGTTCGGCGTCTTCCATCCAGTCTTGTGCCACGGCGGCATTGGGGAGTTGGCGCACTTCGGACACCGCCGCTTCGATCCGTCCGCTTTCGAGGAATTGCCTTGCGCGAGCGAGCCGCCTGTCAGCCACCGGCGAGGCGGTATCCTCCCGCCGGACGATGAACAGTTCGGACAGTTCCCGGCCGATGCGGGTGAACACGCCTTCGCCTGCAGGCGCATCGTTCAGTTGCGGTTCCAGCCCTTCGAGTTGCGCAAGCAACTGGTCGAGCGTCACCGGATCCTGCGCCGCGTCGATGATCGTCTGCACGGCATTGGGGCGATCCTCGCCGAACCGCAGGCGTAATTGGTCCGCCAGATAGCCAAGCGGCGATCCACGTTCGATGGCGCGGCGACTGGCAAAGGCGATCAGCAGTGCTTCGGCGCGCGCGGCGTTTCCGGCGGCCGCCTGCGATTGCAGGTCCAGCCGGGTCAGCCGCTGCTCCATCGCGGCAATCCGGCTGTCGAGCCCGCCTTGCTGCACCACCACTCGATCAACCTGCTCAGCCGTTTCGCGCGCTTCTACTGCCACTTCCGAGGCACTCGGCGTGGGTGCAGGAGTCAGCTCTTCTGCAAGCAAGGGAGGCTCACCAGTCGTCGACGCCTCTTCGGATTCAGTGCGGATTTCGAACAGGCCCGCCAGCGTATCGTTCCCGCTTAACATCCACATCGCCAGTGCGCCGAGCAGGAAGGCCGCGCCCACTGCGATAAGTACCGGGCGCAGCGAGGACTTTGGCCGCTCCGCTTCCGCCGGTCGAAAATCGTATCCCTGATCCATAGGGTCCTTCTGACTGTCGATGGTACCTATTGGCACATGTCGCGCGCCAAGGCCAACAGTGCGCTGTCGTTGGGTTTGGGCGGGCATTGGCTGTCGCGCCAGCCCGGCCCCGCCGCTGCCGCGACACGCGAACCGATGCAGGCGAGCGCGATGGTCGCCTTGTCGAGGCCGCAGCGCTCGCATTCGTCGGCAAAGTGCCGCGCGGCGGCGGCGGAGTGGAGCAGGACCAGCGGGCTGCCCGCGCCCAGCTTTTCCGCATCGTCAGCGGAGATCGGCATTGCGCGGACGTCGTAGACGACTACGGTGGTCACGCTGATACGTTCGGCCAGAACGAGGGGGACATGTTCAGTTCCCGCAAGCCGCAGGAAACGGGCCTTGTCGTCGATAGTATCGGACAGCGCCTGCAACCCGCCCGATCCGGCAAACGCGACGGTGAACCCGGCAGCGCGGGCGACTTCGGCGGTGGTTTCCCCCACGGCATAGGCGGGCAGGTGGCGGTACGCGGCCAGCGTCGGCCCGCCGTGGCGCACGGCATTGGCGCTGCCGAGCAGCAACGCGTCGAACTGCGCCGGATCGGGCGCCTCCCACGGCAATGGCGAGACTTCGAACAGCGGCATGGCGGTGATGGCGAGGCCCATTTCCTCCCCCAGTAGCAGCGTCGATTGCAGGCCGGGTTCGGGTCGGATGGCGACAATCATGCGGGTGGGTGTTCTGGCGGGTCGAAGGCTTCGGCGATGGCGGCGGGGGCGCGGGCGAGGAGATCGGCGGCCAGGTTTGCCGGAGCCTGTTCGTCACCCACTACGAAGCGCACCTTGCCCTCGATCCGCTCGCGCCCGTCAGGGCTGAAGAGAGCCACGCGCATCGCCAGCTCATCGCCTATGCAATCGCACAGCACGGCAATCGACGAATGGCAGTTCCCGCCCAGCGCCAGCAGCAGCGCGCGTTCAGCCAGCACTTCGGCGCGGCTCGGCGCATGGTCGAGTGGGGCGAGCAGTTCACGCACCCGCGCATCGTCGGCGCGGCATTCGATGGCGATGGCCCCCTGCGAGGGCGCGGGAAGCCAGTTGGCGCTGTCCAGCGCCTGGCCCACGTCGTGCTGCCCCAGCCGCTCCAGCCCGGCAGCCGCGAGGAACGTCGCCTGCGCTTCGCCCGCCGCCAGCTTTCCCAGTCGTGTGGCGACGTTGCCGCGGAACAACACCACCCGGCAATCGGGCCGCAGGTTGAGCAATTGCGCTGCCCGGCGCGGAGCGCTTGTCCCCACCACCGCGCCCTGCGGCAGGTCGGCAATGCTGGACGCGCCGATCAGCCGGTCACGCTTGTCCTCGCGCGGCAGGATTGCGCCGAGCATGAAGGCTTCGGGCCGGAGCGTTTCCACGTCCTTGAGCGAATGCACCGAAGCATCGATCCGCCCTTCGGCAAGCCATGCGTCGAGTTCCTTGGTCCACAGCGCCTTGCCGCCGATCTCCGCCAGCGGGCGATCGAGGACCTTGTCGCCGCTCGCCACCACCGGCACCAGTTCGACCGCTTCGGGCGGCCAGCCATGGGCCGCGCAGAGGCGGGATCGGGTTTCTTCTGCCTGCACCATCGCCAAGGGCGACTGGCGGGTTCCGAGCTTGATATGCGGAGCGTCTGACATCGGTTTGCTTGCCCTAGCGGCCCCTTTCGCTAAGGGAAAGCGGGATGACGCTGGTCCTCGGCATAGAAAGCTCCTGCGACGAGACCGCCGCCGCGCTGGTGGCGGGTGATCGCGTGATTCTGGCGCAGGCCATCGCCAGCCAGGAAGCCGAACACGCGCCTTATGGCGGCGTGGTGCCGGAAATCGCTGCGCGCGCCCATGCCGAACGGCTCGCCCCGCTGGTAGAGCGAGTGCTGCGCGAGGCGGGCGTGACGCTGGCCGATTGCGATGCGGTGGCGGCAACGGCCGGGCCGGGACTGATCGGCGGGGTAATCGTTGGCTTGGTCACGGCCAAGGCACTGGCAATGGCGAGCGACAAGCCAATGCTGGCAATCAATCACCTTGAAGGCCATGCGCTCTCCCCCCGGCTGGCCGATCCGGCATTGCAATTCCCCTATGCGCTGCTGCTGGTGAGTGGAGGGCATTGCCAGATCCTGCGGGTGGAAGGCGTGGGTCGTTATCAGCGTCTTTCGACGACTATCGATGATGCTTTGGGGGAGGCGTTCGACAAGAGCGCGAAGATCCTCGGCCTCGGCTATCCCGGCGGTCCGGCGGTGGAGCGGCTGGCGAAGGATGGCGATCCGGCGGCGGTGCCCCTGCCCCGCCCGCTCAAGGGCAGCAAGGAACCGCATTTCAGTTTTGCCGGGCTCAAGAGCGCGGTTTTGCGGGCGCATGAATCGGGGCAACATGCCGACGCCGATATCGCTGCCAGCTTCCAGCAAGCCGCACTCGATTGCATTCTTGACCGCACCCGCAAGGCACTGCGCGAGATGCAGCCCGTCACCGCGTTGGTCGTCGCAGGCGGAGTTGCCGCCAACCAGACGATCCGCAACGGCCTGGAGCAACTGGCAGACGAATTCGCCCTGCCCTTCACCGCGCCCCCGATGGCGCTGTGCACCGATAACGCAGCGATGATCGCCTGGGCCGGGATCGAACGGCTGATGGCAGGTTTCGCCCCCGATCCGCTCGATTACAAGGCGCGGCCGCGCTGGCCGCTCGATCCCGATGCCGCGCCCGCGCGCGGGGCAGGAGTGAAAGCATGAGTCAGGCGGCGATAGGGGTGGTCGGCGCAGGGGCGTGGGGGACCGCACTGGCGCAGGCACTGGCGAGCGACGGACGCGCCGTTCTGCTTTGGGCGCTGGAGGATGGGCTGGCGGACGCGATCAACGCGACCCGCCGCAACGTGCTTTACCTGCCCTCCGCCGAACTTGCGCCGAGCATCGAAGCGACGGGCGATTTCGTCAGCATGGCCAAGTGCGACGTCCTGCTGATCGTCACCCCGGCGCAGCACACTGCCAGCACGCTCGCAAAACTGCCGCAATATCCGCGCGATCTCGTCCTGTGTTCAAAGGGAATCGAGGCGAGCACCGGGCGGATGATGCATGTTGTCGCGCACGATGCCGCGCCCGCAAGCGACATCGCGGTCCTTTCCGGCCCCACCTTTGCGCACGAAGTCGCCGCCGGGCTGCCCTGCGCCGTCACCCTCGCCTGCGGTGGCGGCGAGGCGCAGTGGGAGCGGCTGGCCCCGGCCATCGCCCGCGCCAATTTCCGCCCCTACTATTCGGACGACGTGATCGGTGCCGAAGTCGGCGGCGCGGTGAAGAACGTGCTCGCCATCGCCTGCGGCGTGGTCGACGGGCTGGGCCTGGGCCAGAACGCCCGCAATGCCCTCATCACCCGCGGCTTTGCGGAAATGCTGCGCTTTGGGGTGGCGCTGGGCGGGCAGGCGGAAACGCTCACCGGTCTGTGCGGACTTGGCGATCTGGTGCTGACCTGCTCCTCCACCTCCAGCCGCAATTTCTCGCTCGGCAAGGCACTGGGCGAAGGGATGAGCGCCGCCGAAGCCCTGGCCGACAAGCGCACCGTCGCCGAAGGCGCGCATACCGCGCCGGTGCTGCGCCAGCTGGCGCACAGGCACGGCGTGCAGATGCCGATCACCGAAGCGGTCAACGACCTTCTCGAAGGGCGGCCCGCGCGGCGAGTGGTCGCCGACCTGCTCGCCCGCCCGCTCAAGGCCGAAGGCCTGCCGCGTTGAGCCAAACGGTGCAGGACCCAGAGAAATCTGGCGAGAAATCCGGCGAGGATATCGAAGCGCTCGCCAAGGGCGGGCGGACCAACCTGCTCGGCTTCCTGCTGCGGCTGCTCGCCCGCCTGCCATTCCTGTTCATCGCTGGCCAGCTCTACGGTGCCGAAGCGGTGGGTATCTATGCCTATGCGCTGCTGATCGTCGAACTGACCGCGCTGGTCTGCTCGATCGGCGAAAAGCGCGGGCTGGCGCAGCGGCTCGCCGAAGGCGGTGAGGCGGACGAGAAGCACGGCGGCCAGACCTGCCTGATCGCCGATTCGATGCTGGTGGCACTTGTGCTCTCGGCGGTCATGGCAGGGCTGCTGTTCGCTTTCCCCGCACCACTGTTCCCCAACGGCATGAGCCACGAGCTGGATCGCTGGATCGTGCTCGCGATTCCAGGCTATGCGCTGACCGAGATCGTGCTCGCAGCGCAGGCCTATCGCTACGATATCGCCACCACCGTCCGCGCTCGCGCGGTGGTGGAGCCGTGGACGATCTCGATCCTTGCGGGTGCGTTCTGGTTCGTCCCCGGCATCGGCGGTGCGGGGCTGGCGATGGCCTACCTTGCCTCGATCTATGCTGGCCTTGCCACCGCGCTGGTGCCGTTCTTCCGCTGCTATGGCGTGCCGCGCGGCTGGGTGCCGAACCCTTCGCGGATCGGGCGGATGGTGATGCGCGCCGCGCCTCTCGCCATGACCGATGCGCTCGAATGGGGCACGCGGCGGGTGGACCTGCTGATCCTCGGCATATTCGCCGGGTCGGTGGCCGTGGGCATCTATTACATGGCGCAGCAAGTGGCGAGCCTGCCGCAGAAGTTGAAGACCAGTTTCGAACCGATCCTCGGCCCGGTCATCACTGCCAAGCTCAAGGAAAGGGACTACGCGGCCATCGCCCGGCAAGTGTGCCAGGTCGGCTTCTGGATCGTCGCCGCGCAGGCGGGGATCGGCCTTGCGCTGGGCATTCCGGGCGAAGCGCTGATGGGGCTGCTGGGTAGCGGCGGCGAATTCGTCCCTGGCACTGCTGCGCTGGCTTTCCTGCTCGCGGCGGAGGTTGTGGCGGCCACGGCGGTCGTATCCGAAGCGGCGTTGATCTATGTTGCGCGTCTGCGCAATCTGTATGTCTCGATCGGCACCATTGCCTTGCAGGCTTTGCTTACCGTTGGCGCGATGCTGGTGATTGACCGGATCGAATTTGCCAGCCCCGAACGCGCCGATGTGTACCGCGCCGCTGCGGCTGCGGCTGCGCTGATGCTGGCGCTGGGAGTGGCTTCGGTGATCAAGGCGAAGATGCTCAGCCGCATTCTGGGCCATTCGATCAACAACTGGCGCTGGGCGCTGGTCTGGGCATCGGCAGCCGCAGTGCTGGTGGGCCAAGTGGCCATCCGCCTGCCCGAATGGATGGAACTGGCGCTCGGCGTCCCTGCCATCGTTGCAGTCTACGGCTGGATCATATGGACGCGCGGCTTCGGGCCGGAGGATCGCGTGCTGTTCCGGATGGGGAAGAAAGGTGGCGTGGAGAGCGGTGGGGATCAGCAGCGGGTCTCTTGAGCCGTTTTGGCGCTCCGGTTACTGGCTGAACTGGAACAAGGCCAACCTTCGCCGATTATCCCGACACACAAGAGAGAAGCTGAACAGATGCCCGAAATGATGCAGGACAATCTCCTCTACATCCTCATCGCGCTGGTGATCGCCGTGCTGCTGGCTTTCTGGCTGTTCCACGCCACCCGCCGCACGAGGGTGGAACGGGAAGACCGGCAGGACGATGTTTCCGCCCGTCGCAATCAGGCGCTAATCGATGCTGCCCCGGCGGCGCGAAAAGACGATCTCGACAAGCGCGCATCTGCCAATCTGGTGCACAGCACCGAGGATCAGGAGACCATGGCCAGTGCAGCATCACCGGGTCCGGTTTCCGGCTCGGCGAACACGCAGGGCGTAGCCGCTGCCACCGCCGGTGCGGACGCGGAAGCAGGTGCTGCTATTCCCGCCCGAGAGGCAATGCACGAAGTGCCGCAGGAGGTCGCAGTCTCGGGGACTGACGATCTCAGTCGTATCAAGGGCGTCGGCCCCAAACTCGTCGCCATCCTCCACGATCAGGGCGTCACCAGCTTCGCCCAGATCGCGGCATGGGATGATGCCGCGATCGACCGGATCGACGCCCGGCTCGGTCGGTTCGAAGGCCGAATTCGGCGCGATGACTGGGTCGAACAGGCGCGCCTGCTCGCGGCCGAGGACCTGACCGGATATGAAGCACGTTTCGGCAAGGTATGAACACCGAGGCTACTTTTCCCGGAACCGTAAAGTCCTCCCTTTCGTAGTATGTCACGCGGACTGGACAGGCGGCGGACATCGGAAACCATAATGGCAGCCCAAGTAAGACAGGATAAGCAAAGCATTCTGGTGGTGGAGGACGAATTCATCATCGCGCTCGACCTCAGTGAAACCGTGCGTGATCTCGGTTTCCGCGTAACCGGACCATTTGCGGACAAGGACCACGCGATGATCGCCATCGCCGAGGAACTGCCCGATCTCGCCATTCTCGACGTGATGACCGCCAGCGGAGAAGTCTTCCCGCTTGCCGATGCCCTGGTCGCTTCTGGAGTGCCGATCATCTTCCATTCCGGGCATTGCACCAGCGCCGACATTGCCTCGCGCTATCCCGGTGCATTGGCAGCGTCCAAGCCGTGCCCGCCTGCTATCCTGATTGAGATGATCGAGAACGTGCGGGGCCGCGCACGCTAGGGCAAACAACACTCCTTGCCGCGCCTTATGCAAGAAACTAGGGGCGGTTTCAAAGGAGACTAGTTCATGGCCGCTATGGTGCCTTTTGATTGGGCCGATCCCTTCGCGCTCGATGACCAGCTGACGGAAGATGAGCGCATGGTGCGCGATGCCGCACACGGGTTTGCGCAATCCGTGCTGCAACCGCGCGTGATCGAAGCCTATGCCAACGAATTGGACGCGCCCGAACTGTTCCCGCTGATGGGCAAGGCAGGCCTGCTCGGCGTGACCATCCCCGAAGAATTCGGCGGCGCGGGAGCCAGCTATGTCGCTTACGGGCTGGTGGCGCGCGAAATCGAGCGAGTGGATAGCGGCTACCGCTCGATGGCGAGCGTGCAGTCGAGCTTGGTTATGTATCCTATCCACGCCTACGGTTCGGACGACCAGCGGGCCAAGTACCTCCCTGGCCTCGCGAGTGGCCGGTTGATCGGCTGCTTCGGCCTGACCGAGCCCGACGCCGGATCGGACCCGGCCGGGATGCGCACCGTGGCGAAGCGGGATGGCGAAGGTTATTCGATCTCCGGCTCGAAAACGTGGATTTCCAACGCACCGTTTGCCGATGTTTTCGTGGTCTGGGCAAAGAGCGAGGCGCACGGCGGCAAGGTTCGTGGCTTCGTGCTGGAGAAGGGCATGGCGGGCCTCAGCGCACCGAAGATCGGCGGCAAGCTGTCGCTGCGGGCCAGCACCACCGGAATGATCCAGATGGATGAGGTGAAGTTGCCGGCCGATGCGCTGTTACCCAATGTCGAAGGCATCAAGGGTCCGTTCGGTTGCCTCAACCGCGCACGCTACGGGATTTCATGGGGAAGTATGGGTGCAGCCGAATTCTGCTACCATGCAGCCCGCCAATACGGACTCGACCGACGCCAGTTCGGTGTGCCGCTGGCGAGCAAACAACTTTACCAGCTCAAACTGGCCGACATGGTGAGCGAGATCGCGTTAGGCCTGCAAGCCTCGCTGCGAGTCGGACGACTGATCGACGATGGTCGTTTCGCGCCGGAAATGATCAGCGTGGTGAAGCGCAACAACGTCGGCAAGGCACTCGCCATCGCCCGCGCCGCGCGCGACATGCATGGTGGCAACGGAATCTCCGAGGAATATCAAGTCATGCGTCACATGGCTAACCTGGAAACGGTGAACACCTACGAGGGCACGCATGATGTCCATGCACTTATCCTAGGCCGCGCGATCACCGGCATCTCTGCATTTTGACGACATTTGCCTTCTCCAGCAGGTGGCGTATTTCTGCAACACTACGGCCGTGCCGTAAAATTTTACTTCGCAGTTGCGGAACCTTGCGGCATTAGAGGGATTGCGAATGATGTTGCGGGGTGGATGGTGCCCGCGTGATCTGAAGGGAATAAAATGAGAAAACTACTACTTTCCGCGTCCGTTGCGGCGCTTGCCATTCCGGGGGTCGCTCAGGCGGACCCCTATATCGCCATTAGCGGCGGTGTCGCCACGGCAGAAAATGCTGACAACACGGGCGTCATCGAATCTGAAATCCCCGCGATGCCTACTTCGAACAATTCGCGACCCGCGATTCCCGCCGGCACCGGCTATTCGTTCGAAACCAACGCGGATCTCGGCTGGAACGCCAACGCTCAGATTGGCTATGCTTTCGACAACGGACTGCGCATCGAACTCGACGGCAGCTATGTCACTTACGATCTCGAATATCATCGCGATTTCGTGCTGGGTGGCACGCTGATCGAAGATCCCGACGCCAATATCCTGACGCGCGGTGCGCCGACCGGTCTTTCCGTCGGTGAAGCGCTGGCCGATGCCCGCGGCGACGTGGAAAGCTACGGCGGTTTCCTCAACATCCTGTATGATTTCGATCTGGGTTCGGTGAAACCATACATCGGTGCCGGTGCCGGTATCTATGTGATCGACGTGGACTATGCCCCGTCGGGCGTGCTGATTGCCAACGATGCAGACACCACCTTTGCCTATCAGGGCATCGCCGGTGTCTCGGGCGAACTTTCGGATCGTGTGGAGCTGTTCGCGGAATACAAGTATCGCGGCCTGTTCGACGAAGCCGACATTGACAACCGACTGATCCCGGGCCAGTTCAGCGTGGACACCACGCAGCATATCGGTTCGCTGGGCCTGCGGTTCATGCTGGGTGGCGATGTGGCTCCGCCTCCTCCGCCTCCCCCGCCTCCTCCGCCCCCGCCGCCTCCGCCGCCTCCGCCTCCTCCGCCCCCGCCGCCTCCGCCGCCGCAGGCGCAGTGCAACACCGGGCCTTACATCGTGTTCTTCGACTGGGATCAGTCGGCGATCACGCCGGAAGCGGCTACCGTGCTCAACTCGGCCACCACTGCCTATCGCGACTGCGGCACCGCCCGCGTCATGCTGGCAGGCCACGCTGACCGTTCGGGTGCAGCCACCTACAACGTCGGCCTGTCCGAGCGTCGTAACGCTGCGGTGCGTGACTACCTCACCGGTCGTGGCATTCCTGCCGCGCGGATCAGCAGCGAAGCCTTCGGCGAATCGATGCCCCGCGTCGCCACTGCCGACGGTGTCCGCGAACTGCAGAACCGCCGCGTGGAAGTTACCTACGGCCCCGGCTCCGGTAACTAAGGGCGTTCGGGCAACTGAGCCCTAACCTGCCACAACGGCACACAAACGAAGGGCCGGGAGAGCAATCTCCCGGCCCTTTGTGTTTGCGGAGACGATCCGCTTTACCGAATGAAGTAGCCGACCACTTCCCAACCCGAATCACCTTGCAACATGATGACGGTCTCGACCGATTCTCTGTTCCGCTCCGCGAAGTCGGTGGAGAATTGCAGAACTTCGTATTCGCCTTCAGGAACCCCCGGCAGGGTGGAAGCGCGTTGCACTGTCGCGACTTCGCGTGAATTTACGGTGCCGAGAGGAGCACGAACCGGCTCGACGATTGCTTCCCATTCCGCAGCGCTCGCCTGCGACTGGAAAAAGGGCCCGGCGGCTTGCCAACTGTCTTCCCACTGACCTGCATCGACAAGCGCCAGGAACCTGCGCGCACGTTCCATCGATTCGGCCTCTGGTGCGTCGGCCTGCATGGCGGGTTCGGTACCAGTAGCTGACGGCGAAGCAGGCGGGTTCCCAGCGTAAACCAGCCCGATGACTGCTGCGGCTATGAAGATCGACATGATGAGCATTCCTCCTGATAGCCATGCCGTCCGAGAAACGGCGGCACGGCGTGTTTGCGTGAGGTCTGTATTGTCGCCCTCAGTGAGCGGCTGTGATATCCTGAAAGCATTGCGCGCATGGTTTTGGGGTCCGTTCCCCTCAATCTCCCCCAAGATTCTTGCGGCCTCGCGGCTGCTCGACACACCCATCTTGCGGCGTGCGTTGCGGAGGCGATCGTTGACCGTGTGCACCGAGATATCGAGCTCGGTGGCGCTCGATTTGGCATCATGCCCCGCCAGCAGCAGCCGCAGCGCTTCCTTCTCCTTTTCGGTCAGCTCCTCACTAGAATCGGACATTTACCGTCCCTTCAAGCCACCAGCCGCAAATGCCCGACACCCTTGATCGGGGTGAGCCGCACGTTGCCCAGGCCCTGCATCTCGGTCAGCCGCTCCAGCACATCGCTACCCAGCGCAAAGTCGCGGCCCAGCAGCACTTCGGGCTCGTGCGCTTCGCCGATGCACAGCCGCACCAGCACTTCGCCGTGCCCTGCCCGCCCTATCGTGAGCACCTCCTGCAAGGAAGCCAATCCGGCGAGATCATGGACATCAAGGGTTAGCTGCAATCGCGCCGCGCTGGTCACGTCGGCCAGGGGCCGCGCCCCGCGCACGGTGACGCGCGGTGGATCGTCCGGATTGGGCGAATCCAGCTCGACATTGAGCAGCACGCAGATGCCTTCCGCCGCCCATTGCACGAAGCTGTCGACCAGCCCCTCCTCAAAACACGCGGCACTGAACTGGCCCGAGCTGTCGGAAAAGTCGGCGCGGATGAAGGCCGCCCCGCGCTTGGTGCGGCCCTTGTTCACGCTTTCCACCAGCGCCGCCATCACCGCCGGCTGCCGCCCGCCTTCGACCCCGCCTTCCATGATCGCGGCATAAGAACGCGCGCCGTTGGCCGAGGCGATCATGCGGAATTCCTCCACCGGATGCGCGGCGAAATAGAAGCCGAAGGTCTCGCGCTCCATTTCCATCTGCCTGGTGCGCGGCCAGGCCTCGGCTTCGACCAGCTTAAGCGAGGGCTCGGCATGGTCCTCCCCGCCGAACAGCCCCGCCTGCCCGCTCGCCTTCTCGCGATTGGCGGCCTCGGCCACGGCCAGCAGCATGTCGGCATTCGCCAGCACCTTCGCACGATTGGGTTCCAGCCCGTCGAACGCCCCTGCACCTGCCAGCCCTTCGAGTTGCTTACGGTTCATCGTCCCCGCCGGAAACCGCCGGAACGCATCGTCGAGATTCTCGAACGGACCATGCGCCAGCCGCTCCGCCACAACCTGCTCCATCGCCTTCTCGCCGACATTGCGGATGCCCGCCAAGGCATATCGCACCGCCCAGCCATGCTCGGTCTGATCGACACAGAACTCGGCTTCGGAGGCATTGATACAGGGCGGCAGCAGCGCAATCCCGTTGCGCCGCGCATCGTCCACGAACACCGCCAGCTTTTCCGACTGGTGCATGTCGAAGCACATCGACGCGGCGTAGAATTCCTCGGGGTAATGGGTCTTCAGCCACGCGGTCTGGTAGCTGAGCAAGGCGTAAGCGGCGGCGTGAGACTTGTTGAAGCCGTATCCGGCGAACTTGTCGATCAGGTCGAACAGCGTGTTCGCCTCGTTCGCGGGAATGGCGGACACTTCCGCGCAACCGTCGATGAAGCGCTGACGCTGGGCGTCCATTTCCGCCTGCACCTTCTTGCCCATCGCGCGGCGCAGCAGGTCGGCATCGCCGAGCGAATAGCCCGCGAGGATCTGCGCGGCCTGCATCACCTGTTCCTGATAGACGAAAATACCGTAGGTTTCGGCGAGGATTCCTTCCAGCTTGGGATGCGGGAACTGGATCGGCTCCTCCCCCGCCTTGCGCCGCCCGAACAGCGGGATATTGTCCATCGGGCCGGGGCGGTAGAGCGAGACGAGCGCGATAATGTCCTCGAACCGCGACGGCTTCACCGCCGTCAGCGTGCGCCGCATCCCTTCGGATTCGAGCTGGAACACGCCCACAGTGTCGCCGCGCTTCATCAGCTCGTAAACCGCCGGATCGTCCCAGGCCAAGGTGTCGAGATCGACCGTGATCTCCCGCCGCGCCAGCAGTTCCACCGCCTTACGCAGCACCGAGAGCGTTTTCAGGCCGAGAAAGTCGAACTTCACCAGCCCCGAATCCTCGACATATTTCATGTCGAACTGGGTCACCGGCATATCCGAGCGCGGATCGCGATAGAGCGGCACCAGTTGCGAGAGCGGCCGGTCGCCGATCACCACGCCCGCCGCATGGGTTGAGGAATTGCGCGGGAAGCCTTCCAGCTTCATCGCCAGATCGACCAGCCGCTTGACCTCGTTGTCGTTTTCGTAGGCGCTGCGGAATTCGGCCACGCCGTTCAGCGTGCGCGGCAGCGTCCACGGATCGGTGGGATGGTTGGGCACCAGCTTGGTCAGCCGGTCCACCTGCATATAGGGCATCTGCAAAATGCGCCCGGTATCGCGTAGCACGGCGCGCGCCTTCATCTTGCCGAAGGTGATGATCTGCGCGACCTTGTCGTGCCCGTAACGCTGCTGGACGTAGCGGATCACTTCGCCACGCCGCGTTTCGCAGAAGTCGATATCGAAGTCGGGCATGGAAACGCGCTCGGGATTGAGGAAGCGTTCGAACAGCAGCCCCAGCCGGATCGGATCGAGATCGGTGATGGTGAGCGCCCAGGCCACTAGCGAGCCCGCACCCGAACCGCGCCCCGGCCCGACCGGAATTCCCTCGCCCTTGGCCCACTTGATGAAGTCGGCCACGATGAGGAAGTAGCCGGGAAAGCCCATCCCGCGGATAACCCCGACTTCGAACTCGAGCCGGTCCACATAGACCTTCAGCTCTTCGTCGGTGAGCGCCGGGTACTTTTCCAGCCGCGCCGCCAGCCCTGCCTTCGCGTCCTCCTCCAGCATCCGCGCCTCGCCTTCGAGGTCGCCCGCGAGGCTCGGCAGGATCGGCTTGCGGCGCGGCGGGGCGAAGGCGCAGCGCTGCGCGATCACCAGCGTGTTGGCCGTGGCTTCGGGCAGGTCGGCGAACAGCTCCTCCATCGCGGCGGCGCTCTTGACCCAGGCCTGCGGGTTGGAGGTCAGCCGGTCGGCACTGTCGATCTGCCCGCCGCTGGCGATGCACAGCATGGCATCGTGCGCGCTATGCATGTGCGGTTCGGCGAAGTTGGCGGGGTTGGTCGCCACCAGCGGCAGGTTCTGCGCATAGGCGAGATCGAGCAGCCCCGCCTCCGCCGCTTCCTCCAGCACTTCGCCACGCCGCGCCAGTTCGACATAGAGCCGCCCCGGAAACAGCGCCGCCAATTGCTGCGCCAGTTCGTGCGCGCGGCGTTCCTTGCCGTCCGCCAGCAACCGCGTGATCGCCCCCTCGCTTGCCCCGGTCAGCGCGATTAGGCCGTCAGTGTGACCCTGCAGCTGGCCAAGTGTGACATGCGGCTCAAGTTCCAGCGGGCGATCCAGGTGTGCTGCGGACACCAGATGGCACAGGTTGTGCCACCCCGCTTCATCCTGCGCGTAGAGCGGCAGGTAATCGACCTGCTCGCCCTCTTCGCGCAGCACCCCCAGCAAGGTGCCGATAATCGGCTGCACGCCTTCCCCCAGCGCCGCGCCCGCGAACATCGAGGCAGCATAGAGCCCGTTGCGATCGCAGATGGCAATCGCGGGAAAGCCGCGCTCCTTCGCCAGTTTGGCAATCGCCTTGGGATCGATCGCCCCTTCGAGCATCGAATAACTGGAGACGACGCGCAGTGGGACGAAGGGAGCATGGGACATGGCGCGAATGTGCAGGCGCGCGCTGCTCCAATCAAGCCCGCGATCCCCCAGCATGGGGGAAATCGGGAAGCTGTTCGCCAAACCGCCGGATTGGTGTATACTGACTTTTGGATACCAGGGTTTTCAGGGGGAAACGAAAGTGGAAAAACTGTCAGGTAATATCGATTCGACTGCGCTTGTTTCGCGCGCCAAGGGAATCCTGCTCAATCCAACCACCGAATGGGCGCAGATCGCTACCGAACGCGATCAACCCAAAGACGTGTTCCTGCGCTATGCTCTGCCGCTGGCTCTGATTTCACCGATTGCCAGCTTCATTGGTGGCCAGGTGTTTGGCCTCGGCGGGTTCGGCATCAGCATCAGTATCGGCCTGATGACCGGGCTGACCATTGCTATTACCAGCTTCGTGCTATCGCTGGTGGGGCTATTTATCGTCGCCTTTGCTGCCAACTTCCTCAGCCCCAAGTTCGGCGGGCGGGATGATTTTCCGGCAGCCTTCCGCTTGGTCGCCTACAGCTGGACCGCCGCATGGCTGGCAGGGATTTTCGGCCTACTTCCGGCGCTGAGTATTCTCGGTATCCTCGGCCTTTACAGCCTGTACCTCCTCTACAAGGGCTCAGGTCCGGTAATGGGCGTGCCCGAAGACAAAGCGGTCGGCTATACGGTGGTGACCATCGTTGCGGCCATCGTGGCGCAGATCATTATCGGCGTATTGGTGACGGCCATAACCGGCCCGATGCTGATGGCCAACGCCGGAATGGGCAGCGGCGCGATCGATATCGACATGGGCGAAGCCGGGAGCATGGAAAGCAACGGTGACGGCACCATGACCATCACCGGACCGGACGGTGAGGAAGTGACCATCACTGTGGACAGCAACAAGAGCGAATAGCGCGCTGCGCCTATTCCGTCTCCGCAGCGGCAGCCGCGATCTTGCGTCGCGTCTGCCGCACCTGCGATACCGCGCCGTAAACCACCAGCACGGCGAGGAAAATCCACACCCAGGCCGGGATATTGCGCCCAACCACGGCAAGGTAGAGATAGGCTGAGACGAAGCAGAATCCGGCCAGCATCGTCGGCAAGACGGTGCTCTTTCCCGCCCGCGCGTTCTTCACGATCCAGCCGACGCTGGCGAGGAAGAACGGGATCGCGCCGACATAGATCGCGCCGAAAATCCACGGATTCACCCCGTAGTTCTCGCCCAGCGAGAAGAACCAGTCGGACAGGGCTTCGATCATGCGGGTATTCTCCTTGCGCGGTGTATTACGCTGAACCGCGGCGAAAGGTTACCCGGCAAATGGCTGGTAGCCGCACCCGTCCCTCGCATTACCCTCCCGGATAGTCGCTCCGACCCGCCAGTTCGGCGATCTCCTCGGCGTGATAATCGCGGTCTCCGGCTTTCTCGATGTAGTACTCGGCGCGGTTTTCCGGCGGCATCGCCATCATCTGTCCGATCAATTCGGCGAATGTCCCCCGCCGCAAGCCCTTCGCGGCATCGAAAACGCCGTCACCATCTCCAGTGCGGTGAAGCGTGGCGCGGTCGTCCCATTGGACGCCGGGGCGGTGGGTGTCCTCGGCGCGATAGGTGCTGGGATGGTCGGTCATGGCAATCTCCTTTGCCTTGCCAACGCACCAGCCCGCCATCGGGTTTCTATTCGATCCGGCCTTCGTGAAGGCGGACCAGACGGTCCATCCGCGCAGCCAGCCGCTCGTTGTGCGTCGCCACCAGCGCGGCACTGCCCTGCCCGCGCACCAGTTCGAGAAATTCACCGAGCACCCGTTCGGAGGTCTTCTCGTCGAGATTGCCGGTGGGCTCGTCCGCCAGCACCAGTTGCGGCTTGTTCGCGAGCGCACGGGCGACGGCAACCCGCTGCTGCTCCCCGCCCGACAGCTTGCTGGGCCGGTGATCGAGCCGGTGTTCCAGCCCCAGCGCGCCGAGCAATTGCTGCGCCCGCACCGTAGCCTCGGCGCGGGTCTTGCCTACCAGCAATTGCGGTAGCACCACGTTCTCGACGGCAGTGAAATCAGGCAGCAGGTGGTGGAACTGGTACACGAAACCCAGATGATCGCGCCGCAACGTGGTCCGCTCGGCAGAGTTGAGCGCACTGGCATCCTGCCCGGCGATCTCGATCTTGCCCGAGAACCCCCCCTCAAGCAGCCCTACCGCCTGCAACATCGTCGATTTGCCCGAACCCGAGGGGCCGAGCAGCGCAACGATCTCGCCCGGCGCAATGGTAAGGTTCACTCCGTTCAGCACGTCGATCCGCACTCCGCCCTGCTCGAAGCTGCGGGCAAGGTTGGTCAGCCGGACAACCGGGGTGTAGGTATCATCATTCATAGCGGAGCACCTCGACCGGATCGGTGTTGGAGGCGCGATAGGCCGGGTAGAGCGTGGCGAGGAAGCTCAGCCCCATCGCCATGCCCGCGATCATCAGGATCTCCGTCGGGTCGGTCTTGGACGGCAACTCAGTGAGGAACCGCACTTCGGGGTTCCACACTTCCAACCCGAAAGCAGTGCTCAATCCGGTGACAATCCCGTTGCGGAAGAACAGCACCAGGAAGCCCAAAGCCAGCCCCGCACAGGTGCCGAGGACCCCGATTACCGAGCCGGTGGTGACGAAGATCTTCATCAGGCTGCGCCGCGTTGCCCCCATCGTGCGGATGATGGCGATGTCGCGGGTCTTGCTTCGCACCAGCATAACGAGCGAGGAGAGGATGTTGAACGCCGCCACCAACACGATGATCGACAGGGCGAAGAACATCGCCACCCTTTCCACCTGCAAGGCCTCGAACAGCGAAGAGTTCATGGTCTGCCAGGTTGCGATCTGCGCGGTGCCCTGCAGTTGCGCCTGCACCGGAGCGAGGATTTCCTCCACCCGGTCGGCATCCTCGGTCTGCACTTCGATCATGCCGATCGAATCGCCGGTCATCAGCAGCGTCTGCGCGACCGGGATCGGCATGACCACGAACCGCTTGTCGAATTCATAGACCCCCACTTCGAACACGGCTGTGACGGTATAGCCGACCTGCCGGGGCACGGTGCCGAACGGGGTGGTGCGGCCCTGCGGGTTGATGATCGTCAGCGTATCGCCGAGCCGCAAGCCTAGGTTTTCCTGTAACCGCGCACCAATGGCGACATTGCGCTCGCCGTCCTGCAAGCTGGCCAGATCGCCCGCCAGCAGGTGCTGGTTCATCTGGCCGATGTCTTCCATCGTGTTGCCACGCACGAAGATCGCTTCGGCCCGCCCGTTGAAACTGGCGAGCAGCGGCTGTTCGATCAGCGGGCTGGCGCTGACTACGCCGGGAGTCGCCTCGATGTCCTCAAGCAGCCCTTCCCAGTTCTCCAGCCTTCCGCCGAAGCTCTGCACCACGGCATGGCCGTTCAGGTTGGTGATCCTATCGAGCAGCTCGGCGCGGAAGCCGTTCATCACGCTCATCACGATCACCAGCATGGCGACCGAGAGCATGACGACGGTGATGGAAATCCCCGCCACCAGCGCAATCACGGCCTCGCTGCGGCCCGGCAGCATGTAGCGCTTGGCGATGGACCATTCGAAAGGGGAAAGGATCACTGGAAAGTCGTTCCTGCTTGGCTGGCGCTTCCTCTAGGGCGGCCAGCCTTTCGCTGCAATGAAGAACAGGGCTCTCCCCGCCCTTCCTCGGCCCGTATCGACGGGTAATTATGGAGCACATGGAGCACTGTTCTGGGAGGAAAAACAGCCACTGAATTCATTGGCAAATCCTGGGACGGGCGGCGGACTGGCTGTTGGAATTGCATTCCGTCGTTCTGACACTTTTCCCGCCTGTAGGAAATCACTCCGCCAGTTGCGCCGCGATCCACCCGTCCACATGCGCTTCGAGCACATCCAACGGCACCGAGCCGTTTTCCAGCACCGTATCGTGGAAGGCGCGCAGGTCGAACCGCTCTCCCAGCGCCGCCTCCGCCCGCGTCCGCAGTTCACGGATTTTCAGTTCGCCCAGCTTGTAGGCCAGCGCCTGTCCCGGCCAGGTGATATAGCGGTTGACCTCGGCGTTGATATTGCCTTCGGACAGCGCGGTGTTGTCCAGCATGTAATCGACCGCCTGCTGCCGGGTCCAGCCAAGCGCGTGGAGGCCGGTATCGACCACCAGCCGGTTTGCCCGCCACATCTCGTAACTCAGCCGCCCCATCTGCTTGGCGGGCGTATCGTACAGCCCCATCTCGATGCCGAGCCGCTCCGAATAGAGCCCCCAGCCCTCGACGAACACGGTGAAGAAGGTGCCGTTCTGCCGCAGCGGATGGACATCGAGTTCCTGTTGTAGTGCGATCTGGTGGTGATGCCCCGGCACGGCCTCATGCACGCCGAGCGCGGGCAGTTCCCACAGAGGCCGCTGGTCCAGCTCGGTCAGGTTGAGGCGATAGATGCCTGGCTGCCCGGTCGCCACCGATCCGCTTTCGTAATAGGCAGTGGTATTGCCGGGAGCATTGGCGGCGGGGATCGGCTGCACCGTATAAGGCAGGCGCGGCAGGCGGCCGAACAAGCGCGGCATCCACCCGTCGATCTCCTTCGCCAGTGCGGCGGTATATTGCAGGTAGCTCTCCGCATCGGTGGGGTAATACTGCGGATCGGTGCGCAGGTGCTCGATAAACGCCTCGCGGCTGGCGAACCCGGCTTCCGCCGCCACTGCTTCCATTTCCGCCCGGATCCGCGCGACTTCGCTGAGGCCGAGATCGTGGACCTGCTGCGGCGTCATGTCGGTGGTGGTGAAGCTGCGCACGCGGTAGGCGTAGTAGTCCTGCCCATTGGGCGTGCCGCCAACCCCCGGCGCGGCGTCGGCGCGGCAGGCGGGGGCATAGTCCTGCGTATAGAAATCGGCAAAGCTGCGCAGGCCCGCGAACGCCCCTTCGCTGATCGCGCTGCGCCCGCGCGCTTGCAAGGCCCCCCAGTCGGCTTCGGAAATCGTTGCCGGGCGGGTGGCGAAGGCGCTCCACCACACCGATTCCTCCGGGCTGGCGGCGATCAGGCCGGTGATCGAATTTTCGTAACCCTGCATCGGCTCGCACGGCTGGGTGAGGCCGAGTTCGATGGCGGTCTCGCTGCGGTCAATGATGTGGGCAACATATTCGGGAAAGGCTTCCAGCCGCCCGAGATAGCTCTCATAATCCTGCGCGGTGAACAGCGGCGAACCATAAGGCAGCCCCGCAATCGCCCCCTGCGGCCCGCCGCGATTGGTGAAGACGATGTAACGGCTGTGATCGAACGTAGCCGCCTCCAGCGTATCGCGGAAGTCCCGCGCCATGATCGCGTAGTCGATCCGCAGGGGTTCGGGCAGGTCGCCCGCGTCGATGGCTTCCAGCCGCGCGAGGAACGCCCGCGTCTGCTCCACCTGCGCGTCATACCCGGCAAGCGAGGCGTCCCCCAGCAGCCCGTCCCCGCGCCGGTCGCCGATCGAAGTGGCGAGGTTGGGCGAATTGTCGAGCGTCCACTGCCACACTTCCTCGCGCAAGGTCGCGAAATCTTCCTCGGCGGACTGGGCGAGCGCGGACTGCGCGAAGGCGAGCGTGAGCGCGAGGGCGGAGGCGGCGAGGAAGCGGCGGGTCATGTCGGGGGACTCCAATAAGTAGTTTCGGACGAGACTAGGCAATCGACAGGGGATGTCTACCCACCCCGCAAAGTCTGCACACCCCAGTCCCGCTCCAGCAGATAGAGCACCAGCCGCGCCGCTTCCCCCCTCGGCGAGCCGTCCAGGCCACCCTCGTTCTCGACGAGCAGCTTTGCATCGTCGGAGGCCATGCCGATCAGCCGCGCGACCTGTTCCAGCGAGGCTATCGAGAACCCCTCCTCGCCACTCTGCCGCGTGCCGAGCAGTTCGCCGCCGCCGCGCAGGCGTAGGTCTTCCTCGGCCAGTTCGAAGCCGTCCTGCGAGGTCTTCATCAGTTCGAGCCGCTTCTTGCCCGTTTCCGAAAGCTCCCCGCCGCGCAGCAGCAGGCAGGTGCTCTTGGCGCTCCCCCGCCCCACCCGCCCGCGCAGCTGGTGCAATTGCGCGAGGCCGAAGCGTTCGGCCTGTTCGATCACCATCAGCGTGGCATTGGGTACGTCCACCCCGACTTCGATCACCGTGGTCGCCACCAGCAGCTTGGCCCCGCCGCTGGCGAAGCGCGCCATGCCCGCGTCCTTCAGCTCGGGCGCGAGCTGGCCGTGGACCAGCACCACATCATCGCCGAACCGTGCCTTCAGCGCCGCATAGCGCGCCTCTGCCGCTGCCAGATCGTCGGTCTCGCTCTCGGTACCGCGCACCATCGGGCAGACCCAGTAGGCCTGCTGTCCGCTTTCGACATGGCGACCGACGGCAGCGGCGATCTCCTCCAGCCGGTCGAGCGGCAGCACGCGGGTGTCGATCGCCTGCCGGCCGGGGGGCATTTCGTCGAGGCGGCTGACTTCCATCTCGCCATATTGCGCCAGCACCAGCGTGCGCGGGATCGGGGTGGCGGTCATCGCCAGCGTGTGCGGGGTGACGCGGCCTTTCTGCGTGAGCAACAACCGCTGCGAAACGCCGAAGCGGTGCTGTTCGTCGATCACCACGAGGCCCAGATTGCGATAGTTCACCGTCTGCTGGAAGATCGCATGGGTGCCGATAACGATGTCGATGGAGCCGTCGAGCAGGCCCATCAGAATGCTCTCGCGCGCGCGGCCCTTGTCCCGCCCCGTCAGCAGCGCGATCTCGACGCCGGTGGGGGCGGCCAGCTTGCGCAGCGTTTCGTAGTGCTGGCGGGCCAGCAGTTCGGTCGGCGCGAGCAGCGCGGCTTGCGCGCCTGCCTCCACCGCCACCAGCATCGCCTCCAGCGCCACCACCGTCTTGCCCGCGCCGACATCGCCCTGGAGCAGCCGCAACATCGGGCTGGCCTGCGCCATGTCATGCGCGATTTCGGCAATCGAACGCGTCTGCGCGCCGGTGAGCGGGAACGGCATTTGCAGCTTGCCGCGCAGCGATCCGTCGCCTTGCAGCGGCTGGCCCCGCCGCGCGCGGTTCGATTGCCGCACCAGCATCAAGGCCAACGCATTGGCGAACAGTTCGTCGTAGGCGAGCCGGTCACGCGCCTTGGCATTCTCGCCTCGGTGCGCGAGGCTGAGCGCGTCGCGCCAGTCGAGCCAGCCTTCGCGTGCAAGCACCGAGGGCTGGATCCATTCGGACAGCGCGGGCACACGGTCGAGCGATTGCGTGACCAGCGATCCGATCCTCGGCTGGGTCAGCCCCTCGGCCAGCCGGTACACCGGCTCCACCATCCGCCCCATCGCTTCGCCGCTTTCGTCGGAGATGTGGTCCGGATGGACGATCTGGAGCATCTGGTCGTACTGGTCGAGCCGCCCCGCCACCCAGCGCAGCTCGCCCACCGGCAGCGCCTTCTTTGCCGAGAAACTCGCGCGCCCGAAATAGGTCAGCGCACAGATATTGCCCTTCGCGTCCTGCGCCAGCACCCGATAGGGGCCTCTGCCGGGGTTGCGCGGCGCGCGGTGCTCGACCGGGGTAAGCGCCACCACCACCTGCTCGCCGACCTGCGCATCATCCAGATCGCGCACCGCACGGCGCAGCACGAAGCGATCGGGCAGGTGATAGAGCACGTCCCGCACCCGCGCGAGGCCGAGCCGTTCGAGCGGCTTCTTCAGCTTGGGGCCGACTCCGTCGAGGCTTTCGATCTCGGCGAACAGCGGGTTGAGAGCTTCGGGGCGCATCGGAAGGCTCTAGCCGATTGCAGCAAGCATCGGTAGGAGGCCCGCACATGCCCTCCCCCGATCTCCCCACCCGCCTCGCGCCAAGACTGGCAAGGGCCAAGTTCCGCGCCTGGCATCGCGGCACGCGGGAAGCCGACTACATGTTCGGCTGTTTTTTCGACACCTTCCACGCCGAATGGGACGAGGAGAGCCTTGTATGGTTCGAAGCCCTGCTGGACGAAGACGATGTCGATGTCATGGCCTGGGCCCTCGGCGCGCAGCCGGTTCCGCCCGTCTATGCCGGCCCGCTGATGGCGCGGATGCAGCGGCTCGATTACGTCGATATTCCGCGCTGATCAGGTCGTCAGATCGTAGACCAGCACCCGTTCCCACAGGTGTTCGCAGGCCGCAATAAAGGCCAGATGGATCGGGTGGGTCTGGTATGTGTCCTCGTCGGCGAGACTGTCGAAAGTCATCAGTTCGGACAGGCTCCACGTGGCATCCACGACATCGCGCTGCGCCGTATCGGCGGGAGTGCCTACCTCCAGCGAACGCACCTGCGGGATCGCGCGCAATGTCTCCAGCCCCGCTGCCAGAGCCGCGCGGTCTTCCGCCGAATCGGGATTGCGCAGCCAGAACAGCGCCAGATGAGTGAGTTTCTGCATGTTTTCTCCCTACGGCCAAGGGGCGGGGGAGACAACGGCAGTCCGTATCGCTAGGGCACCGCCACAATCATCACCGGCAGCCGGAACGGCGCGCCGGGTTTTGCCGTTGCGGAAAACCATGCCCGATCTCTCGCTCATCCTCAAAGCTGCCGATCCGCTCACCCTCGCCGCCCTCCCGCGCGGGGCGCAGCCGCTGGTGCTGGCCGATCTGGCGCGGGCGGCGAAGGCGCGCGCGGTGTTCGTCGCGGCGGACGACGCGGCGATGCGGGCCACGGTCGATGCGGCGCAATTCTTCGCGCCCGAATTGCAGGTGATCGAATTTCCCGCCTGGGACTGCCTGCCTTACGATCGCGCCAGCCCGGCGATGTCGGTCAGCGCGCAGCGATTGGCGGCCTTGCACCAGTTGCAGGGCAAGCCATCGGGCAAGCAGCTGGTCGTCACCACGGTCAATGCCCTGCTCCAGCGCGTCCTCACCCCGTTCCGTATCCGCGAGGCGGTGCGCGATTTCCGGGTCGGGACCGAGATCGGCCACCAGAGCCTCGTCGCGCTGCTGCGGCGGCAGGGCTACAGCCGCGTCGATACGGTGGTGGACACGGGCGAATTCGCCATGCGCGGCTCGATCGTCGATATTTTCCCCAGCGGGCTCGATGCGGGGCTGCGGCTCGATTTCTTCGGGGATGAACTCGAATCCCTCCGCCTGTTCGATCCCGCCACCCAGCGCACCACGCAGGTTATCGACGAGCACTTGCTGCTCCCCGCCAGCGAGGCCCTGCTCGACGAGGACAGCATCAAGCGATTCCGCAGCGGCTATCGCGAGAAGTTCGGCGCTCACGCCACGCAGGATCCGCTCTACGAAGCGGTGAGCGATGGCCGGCGGCTGGCGGGGATGGAACACTGGCTGCCGCTGTTTGAGGAACGGCTGGCCACGCTGTTCGACCATCTTGGCAAGGACGACACGGTTGTCATTGATTCAGGAGCGCTTTCGGCGGCCGAGGAGCGGCTCGGCGATATTGCCGATTACCGCCGCCAACGCAGCGAAACCGCCGGGCAGCGCAAGGGCAGCTATCGTCCGCTCGATCCCGCTGAACTCTACCTGACGGATGACGAATTCCGGCAGGCGCTGGCCGCATGGCCGATCCACCGCGCCTCGATCTTCGCCGAACCGGCAAGCCCCAAGGTGGTCGATTTCGGCTTCCGCTCCGCCCGCGATTTCACGCCCGAACGCTCGCAGGGCGCCAACGTCTATGACGCGGCAGCAAAGCACCTCGCCAGTCTGGGCAAATCAGGCAAGCGCCCGCTGCTCGCGGCTTATACCAAAGGTTCGCTCAGCCGCATCGCCTCGATCATTGGCGAGGCAGGCACACCGGTGCAGGTGGTGGAGAGCTGGCAGGAAGCGCTGGGGGCTTCCGCCAAGGGCAAGACCACCGCGATGGTCCTGCCGCTCGACACCGGCTTCGCCAATGACGAGCTGGAACTGATTACCGAGCAGGACCTGCTGGGCGACCGCCTGGTGCGCCGCAAGAAGCGCAAGAAGGATGCCGATGCCTTCCTCGCCGAATTGCAGGCGCTGGCGCGGGGCGACCTGGTGGTTCATCTCGATCACGGGATCGGCAAATATATCGGACTCGAGCCGATCACTGTCGGCAAGAGCCAGCACGATTGCGTGCGGCTGGAATATGCCGGCGGGGACAAGCTGTATATCCCGGTCGAGAACATCGAAGTGCTCAGCCGCTACGGCTCGTCGGAAGAAAGCGTCCCGCTCGACAAGCTCGGTGGCGAGGCATGGCAGCGCCGCCGCGCCAGGTTGAAGGAGCGCATCACCGCCATCGCGGGCGAGCTGATGAAAGTCGCCGCCGCCCGCGCGCTGCGCCACGCCCCGGTGCTGGCGGCGGACGAAAGCAGCTACGGCCAGTTCCTCGACCGCTTCCAGTACGAAGAGACCGAGGACCAGGAAATGGCCATCGCCGATGTGCTGCGCGATCTGGAAAGCGGGCGGCCGATGGACCGGCTGGTCTGCGGCGATGTCGGCTTCGGCAAGACCGAGGTGGCGCTGCGCGCGGCCTTCGTCGCGGCGATGGCCGGGCAGCAGGTAGCGATGGTCGCCCCGACCACATTGCTGGCGCGGCAGCATTTCCAGAACTTCACCGATCGCTTCGCCGGTTTCCCGCTGAATGTCGGTCGCCTCAGCCGCCTCGTCCCCGCCGCCGAGATGAAGGACACCCGCGAACGGTTGGCGAGCGGCGACATGGATATCGTCATCGGCACCCACGCCATCCTCAGCAAGACCACCCAGTTCAAGAACCTCGGGCTGGTGATCGTGGACGAGGAGCAGCGCTTCGGCGTCACCCACAAGGAAAAGCTCAAGCAATTGCGCGCCGACGTGCACGTGCTCACGCTCACCGCCACGCCGATCCCGCGCACGCTGCAAATGGCGATGTCCGGCCTGCGCGAACTCAGCACCATCAAGACTCCGCCGGTCGACCGGCTGGCGGTGCGCACCTATGTGATGGAGTGGGACGACATGGTGGTGCGCGAGGCGCTGCTGCGCGAACACCACCGCGGCGGACAGAGCTTCATCGTCGTGCCGCGCATTTCGGACATGGAGCAGGTCGAGCGTTGGCTGCACGACACGGTGCCCGAAGTGAAGGCCGTCTCCGCGCACGGGCAGATGAGCGCGGGCGAGATCGAGGAGCGGATGAGCGCCTTTTACGAAGGCAAGTACGAAGTGCTGCTCTCCACCACCATCATCGAAAGCGGGCTCGACCTGCCCACCGCCAATACGATGATCATCCACCGCGCCGACCGTTTCGGCCTTGCCCAGCTTTACCAGTTGCGCGGGCGCGTGGGCCGCGCGAAAACCCGCGCCTACGCTTATCTCACCACCCCGCCCGACACGCAGCTTTCCGAAGTGGCGGAGAAACGGCTCAAGGTATTGGGCGATCTCGACAGCCTTGGTGCGGGCTTCCAGCTTGCGAGCCACGATCTCGACATTCGCGGCGCGGGCAACCTGCTGGGGGACGAGCAGAGCGGGCATATCCGCGAAGTCGGCTTCGAACTTTACCAGTCGATGCTGGAGGACGCGATCCTCGCCGCCAAGGCGGGCGATGCCGGACTGCCGAGCGAGCGCAACACCCTTTCCCCGCAGATCACCGTCGATGCGCCGATTATGATCCCCGAGGAATATGTCCCCGATCTCGCGGTGCGAATGGCGCTCTATCGCCGCCTCAACGACGCGCAGGACCCGGCGGAAGTGGAAGGCATGGCCGCCGAAATGATCGACCGCTTCGGAGAATTGCCGCAGCCGACCAAGAACCTGATCCGCCTTATCGCGATCAAGCAGCAGGCCATAGGCGCGAACATTGCCAAGATAGATGTCGGCGCGCGGGGCACGCTGGTGACTTTCCACCAGGACGACTTCCCCGATCCCGCCGGGCTGCTCGCCTATGTCGAACGGCTTGGGGAGACGGCCAAACTGCGCCCGGATATGAAGCTCGTCATCAACCGCGCTTGGGGCGATCCGGAAAGCCGGTTGAACGGGCTGTTCCAGTTGACCAAGGGCTTGGGCGCAATTGTGAAGCGGGCGGCGAAGAAGGCGGCATAGCGACCGAATGCCGGGTTGCCATTGTTGGCGCAGCACGGTTTAGTGCGCGGCAACAGGAGGATATTCCCGTCATGCGTTACCTGCTTTCCACCGCCCTCGGCCTTGCCCTCGCCGCGCCGCTTGCTGCTCCCGCTGCCGCGCAGGAGGAGGGCTATCGCCTGCCGCCCGCAGATGTGGCGGACATTGTGCTGCGCGCGCCGTCGCCCACCGTCTCGGTCTCTCCCGATGGCGAAACGCTGCTGCTGCTCGAACGCGAGAGCCTGCCGCCGGTCGCAGAACTGGCGCGGCCGATGGAAAAGCTCGCCGGGCTGCGGCTCGACGTGGCGATCAACGACAGCCACGGCCCGCGCACATTCGTGGGGATGAGCCTGCGCGATCTGGCGGGCAATGCCGAACGCCGCGTGGCCCTTCCGCCCGAAGCAGATATTTCCGATGTCAGCTGGTCTCCCGATGGTACCCGCGTGGCTTTCACCAATACCCATGCCGACGGAATGGCGCTGATGGTGCTCGATACCGCCAGCGGCACCACGACCACCGTGATGGAGCGCGGGATCAATCCGATCTTCCAGGGGCCGCGCTGGCTGCCCGATGGTCGGTTGCTGGCGTTGGTGATTCCCGAGAACCGTGGGCCGATGCCCGAGGAATCGCTGACCCCGGCAGGCCCGGCAATCCAGAACGCTGCGGGCGGCGAGGAAGCGCAGACGCGCACCTATCAGGACCTGCTCGAAAACCCGCATGACGAGGCGCTGTTCGCCTGGCTCGGCACCAGCCAGCCGGTCGCTATTGCGCTCGACAGCGGGGAACGCGAAGTCCTGGGCGAACCACGCCTCTACACTTACGCCGCAGCTTCTCCCGATGGCGAATACATGTTGATGGAATGGCTCGAACGCCCGTTCAGCTATCAGGTGCCCTACAGCGATTTCCCGCTCACCTCGGTCGTCACCGATGCCACCGGAGCCCATGTCGCTACCATCGCGCAGCAGCCGCTGGCGGACAACCTGCCGGTGCAGGGCGTGCCGACGGGCCGCCGCAGCATCATCTGGCACCCGACCGAACCCGCGCTGGTGATGTGGGCCGAAGCGCAGGACGGCGGCGATCCGCGTATCGAGGCCGATGTTCGCGACGCGATGTTCGCCCTGCCCGCGCCGTTCGACGGCACGCCGCGCGAAGTGGCACGGTTCGAAGATCGTTTCTCCGGCTTCATGGGGATCGAGGATACCGACGACGTGATCGCCTACGATTACGACCGTGACAGCCGCGAAATCCGCCTGTCGCTGGTGGATGTGACCGGAAGCGATGCAACGCGGGTGCTCAGCCTGCGCAATGCACAGGACGCCTATGCCGATCCCGGCTCGCCGGTTTCGGTGACCACCCCGGCGGGCTTCAACGTCGCGCGCCACAGCGACGGTGCTCTGCTGCTCTCCGGTGCGGGCGCCACACCGGAAGGTCTGCGCCCGTTCCTGCGCCGCTTCGATCTGGCCACGCTGGAGGTGCAGGAGATCTGGCGCAATTCAGGCGAAGAGCTGGAGCGGGTGGTGGACGTGCTGGATGACAGCGGCTCGGCCTTCATCACGTCCTACGAAAGCCCCACCGATCCGGGGAATTTCCGCCTGCGCCGGGACGACAGCGTGACCGCGCTGACGCAATTCCCCGATCCGCATCCGGAACTGACCGGCATCAGCCGCGAATTGGTCACCTATACCCGTGCCGACGGTACCGAACTGACCGCCACGCTCTACCTGCCGCCCGATTACCAGCCTGGGCAGCAGCTTCCGCTGGTCGTCTGGGCCTACCCGCAGGAATTCAACAACGCCGCCACCGCTTCGCAGAACCGAGATTCCCCTTATCGCTTCACCCGCATCGGCAGCTATTCGCACCTGTTCTTCCTGACCCAGGGCTATGCCGTGCTGGACAATGCGGCGATGCCGGTGATCGGTGCTGACCCCGAGACGGTGAACGACAGCTTTATCGAGCAGGTCGTTTCCAGCGCCCAGGCGGCGGTCGATTTCTCGGTCGAACGCGGCTTTGGCGATGGCTACCGCGTCGGCGTGGGCGGGCACAGCTACGGCGCCTTCATGACCGCGCACCTGCTGGCACAGAGCGATATCTTCCGCGCCGGAATTGCCCGGTCCGGGGCCTACAACCGCACGCTGACCCCGTTCGGCTTCCAGTCCGAGCGGCGGGTGTTCTGGGAAACGCCGGAAACCTATTACGAATTGTCGCCCTTCATGGCCGCCAACCGGATCAACGAGCCGATGCTGCTGATACACGGCACCAACGACAACAATTCGGGCACCTTCCCCGAACAGTCTGAGCGGATGTTCGCTGCGATCCGGGGCACCGGCGGCACCGCGCGGCTGGTGATGCTGCCGTACGAAAGCCACGGCTATCGAGGACGCGAGTCGGTGCTGCACACGCTGGCAGAAATGATAGACTGGTTCGATGTGCACGTGAAGGCGGCCACTCCGCCTGCCGCCGAATAGCAAAGGTCAAACGGCGGTCTCGGTTTCCCTGAGGAACTGCGCCGCCGCCACAGGCCTGCCACCAAGGTAGCCCTGCCATACGTGGCAGCCTTCGCGGACTATCGCGGCGCGCTGCGCCTCGGTCTCGATCCCCTCGGCGATCACCTGCAAATCGAGCGCCTTGGCCATCGCGATGATCCCGCGCAGCACCGCCAGATCGCGCCCTTCCTCAGCCACGCCTTCGATCATCGAACGGTCGAGCTTCAGCGCGTGCAGCGGCAGAACCTTGAGATAGCGGAAGTTGCAGAAACCCGCGCCGAAATCGTCGAGCGCGATGCGGATGCCCGCCTGCGCCAGCATTTCCAGCCGTTCGGCAGAACGGTCGAGGTCCGCCACCAGCGCCTGTTCGGTAATCTCGAGCGTCAGCCGCTCCGCCGGAAAGCCGGTCTCCTCCAGCATGGCCAGCAGCCCTTCGCCAAAGCTGCGGTCGAACAGGTCCATCGCCGTGACGTTGAGCGACAGCCGCATCTGCGCAGGCCAGCCCAGCGCCGCGCGCATCGCCGCGCGTGCAATGTGGCGCGAAAGCCGCCGTGCGATTCCGCCGCTCTGCGCAATTGCCACCAGCGCATCGCCTGCCAGCGAGCCGTGGTCGGGATGCTCCCAGCGCACCAGCGCTTCGGCCCCCGCCAGCGCTGCGTCCGCGCTGCGCCACTGCGACTGGAACAGCAGGTCTACCCCATCCGCCGTCAGCGCCTCTGCCAGATCCTCGATGATCGGATGCGGTTCACTGGCGCGGCGATCGTTGCGGGCGCGGCGATCGATGGTCTGGGCTGGGATCGACATGGTGCTGCGGCCATGCCGGATCGGTGCGGGAATGGAACCCCCGCGGAATGGCGCGTTGCAAATCGGGACGCGTCTCCATAGGGTTGCCGCCCATGGGAGAGGCGATATCAAATGGCGGCGAAAGCGGGGGCGAAAAGCGCCTCGCCCTGCTCCATTCGGCGACCGAAAAGGCGGAAGCCGCCGCGCTGGCGATGCGTGATCACACCCAGTTCGTAGCGCTGGAAGAAGCCGATATCGTCGTGGTGGTCGGCGGTGATGGCTTCATGCTCGATACGCTGCACGGAATGCTTGATAGCGGCCGGATGCTGCCGGTGTTCGGCCTGAACCTTGGCACCGTCGGCTTCCTGATGAACCGCTATCCGCGCGCCGGAAGCCTCGCCCAGCGGGTGGCAAAGGCCAAGCCGCACACCGTCGCCCCGCTGCGAATGGAAGCGGTGACGCAGACCGGCGCGCGCGTCACGTCCTGCGCGATCAACGAAGTCAGCCTGCTGCGTGAAACCCGGCAGACCGCCAAGATCGAGATTTCAGTCAACAACCGCGTGCGGATATCCGAACTGGCAGGCGATGGCGTATTGCTGAGCACGCCGGTGGGCTCCACCGCCTACAACCTTTCCGCCAACGGACCGATCCTGCCGCTCGATTCGCGGCTGCTGGCGCTCACCCCGATCAGCCCGTTCCGCCCGCGGCGCTGGCCGGGCGCGATCCTGCCCGAAAGCAGCCGCGTCTCCTTCCGCGTGCACGAACCCGCCAAGCGTCCGGTGGCCGTGGTGGCGGACCAGAAGGAAGTGCGCGACGTGGCCGAAGTCCACGTGGAAATCGCCCGTGACATGGAAATGACCCTGCTGTTCGATCCCGGCCACGCGCTGGACGAACGGATCGTGGCGGAACAGTTCATTACTTGAAATAGCAGCAAGACGGATTGGTTGAATCGAGGGCTTGTCAAAGCCCGACACCGCCAATATAGGCGCACTCCTGCCCCCCTCCATACCGCTTGGGGGGCTGCTCCCCGATAGCTCAGCGGTAGAGTAGGTGACTGTTAATCACTTGGCCGTAGGTTCGAATCCTACTCGGGGAGCCATTTTCCTGAAAATTATTACTAATTATCAGGTCTTTGCGCCAAGACCGGCCCCAACCTCCCCACACTCTTCCCCACATCACTCAGTTTTTACGGGGTTATGCCGTTCGATGTTCGCAAATCATCTGTCCTTATCCGAATGACGGCTTCTGGGGAAAATCAGCGCGAATGCGAATGGCGACAATGAGGGTGGAAAGCGGTCACGATGCAGAAATCGCTTACTCGGCTTCAAGTTCGCGCAAGCTGCGGCCCTGTGTCTCGCGCCCGGCCCATGCGATCATGCCTGCCGATGCTGCTGTAGGCAGCAGCAGAGCCAATGCCGCCCCTACCAGCGTTGGCGCAAATCCCGCCAAGGCGGCGACTTGCACCGCCACCCCGCCGAACTTGCTGCTCCCCGCCACCAATCCTGTTGCCCTTCCGCGCGTGCCGAGCGGGTAGTTCTCTGCCGTATAGGGCAGCAACACAGCAATAGTTCCATTCGTGCCCACGATCAGGATAGCGATGACCGACACCAGCATCGGCTCCCAGCTCAACAGTTCGGCGGGCAGCAAAGCACCGAGCAAGCCAATGAGCGTCAGGCTGACCGTGCCGACGAGTGTCCACTTGCTGCTGTGCCAAGCGTAGAAGAAAGCCGCGAGCAGGATGGTCGGGAAAGCCAAGAGCGAGGACTTGGCGAGAATGCCGCTTGCGATCTCTGCGCTGTAACCGCGCGTTTGCAAGTCTGACGGTAGCCATAACAGCAGGCCGAAATTGACGAAGCTCCAACAAAGTGCAGTGATGGTGAGCGCCACGGTGATCTGGCGATGTCCTGCGGGGGACGGGGCATCGGTGGGCGGCTGGACGGGCCGGGGCTTGGGCTGGAGACCGAACTTGCGTTGCATTTCCGCTAGTTCCACCGTCCTGCCTCGCTCTGCCAGAAAGCGCGGCGTTTCCGGGATGAACCGCGCAAGCGCGAGTAGCAACAAGCCGCTGGGAAAGCCCTGCAACCACAGCGCCCGCCACCCGAAGATCGGTTCCAGCACATAGGCCGCACCGCTGGCTGCCAGATAGCCGCCGACCAGTCCCGTCCCGCCTACCAATACCAGCACCCAGCTGCGGTGCCGCGGTGGCATCACTTCAGCCAGCAGGGTATAAATCACCGGCAACATACCGCCTGCCGAAATACCCATCAGGAAGCACATCAGCAGGTTCCACGCGAATTCCGGCATCGCGCCGCAAATCGATGTGGAAACGAACAGGATCGTGGAAAGAAGGATAGATACCCGGCGACCGTAGATATCCGCGAGCCAGCCCCATAGAAACGAACCGATTGTCGTCCCGGTCAGGGCGACCAGCGGCAGCAGCGCCACCTGTGAGCGGTCGATGCCGTATTCCGTCGCCATTCCTGGCAGCACGAACCCAAGCGTTGCGGGCTTCATCACGTCGATGATGAGGCCAAGAGTCAGCACCAGCAGGGTCGCAGCGTGCCAGCGGTTGAGCGGCGTAGAATCGGGGGCTTCGAAACTTGTCCCGGCGTGATCGCCATGAGGGGCGCGCTTCTTCGGTAGAGCACCGAAGCAGGCCAGCGCGGCACCGACGGCAATCAGCGCCATACCCGCGTGCATACCCATATCCATCGGCATCCCGGCGAGATGGTTGCCCATCTCGTGCGCCATTGCCAGCATCGGCAAATGCAGCAGCACCCCAATGCTGATCGCAGCGCAGCCCGCCCAGAAGTAGAGCGCACGCTCACCGACAATGGATGCTCTCGGCTCCGCCCTCTTTCTCATCAGCGGCGATTAAGGAAAACCCTGTTCAAGAGCAAGTGGGCGCACTTGCTTGAGAATGTCAGAAACGGGGTCGTTTGCAGAAAGGCAGCTTTTGGTCTCGATCTTACGATAGCTGCCATGTCCGGTTTCGGGTAATGCTGAGTGGTGGCGCTATGTCTGGAATGAGGGTGGGAAACGGACATGTAGCCTTCGCCCCGAAGTCCGTTTCCCAACAGTGCAATCTTAGAATCCGAAATCAACCCCAACCCGGGCCCCCCAGTCGTCGCCGCCGGTATTGCCGCTGACACCCGCCGAGACGTAGACCATCTCCCCCACGCGGCCCGCCAGCGATCCGGCAAAGCCCTGCTCACCGCCGTAGTTCGCCGCGTGGAGAGAAACCGAGATGTTGCTGCCGGGCACGATATTCGCCGCCCCCATCGCCATTGCCGCCGCAATCCCGCCGCTCAATTGCTCATTCATCTCGTCCAGCCGGAAATTGGTGGCAACAAGCCCGCTTTCCAGTCCGCCGACACGGCCCGACAGCGCCGAGAACTGCGCATCTGTCACCGCGGCGAGGTAATCGACGCTGACCCGGACATTGGCGACGCTAGCTGCGCTGGCCACGTTCGAGACACCCAGCGTTCCGGCGCTGTCGATGGTGACGACCTGTTCCTCGCCCACCTGCACAGCGTCCGAAGCCATGATGTCGCCGATGGCAACGCTCGACCCGGCCCCGCCGATCATCACCTGGTTGGCGGCGGTGGTATTGGCGAGGTAGCCCACTGCGGTCGATTGGACCTGGTCCGCCACCGCGCTGTCGCCTACCGCGGTGCCGCGGGTGGCGGAGGCACTGGCGCCTGCACCCACCGCCGTGCCGCGGGTGCCGGAAACGGTGGAAGAAAAGCCCACCGCCGTGCCGCTGATGCCGGTGACATCGGTCGAACGGCCAACGGCCGTCGCATTCTGGGCATCGGCCCGCGCCAGCGCGCCAAAGGCCGAGCCGGACAGGCCGGTGGCCCCGGCAGAGGCGCCGACGGCAGTGGCATTGTTGTTGGTCACTTCCACCGCATTGCCCAGCGCCACGCTGCGCAGTCCCGAAACGAGCGTATCGCGCCCGATCGCGGTGGCGTCCTCTGCCAGTGCCTCGGCATCGACGCCAAGGGCGATGGATTGCGCCCCGGTGGCCTGTGCGCCCAGCGCCAGATCATCCGCCCCGTCACCGCCGATTGCAATGGCGCCTGCCTGGTTGGCGGTGGCAAAACCGCCAATGGCCACCGTGTAATCCCCCTGTGCGCTGGAATTGGCGGTGAGCGCGGCGGCGGCGGTTCCCGATGACTGCGCATTGAAGCCCAGCGAGACGGAGGCCGTGCCGCTGGCCAGACTATCCGCCCCGATGGCAGTGGAGGCAAGGCCGGTCGCCCGCGCGCCGATGCCGTCGGTCAGAATGCCTTCGCCGCCGATGGCGATCGCCCCGGTGGGGTTGGCCGTGCTTGCCAGACCGATTGCGATACCGCGCGTGCCGGCAGATGTCTGCGCGCCAATGGCTATCGCGTCTGCCGAACTGGAGGCGGCATTGCTGCCGATCACGATGGAGCGGACGCCACCTGCCGCGCTGCCCGCCCCGGCAGCAAAGGCATCGGTGGCGGAAGCCACGGCATCTGCGCCGATGGCGATGGCAGAAGTGCCGGTCGCTTGCGCGCCCAAAGCATCGCCATCCCCGCCATCCCCGCCGATAGCGATGGCTCCTGCCATACTTGCGTCGGAAAACGCGCCAAGCGCAGTTGAATTCTCCCCGGATGCAAATGCTTCTAAACCCAGTGCCGTGGCCCAGATCTGATTGGCGACAGCAAAGGCTCCAATGCTGGTCGACCCAGAAGCCGTAGAGCTGGCGCTACGACCGATGGCCGTCGACGATGACCCCGTTGCATTGGCCACGTTTCCCAATGCAATTGCGCTTCCCCCGGTTGCGTTTGAGGCGGCCCCGATACTGACGGAATTCGATCCCGTCGCATCGGCGCGCGATCCAACGGCGACTGAGGCTACGGCCGCTGTAGACTCAACCCCGATGCTGGTGCCATCGAAGCCGGTCGTCTGGGCCAGGTATCCTACTGCGGTGCCGAAATCCACCGCGCTCGAACTGCCCCCGATGCTGGTGGCTTGAGACCCGACAGCTTGTGCGAAATAGCCAAAGGCACTGGCATTCAACACGGTTGCGTCTGAAAATGACCCGATGCTGGTGGTGTTGTCAGCAGTCGCCTGCGCACCGGAGCCGAGGGCGACAGATGAGGAACCGGTCGCGTCTGAGTTCGCGCCGATGCTGGTGGAGTTGGGGCCGGTGGCCCCGGCATTAGAGCCGCAAGCAAGGCGGGTATTCAAACCGCCCGAATCCGCACCAAGATCGGTATCGACATTGCTGTCGGCATTGCCGTCATTGTTGGTATCGAGCAGGCAATCGTCGGCCATGGCTTCTTGTGGTGCGAGCAACAGCGTGACTGCCGCGGTTCCGGCGAGCAGGGTTGCGGCGAACAGGGTGCGATTGGTAGTAAGCATCGGTAGTCCTCCAGTGGAATAAATCCCCGCCGGAAAGACGCACGCTACGCCTGCCCGCTAAGGGACATGGAAATACGGTGCGACCCGAATGCTATAGTGTTGGTATCAAATGCTAGGGACGGGAGAAACCCGGCCATCCAGTGTGGCTAGTTCACTGCGTCAAGCCCCGTCAATCGCTTATGATGAGGTGGTACAAAGCTGCTCGGGTAGTCAGGATATCCCCTGGCTGACAATAACATCTTTGGGGTCGCTACCAGAAAGTCTGGTTTTGATAGCCACCGCAGGGAACTGCCAGTCCGGTATCGGGAGGGCGCTGGATCACCGGGAATGTCGCAAATGAGGGTGGATAGCTGAAGGGCAACCTCGGATCGATAAATTGACTTTCCAGTTGAAGCTCACGGCCATGCAAGAACAATCCCCAGCCGCGCATTTGCTTACCCATGCGAAAACCACACGAATTCGGACACCGGATCGAAGACATGCGGATTGATCGCCTCGGCATCGCTGCGCACTGCACGCGCTTCGTCTCTGCGGCCAAGTGCTTCGAGCGCGTTGACCTCGGCGCGTAAGTGGGGAGCGCTCAGCCAGCCATCGCGCCTGGCCCGACGCATTTGCGCCAAGGCTCCTGCGGGATCGCCCGTTGCCAGCAAAGCCTCGGCCAGCAGCAGTCGCGCTTCGCCATAGGGCCGTTCGGCCAAATTGCGCCGCGCCAATTCGAGCGCCCGGTCTGCGGAGCCAAACTTGAAATGATGTTCGATTGCATGGCCGTATGCCGCTTCGGGCATTGCCTCCAGCCGCTCGTCCCAGATCGCTGTGGCGCGCGCCGACCAGCGCCTGCTTTCGGCGTCGCGACCCTCGCTTTGCAGCAGCAGCGCATAGAGTTCGGTGACTTCAACGGGTTGTTCGCCCTGCGCCAACATGGCTTCGAGCCGCACCAGCGCTTCGCTCTCGCGCCCCGTGAGATAGTCCACCTGCGCCACATGGGATTCGTACAGCCAGAAGCCGGGAAACAGCCGGTCCGCCTCGATAAAATGCGCGCGTGCAGCGGAATAATCGCCCTGCGCCTGATCCAGCGCGCCGAGCTGAACCGCAATATCGGCCACGGTGCGCGGCGTCGGGCTGGCGTCGGCTGCCAGTGCTTCGCGAAACAACCCCTCGGCCCGTTCGAATTCCCCGCGTGCCTTGGCCAGCAAGGCCTGGCGATAGACGGTTCCGGGGCTCGGATTGAGAATGCGCGCCTCGGCGTAAAGGCGTGTCGCGGCTTGCAGGTCACCTTGGTAGAATGCCAAGTCTCCGCGCAGGCCGAGGACCTCTGCCTGTTCGTCAGCGGCGGCAGGAACGACTTTCAAGGCGAAGCGGTCAAGTGCTTCCTTCACGGCGTCCAGCCGGTGTGCACCCATGGCCGTATAGGCGGCCACCAGCATATGCCCGCTTTGCTCGGGTGCCAAGTCGTTCGCCAATGCTGCAACGCGCTGCGCTTCCTCCAGCATCGCATAGCCGCCGGTGAGCGAAGATTGCGCCATAAGCGCCCGCGCTAGCGAGGCCTGCACCAGCCAATCGTCCGGGCGGCGCGCCGCGCGCTCGCGTGCCAGCGAAAGCTGCGCTGCTACATCGCGCTGCGCCTCGGCGAAGTTTGCCGGGCCGAAGCCCGGTTTGGGCAATGATGCCGCCGCGACGGGCGCGCCGCCGTTCTCGCTGCCGAAGAATTCGATTCCGCCCAGCAGCAACACCGCGCCGAGCGGCAGCATCAGAAGTCTCAGGGTCGTGCGCATGGGCAATCTCCGCGTCGCAGATCGTGAAGGAAAGATATCGGCGGGCTACCCGAAGGCGGGCCCGCCGATACCCCGGGGAGAGCCTGTCAGGCGGGAACGGCGCAGGGGGTCAGCCCCGCCCTTACAAGATCGTCCGCAAGTGCATTGGTCAGCCCGGTCAGTTGCGCTGCCAGTTCCGGCACGAAGGTACCAGCGGCATCGTCCGATGGGTTGGCGTCGTTGTAGGCCACCTTCATATTGGTGCCGATCAGCGCGGTCGCCACGGCGGGCATACCCATTCGGTCCACCCGCACGTACTGGTTGCGGGTGTTGGTGCGGAAGGTGAAGCTCGATCCGTTGCTGGAAGCCAGCGGCGGCGAACCATGCGGCGCGGCCAGGAAGGGAAAGCCACTGCCGAAGCTCTTGTCGTTTGCCGCAGGATTGAGTGGCAATCCGGCAAGGATCCCCGGACTTTGGGTATCGAGATCGAGGAAGATCACCGCCAGCGTCACGTCGATCACCGGATCGGGCAGTCTGCGCCCGTTGGGAAACCCTGAGGCCGCCGCCAGATTGAGCTTGAGGGTATCAGGCACAACTGCGCCCGCCACGGTCAGGCCGGTGCCGGGAATGTCCTGCTGCAGGCACGGCGTGACGTTGAACCCGGCACTGCTCGGAGTTGGCGTTGGCGTGGGGGTAGGGGTCATGGTCGGCGTGGGAGTTGGGATACTGCCCATGTCGTCATTGTCGTCGCCGCCGCAGGCGCCCAAGCCTAAGACAAGCGCTAGGGGAGCGATCATGGCGGCGCTGCGCCGCAAGTGAGTGCGAACAGGGGTCATCACAACTGCCCTCCGAAACGGGCGCTGGTGGCCCATGCGTTGATGGGATTGGTGCCGTTCTCGATGCGATCACGCGGGATGCTGATCACCACGGCGGTCAGGTTCTGCCCGGCAAAGAAATCGCGGGTAGAACTGAAGCTCAGCGCCCCCGTATCGCGGGTCTGACGGAAACCTTGGAGGTCGAAGAAGAACGGATCGTCGAACAGCCCGGCACGTACCATCACGCCTTCCTGCGTGATATTGCTTTCAACCGAGCCTTCGATCGGTCCACCGGTGCCCGGCACATCGTTCACCTGGACGCCGAACTGGTTGGCCCCGGCTCCGCGCCCAAAGCGGATATCGATCCGCTGTTCGGCAGAGGTGGCGGCCCCGGCGTTGGAGATGTTGATCGAATAGAGCACGTCGGGGTCGTAAGTGGCTGGCTGATCGGTCGCTTGAGGTCCGCTAAACGTCAGCACGAAATTGATTTTGTCGTCAGTGTGCCAGGCGTAGAAATCGGCGATATCCGCCGCCCGGTCGGGGGTCTGGTCGACCGATGGGTCGGTGCGTTGCGGCGGATCGAGGTGGTCGGCGGCGATCAGGCCGATGCCCGGTGCCCACAGCGCTGCGGCAGCGGCAAGCATGATGCCCCCGCTTCCCGCAACCAGCTTGACGGAGGTACTCATGCGTTTTCTCCCAGATTGCGACGGAGCGACCGCCACGTACGGACGGCCTGGAGCGGCCATCAGGGAGAGCTACGTCCGCGAGTAGCGAGTGGATGCAGGTAGCGAAGAATTCTTTGGCTAAGGGGGCAGGCAGAAGTAGGTAGGCTCGGACGGGTCGAAGCAGGATGTTGAGAATGTTGGTCTTCTCACTGTCGCCAATCGGTGTTACCTGACCCCGCCATGGGCGATACGGCCAATCTTTCCCTCTCCGAACGCAGGGCCGAGCTGGAGACGGCGCTGGTTCTGGTCGCCGACGGGGAACGCCACGCGCTGCGCCGCGTGTACGATCTGACCTCGGCCAAGCTGATGGGCGTTATTCTGCACATCGTGCGCGATCGTGAAGCGGCCGAAGACGTGCTGCAGGAAGTCTATCTCAAAGTGTGGGACCGCGCCGGGCGGTTCGATGCCACCCGCGCCAGCCCTATCACCTGGCTCTGCGCCATCGCCCGCAACAGTGCCATCGATGCCGTGCGCCGAAGTGGCAGGCGCAGCGAAGTCTCTGTCGAATTCCTGCCCGAAGTGGCAGACGATGCACCCCTCGCCGAAGCCATGCTGTGCGAGGCGCAGGATAGCGAGCGGCTGGAGCATTGCCTGAAGGGTT